>CP107208.1:2400000-2700000 GCA_025758045.1 Oscillospiraceae bacterium | reverse complement strand
TCCGGTGTCAGGGCTTCCGGCGCGGCCAGCACGCCGAACGCACACTTGGGGAACGCCTTTGCCAGGCTGGCAGCCTCGGAAGGGTCGCCCTCAGTGGCATCCAGCACCCAGACAAAGCTGCCCTTTTTCTCGGCGGCTGCTACCAGCGCCGGGAGGGCCGGGTCGCCGCAGTGGGCGGCCGTGATCCAGGAAAAGGGCTTTCCATCCACATCGGCCTGCTTTTTCATCTCGCTGGCACCGTAGATCAGCCCGCCAAAACCCATGTTGACGCCGACCGTGCAAAGCCGATCCTCGTCCACAGTGTCCAGCAGGTTATGCACCAGGCTGTAGTAGCAGCTGTCGGTGCGCTGCAGGGCTTTTTGGGCGTAGGCAAAAAAGTCCTTCTGCTGCGGCCGTTTGGCCAGCGAAGAACACATATCTACGTAGTTGCGCAGCTGTCGGAATCCGCCGCGGCGGATGTCCCCCACCGCACGGTGGGCCAGTGTCATGGTAAAGCTGCGGGTTGCATTATAATCCAAGCTCAAAGCGGTTCACTCGCTTTCGTTTTTCTGTGCAGGGCTTCTATATTTAAAAGTGTACCATGCCAGCGCACTGCAGCGCCATGGGCAAAAACATGCGTTTGTCCTATAAAGTGTCTAGTATTATTTCAATTCTACCACGGTCACGCCGTTTTCACCCTCGCCATAGCGGCCGGGGCGGAAACTTTTGACTGCCTTGTGGGTGCGCAGGTGCTTTTGGATAGCAGTGCGCAGTGCACCAGTGCCGTTGCCGTGGATGATGTACAATGTCTGCTGGCCGCGCAGCATGCCGCTGTCCAGGAACTTATCCACCTCGGCTAAAGCTTCATCCACAGTGTAGCCCAGCAGGTTGATCTCCATGCTGGCCTTGCGGGATTTATCCAGTTGCACGTGGGTGCTGGAACGGCGCGGCTCGCGGGCCGGGCACTTGTCCATTTTGTCCGGGGCGCACAGACCGGAGAGAGGCACCTTCGTTTTCATGATGCCGGCACGTACTTCTACCATACCGTTGCGGTCAGGCCGGGCGGTAACGGTAGCCAGCTGGTTCAGCTCGGCAATCAGTACTTCCTGCCCGATCTGCACCTCTTTCAGGGGCACGAACTCACGGGCGGGCTTAGGCTTGGAATCGGTCTTTTTCAGCAGTGTTTCAGTGTCCTTTCGGGCAATCTCGCGGGCGCGGACAGCACGCTGGGCGGCGCTGGTCTTTTCGTCTTTCTGGATGCGGCGCAGCTCATCCGTCAGGGCGTAGGCCTCGTTCTGGACGTTCTGCATCAGGTCATGGGCGCGGCGGCGGGCGTCTTCCAGCTCCTGCTCGCCCTTCTTGATCAGCTCGTCACGCTTCTTCTCGGCGCTTTCCAGGGCATGCTCAGCCTCATAGCGGGCCTTTTCGGCGTCACCCTGAGCAACCTTCAACTGCAGCTTTAAATCATCCAGCTGGGCCAGCACGCTGTCCAGGCGCTTATCATCGTTGGACATATGGCTGCGGGCCGCATCGATGATGTTCTGCGGGATGCCCAGCTTGGAGCTGATAAGGAATGCGTTGGACTTACCGGGCACGCCGACGCTCAGCTTATACGTAGGCATCAGCGTTTCTACGTTGAATTCACAGCTGGCGTTGACGACACCGGGCGTTTCCAGCGCGTAAACTTTCATTTCGGCGTAGTGGGTGGTAGCCATCAGCAGGCTGTCCTGGCGGCGCAGCTGCTCCAGGATACTGACAGCCAGCGCAGCGCCCTCGGCGGGGTCAGTACCGGCCCCCAGTTCATCCAGCAGGGTCAGCGTGCCGTGCCCGGCCAGCTCCAAAATGCCGCTGATGCGCTTCATATGGCCGGAGAAGGTGGACAGGCTCTGTTCGATGCTCTGCTCGTCGCCGATGTCTACCAGGTATTCCCTAAAGCTGCAGACAACGCTGCTCTCGTGTGCTGGAATCAGGAAGCCGTACTGCGCCATGGCGTTGAGCAGACCTGCCGTTTTCAGTGAGACGGTTTTGCCGCCGGTGTTGGGGCCGGTGATGACCAGCGTGTCGTATTCGTCGCCCAGGGCAATATCCACCGGCACGACCTTTTTCTTGTCGATGAGCGGGTGGCGAGCCTTATTCAGCTTAAAGTGGATGGTATCGCTGACAGCGGGCATGAAGGCCCCCTGCTCAATGGCCAGACGGGCCTTGGCCAGCAGCAGATCGATCTTCAGCATGGCATCATAGCTGTAGCTGAACTGCGGCTCCAGCGAGCCCACCTGCGCCGAGAAAGCGGACAGGATGCGGGTGATCTCCTCCTGTTCTTGCGCACGCAGCTGCATGATGCGGGCGTTGGCCTCGACCACAGCGGTAGGCTCTACAAAGACGGTAGCGCCGGAGGAGGAAACGTCGTGGATGACGCCGCCGACCTCGCCGCGATACTCAGCACGTACAGGCACGACATAACGACCGTTACGCAGCGAAACCACAGCGTCCTGCAAAAATTTATTGGTGGTGGAGTTTTTGATGATGGCATCCAGTTTGGTGCGGATGGAATCCTCGGTCTGGCGGATCTTGCGGCGCAGGTCGGCCAGCGTGGTGCTGGCGGTGTCGGCCATTTCTTCCGGCGAGATGATGCTGTCGGAGATCTGGCGCTCCAGCACCGGCTGCGGCGCCAGAGAATAGAACAGGTCATCGGTGGGCATCATGTCATGCTCACTCAGACCGTACCACTGGCTCAGGCCTGCAAAATTGCGCAGCGTGGCGGCAATTTCCAGCAATTCCCCCATCGAGAGGATGCCGCCCTTTTGGGCATGGGCGACCACGCGCCGCACCTCAGAGACAGATCCGAAGCGCGGGCTGCCGTTTTTGATCAGCAGGCTGTTGATGGCGTTGGTCTGCTCCAGAGCGTATCGTTCGTCCTCAGGGGTCTCACAGGGCTGCAGATCCTGCATCATTTCCTTGGTCTCCCGGCAGGCGCAAAGCTGCACGGCACGGGCCAGGACCTTGTCCAGTTCCAGTGTTTTTTTATATGCGGTATCCATGTGGGATAATGCTTCTCCTTATTCGAGTACAGTTTTCAAAAAATCAAGGCTTTTCATTTTGTGTTCTAGGTGGGCCAGCACATACTGCTCGCTCACGCGGGACAGGTCTTTTAAGCTGCTATCGGAAAGCGTAAACGAGAACAGCTTTTTATCCTCGGCCAGACAGATATGGCGCAGCGCATACAACGCGCCTTCGTCCAGATTGGGCAGATGCCGCGCCTTGTCAGCACACGCTGCACACAGCAAATTGCCAGCGATAGGATCCAAATAAAACTCTCCCCCATCGTATTTGCCGCAGCCGGAACAGGCCAGCACATCGGGCATGTACCCGGCCAGCGTCATGGAGCGCAGCTCATAGATCACTTTCAGCATCCGCACCGGGCGCTTTTGCTCGCTGAGCATGTACAGGCAGTTGAGCAGCAGCCGCAGCTGTGTTTCCGATTCCGGCGGCGCAGGCGAAAGCTCGGCTGCAATCTCGGCCATATAAGAGGCCAGCCCCATGCCTTCCACCGTGGCGGAAATTCCATGAAACACGTTTTTGATCTGCGCGGTATCGATGAAATAATGGCTGCGGCCGCTGGTCAGGCTGAACTCTGAGTAACAGAACAGCCCTGTGGCGCTGAACAGCTTATTCTTTAGCCGCATGCTGCCTTTGGCAGAGGCGGAGATGACGCCCAGATCAGGCGTCAGGATCGTCAGGATGCGGTCCGCCTCCCCCACCTTGATCTGGCGCAGGATCAGCCCCGTTGTTGCAATTGGCATAAGCATCCTCCTGCGTCAGCTGCCCAGCTTTATAGTTGAGATAATCAAAAATACTGCCGGATTGCACGAACCGTGCCCAATCCGCGGCGGGGTCTTTCATAGCGGCCGCCTCCCTTCCTGCTCTTGAGTATAGCATGAGAGGTGGCGGAAAAGTTGTCTGACCGGGGTGTCAGGCGGCGGTCAGGGCTTGGCGAATCCCAACGAATTGAGCAGCTGCTCGTTATCGCGCCAATCCTCGCGCACCTTGACCCAGCACTGCAGGTTGACCTTGACACCCAGCAGTTCTTCAATATCCATGCGGGCTGCCGAGGCAATCTTTTTCAGCATTTGGCCGCCCTTGCCGATAATCATACCCTTATGGCTCTTGCGCTCGCAGTAGATGTCCACATCGATGTCAATGAGATCCTTGTCGGGGCGCTCTTTAAAGCGCTCGACCACCACTGCAATGCCGTGGGGAATCTCCTCCCGCATGAACAGCAACGCCTTTTCGCGCACCAGTTCAGCCACCAGCTCTTTCTCCGGCATATCGGTGAAGGCGTCATCGTCAAAATAGTGCGGGCCCTCGTTGCCATAGGGCTTCAGCAGGGCAAACAGATCGTCGCAGCCTGTGCCGTCCTTGGCAGAGATGGTGACGATGTGGTCAAAACAGCCGAATTCTTCTACCTGCTTTTTGCGGGCTTCCAGCGCGGCAAAGTTGTCCAGCAGGTCCACCTTATTGATGACAGCAACCGCTGGGCCGCCCTTTTGCAGCGCCTTGATCATCGTCAGCTCCGAGTCGGTCAGCTCCCCGGCCGGCTCAAACAGCATCATGGTCACGTCTACGTCTTTCAGGCTGGCGGCGGCGGTCTGGGTCATACGGGCGTCCAGCTTGTTGCGGGCGGCGTGGATGCCAGGGGTATCCATCAGCACATACTGCACCGGGCCTTTGGTGATAACGCCGGTGATGCGGCTGCGGGTCGTTTGCGGCTTCTGGGTCACAATAGCGACCTTCTCGCCCACAAGGTAGTTGGTCAGGCTGGATTTGCCAACGTTCGGCCGACCCACCAGCGCTACAAAGACACTGCTGGGCATTTCAGGAATCGGTTTTGCCATTCGGTTGTTCGCCTTTCTGTGTTGAATTGGAAGAACGGAAAATGAATTTGTAAAATAAAATCAGCGTGAGGAAGAACCACGCCGGGCGGGTCCAGTGCGCGGTAAAAACACCCCAAAGCACCCCCAGCCGCGGCCCAAACAGACAGGCAGCCACAATGATGGTACCGATGGCCATTACCAGCACAGCCCCGGCTGCCATATCCTTGGCGGCCCCGGCGGTCCACCAGTGGGTGGTATCGGGCTTGTCCACGGCACGCTCTACGGCGGAGTTCATCAGTTCCAACGCCATAACAGCCGCCACGCACAATGCAATCAGCGCTGTTTCCACGGCGCTCAGCCCGGCCCAGTAAGCGGCCACAAAGGCATACAGCGCAGCGCAGAGGTGAAAACGGAAGTTCCGTTCCTCTTTGATGGCGGCGTAGATGCCGTTCCACGCGTAGACAAAGCCGCGCGCAAAGCGCGCTAAATCAGATCTCATCGCTGGTGTAGGAAACGGTGCGCGGCAGGCCCAGCTGAATCAGCACAGCTTCTTCTTTCTCGCGCATACGCACAGCCTCCAGCCCGCCGGCCTCGTGGTCGTAGCCCAGCAGATGCAGCATCGAGTGAACAGTCAGGTATGCAACCTCGCGCTGCAGGCTGTGGCCGTACAGCTCAGCCTGCTCCATGGCGCGCTCCATCGAGATGACGATGTCGCCCAGCAGCTTGCAGCCGTTGTCCTCGTCGATGTCATACTCGCCGTTTTCACCAAGGGGGAAGCTCAGCACGTCGGTGGCAGAGTCCTTGTGGCGGTACTCATTGTTCAGCTCGTGGATGCGGTTGTTATCCACAAAGGTAACGCTGATCTCCGCGGGACCGTCGAACTTTTCAAAGTCCAGCACAGCATTGCAGCTGCGGCGGATGAGGATACGCAGCCCTGAGGGGATCTTTACAACATTCTGATCGTTCGTGATCAACACCTTATTGGACATAGGGATCAACCTCCTGTTTATGTGATTGTGTATTGGTTCAGTTTCAACGCAGCGTGCCGGCTGCGGCTTTTTCATAGGCTTTGACGATCTGCTGCACCAGGCGGTGGCGCACAACGTCTTTCTCGGTCAGGCGCACCTGAGCAATGCCGTCCACGTCGCGCAGCACCTGCAAGGCGTCCACCAGGCCGCTGCGCACTTTATCCGGCAGGTCGACCTGGGTCACGTCGCCGGTCACGACCACCTTGCTGCCCACGCCCATACGTGTCAGGAACATCTTCATCTGCTCAGGTGTAGTGTTCTGCGCTTCGTCCAAAATGATAAAGGCATCGTCCAGCGTGCGGCCGCGCATGTAGGCCAGGGGTGCTACCTCAATGACCTGTTTTTCAAACAATTTCTGGAAGGTCTCCGCCCCCAGCAGGTCAAACAAACCGTCATACAGCGGGCGCAGATAGGGGTCGACCTTGTTTTGCAGGTCGCCGGGCAGAAAGCCCAGTTTTTCGCCTGCTTCTACCGCAGGGCGGGTCAGAATAATGCGGCTGACATCCTTGGATTTAAAGGCCTTTACCGCCATGGCGACCGCCAAGTAGGTTTTGCCGGTACCCGCAGGCCCCACGCCGAAGGTAATGGCGTGGCTGCGGATGGCGGCCAGGTATTCCTTCTGCCCCAGGGTCTTGGGGTGGATGGGGCGGCCCTTGGCGGTGACAGCAACGAAATCGTCGGTCAGTTCCCGCAGGCGCTTATCCTCGCCCCCGCGGGCCAGGCTGATGCAGTAGCGCACGGTCTGTTCTTCCAGCGGGGTGTGATTTTCCATCAGGGTAACCATGCCGTCCACCGCGTGAGCGGCGGCATCAACGTCCGCTTCGGCACCGGTGAACCGCAGCACAGAGCCACGGCACACAGCGGTTACGTGAAACTCCTTCTCTAGAAGATGGATATTTTGATCGCAATTGCCAAAAATCGCGGCGGCCAGCTCGATGCTGTCCAGTTCAATAGAACGCTCTGCCAAATGGTGATCCTCCCTGCGTACTACATTTCTACATTTAGATTATATCACAGTTTTTTACAAAAGAAACTGTGAATGTTGCACAAAATTTTTCGACGCCTTTTGACGTTCCTACAAGAGCAGGGAAAAAGTGGTATAATTTTACGGCTTTTCGGCGATATTTGCGCAAAAAATGTAGGTCACAGTGCAGGCCGCGGCATCCTCTCCTGGGTCGATACTGCGGCGTTCTGCTTCGATGATAGCGTCCGGGAACTCCCTGTACAGCTGTGCCCGGCAGGCTCGCAGGGCCAGTGCTTGGGCGGTGGACTCGCTGTAGTGGCAGGGCGTGGCGGCAGTTTCCCAGGTGTTTGTGCGCTGGATAACGCCCGGCAGCGTGACGCGGCCGATGTGCAACGGCAGGTAGTCGATCTCGGTGGTGCCGGTGTAGTCGGCGGGCGCCTCTGTCCGGTAAAGCTCCCGTCCCAGCAGTTGCCAGCTTTCTGCGGCAGCACTGCGCCCGGTCAGCGTGAGCTGTGTGGGATAGTAGGGCTGTGCGGCGCTGTAGCTTTTCTCTACCCGGGCCAACACCCGGCCGGAGGCCCCCTGCAGCACCGGGTTACCCTTGCGGTCCAATCGCTGCACATCTACGAGCAGGTCCCCCGCCTGCACCTGCTGGCCGACGGTCACGGCACAAAAACCGCTTTCGGCTTCAATGGCGGTGACCTCCCCCGCCGCTGCCGCGTACAGTGCGGTCTGGGTCGGCGGGGCTTCTATGGTCTGGTGCTCGGCCTCGGTACTTTCCACAAACAGGCGGCCACCGGTGAAATTTAGGCTGATCCAGCCAAAGCGGTCGCTTTGCTGCAGGGCGAGGGCCTGGACCTGAGCCAGGGCGTCCTTGGTCAGCAGTGTGCCCTCACAGATGTCCTGCCCTGCCAAAAGCTGGCGCAGGCTGGCTTGTGCGTCGGCATCCAGCGGTTCAAAATCGATCGTCCAGACAAAACGGCTGAGCAGTAGTGTCACCAAAAATGCCCAGGCTGCACCCAGTGGCAGGCCGGGACGTAAGGCCAGCTGCTCCAAAAATCCGCCCGGCCCGCGGCACCGCAGCAGCTTTACGGTCCAGCGGTCGTCCCCCAGCAGCGCTTGCAGCCGCGGCCAATCGACCCCGGCAATCTGCGCCTGAACTCCGCTGGGCAACGCACGGATATGGAACAGCCGAATGTCATGCAGGGCCGCCAGTGTCAGGGCGCGCTGGGGTTCCGCGCCGGTCAGCGTAAAGGTCAGCACATCGGCGGTGTGCAGGCGGGTCTTCATGGCTCCTCACCCCACTTGTTGGCAAAGTCGATGCGGCGGATCTTGCCGGTCAGGATCAGGCTTTTTCCGGTCAGGGATTCTATTTGCAGCGCCGCGCCATAAAATGTTACTGTAAAGCTGCCCATGTCCAGGCATATCTTTTCGGGGCCGAATTCCAGCACCCGGCGGCAGCCGCGGGTCAGCAGGCTGCTGCCGCGCAATTCAAATTCCGGCAGGCGATAAAAGGCGGCGGGCGGCTGAGCAAACAGATCCCCCGGGGAGGGCAGCAGTTGGCGGGAACGCTTTTTGGTCAGCTTGCGCGGCTTCATCGGCGTTCCCTCCTTTGCAAAAAGTCCCAATTTCAGTAACAATATACGCGGAGGGCAGCGAGTTATGAACCATCTTTTGCGGCGGCAGCGGTTGGAAGTGGCGGCGCTGGCCCTGCTTTGCCTGGGGCTGCTAAGCAGGCCGCAGGCAGCGGCACAGGGTTTTGCGGACGGTGCCCGGCTGTGTGTGGGCAGCCTGCTCCCGGCGCTGTTCCCCTTTATGGTGGTGTGTGAGCTGCTGGTGGGCATGGCCTTACCGAAAGCTCTGCTGCGCCCGCAGGCCCGTCTGCTGGGCCTGCAAAGTGAGGATACAGCCGCAGCGCTGCTGGCCTCCTGGCTGGGCGGGTACGCAGTGTGTGCCCGGCTGACGGCACAGCTGCGGGTGACCGGGCGCATATCGGCCCGGGATGCCGCGCTGCTGATGATGCTGGGCTGCTGCTCCGGCCCCGGGTTCGTGGTGGGTTATATCGGCGGGCTGCTGTTGGGCAGTACCTCACTGGGAGCACTGCTGTATGCAGGGCAGCTGGCGGCCAACCTGCTGGCAGCGGGGTTTTGCCTGCCGATGCTGCCTAAAGCGGATGCACACGGGGTAAGAGAGGTGCCGTGCAAAAAGGAAAAGCAAGAAATATCCCTGCCAACGGCAATAGCGTCCGCCGCTTCCACCTGCCTGGATCTTTGCGGCTGTGTAATCTTTTTCCGCGTGGCGGCAGGTGTTTTATTGTCGGTTACGCCCTTGCCTGACTCCGCCGCGGCCTGCGTCAGCGCGGCGTGTGAAATCACAGCCGGGTGCGCGGCGTTCGCAGCCCTTGGCGGCAAGGCGGCGCTATACGGCATCTGTCTGGCGATGAGCCTGCTGGGATTCTCCGTATGGGGCCAGCTGCGGCTGTTGCTGCAAGGCCGGGTGCCGATGCGGATGCTTGCCATAAGCCGCCTGCTGCATGCCGTCCTCTTTCCCCTGCTGGTGCGCCTGCTGCTTTGGGCGCTGCCGCAGGAGCAGACCGTGTTCAGCACGCTGGCCCCGCGGGTCGTACCAATGTGCCGCCTGCCGCCGGATGCCGCTGTGGTGGCGGCGGTGTTTCTTTGCACACTGCTTTACAAAGGTTACAAAAACATTTATAATACAATATAAGTATAATTTTGCACGATAAGGTGAGGATATGTTTAGAAAACCCTATTATGGCAGTAAAATTGCTCCCGCCTGCGCCTATTGCCTGCACGGCGCCCCTGCCGCCGACCCCAAGATGATCCTGTGCAAGCAAAAAGGTGTAGTATCCCCTTACTATTGCTGCCGTAAGTTCAGCTACGATCCGCTGATGCGTGTACCGCACCGCCAGGTGCTGCCGGAGCTGGACCCGAAAGATTTTACCCTGGATTAAAGGAGAAGGAATGGAAAGTAAAAAGCAGCAAAAACGCGAGGCCTTTCAGGATGCCTGGCGGACAAAACGCTCGGTCACGCTGGTGTATATCCTGCTGCGGGCTTCGGTTATCCTGGTGATGTTGGCGCAGATTTTTAACCGCAATTTTGAGAACGTCTTTCTCTGTGTGCTGACGCTGTTCCTGTTTATGGTACCCAGTATGCTGGAGCGAAAGTTAGATATTGCACTGCCAAACACCCTCGAAATCATCATCCTGCTGTTTATTTATGCGGCGGAGATCATGGGCGAGATTGGCGCATACTACGTCACCTTCCCCTACTGGGACACGGTGCTGCATACGCTGAACGGGTTTCTCTGCGCGGCCATCGGCTTCTCCCTGCTGGATATTTTGAACCGGCACAACAGCGCGCGATTCCACCTGTCGCCGCTGTATCTGGCCATTGTGGCGTTCTGCTTTTCGATGACCGTCGGCGTCATTTGGGAATTTTTTGAGTGCACGATGGACCAGCTGTTCTTTTTGGATATGCAGAAGGACACCGTGGTACAGAGTATCGGCTCCATCATGCTGGACCCTACCGGCGGCAACCACCCGGTGGTGCTGCACAACATCACTGATGTAATTGTCGTGCAGGCGGACGGCACCCAGACAGCCCTGGGCCAGGGCGGGTACCTGGACATCGGCCTGCTGGATACGATGGAGGATCTGTTCGTCAACTTTATCGGCGCGCTGACCTTCTCCATCATCGGCTACTTTTATGTGCGCAGCCGCGGCAAGGGTAAGTTTGCCAAGCGGTTCATCCCGGTGGCCAAAAACAGCGTCATGCCGGATGTATCGGAAATGGCAGAGACAAAGATCCCGGCGAAAAAAGAAGATATGACAGAATAAACAACCCCCAGCCTGTTCAAGTACAACAGGCTGGGGGCTTCTTACAAAATCTTATTTGGCTTTTTCCTGCAGCTCTTTGGCGCGGGCCAGCATGGGTTTGAGGTACTGGCCGGTGAAGGAGTTGGGGTTCTCGGCCACTTCCTCGGGCGTGCCGGTGGCAACGACCGTACCGCCGCCGCTGCCGCCCTCGGGGCCAAGGTCGATGATATAGTCGGCGCGCTTGATGACATCCAGGTTGTGCTCAATGATGATGACCGTGTTGCCGGCATCCACCAGCTTGTCCAGCACCTTGACCAGGCGATGCACGTCGGCCACATGAAGGCCGGTGGTGGGCTCATCCAGGATATACACGGTCTGCCCGGTGTCCCGGCGAGCCAGCTCGTTGGCCAGCTTAACGCGCTGGGCTTCGCCGCCTGAAAGCGTTGTAGCGGCCTGACCCAGCTGGATATACCCAAGGCCAACCTCCTGCAACGTCTGCAGCTTACGGGCAATTTTGGGGATGTTGGCAAAAAAGACGCAGGCCTCCTCCACCGTCATATCCAGTACGTCGGAAATGCTCTTGTCCTTGTACTTGACTTCTAGTGTTTCGCGATTGTAGCGCTTGCCTTTGCAGACATCGCAGGGCACAAAGATGTCCGGCAAAAAGTGCATCTCTATCTGCAAAATGCCGCCGCCCTCGCAGGCTTCGCAGCGGCCGCCCTTGACGTTAAAGCTGAAACGTCCGGGGCCATAGCCGCGCATTTTGGCGTCCTGCGTGTTGGCAAACAGCGATCGAATGTCCCCGAACACACTGGTATAAGTGGCTGGGTTGGAGCGCGGTGTGCGCCCAATGGGCGACTGGTCGATGCCGATGACCTTGTCCACCCACTCCATGCCCTCGACGGCTTCGCACTGGCCGGGGCGGCTGCGGGCGCCGTTCAGCGCGGCCGCCAGCGTCTTATACAAAATCTCATTGACCAGCGTGGATTTGCCGGAACCGGACACGCCGGTCACGCAGACCATCTTGCCCAGCGGGAAATCCACAGTAATGTCCTGCAGGTTGTTCTCGTGGGCTTTGACCACCCGCAGGAACTTGCCGTTGCCGGGACGGCGGGTCTCAGGCACTTCCACATACTTTCGGCCCGAAAGATACGCGCCGGTGATGCTGCGCTTGACCTTGCAGATGTCTGCCACGCTGCCCGCAGCTACGATCTCGCCGCCGTGCACACCGGCACCGGGGCCGACATCCACAATATAATCAGCCTGGCGCATGGTATCCTCATCGTGTTCGACCACGATCAAGGTGTTGCCCAGGTCGCGCAGGCGCTTCATGGTGGCGATCAGTTTATCATTGTCGCGTTGGTGCAGGCCGATGCTCGGCTCGTCCAGCACGTACAGCACACCGGTCAGCGCGCTGCCGATCTGGGTGGCCAGGCGGATACGCTGGCTCTCACCGCCAGACAGGGATGCCGCGCCGCGAGACAGGGTCAGATAGCCCAAACCTACGCTCTGTAAAAAGCCCAGACGTTCGCGCACTTCTTTAAAAATCGGCGCACCGATCATCTCATCCTTTGCGCTGACCTTGGCGTTCTCGATGAACTTCAACTCCTCGGTCACGCTCTTATCACAGAAATCGGCAATGTTGATGCCGCCGACCGTGACGGCCAGGCTGGTGGGCTTTAAGCGGCGGCCATGGCAGGCAGGGCACTCCTCGCTGGACATGACCAGGGCAATCTCCTCTTTGACCCACTCGCTGTTGGTCTCACGGAAGCGGCGCTCCAGGTTGGGAACCAGGCCTTCGAACTGGTTGTAGTAGGTGCCGGAGCCAAACATGCTCTCGCGCTGCATCTCAATGCGCTCATCGCCGGTGCCGTACAGTAGGGCATGCAGGGCTTCTTTGCTGAAATCCTTGATGGGAGTATCCAGCGTAAAGCCGTAGCGCTTGCCCAGGGCCTTGTAGGTCATCTCGGAGATGGAACCCTCGGCATAGTACCAGCCGCTGGCTTTGATGGCGCTTTCGCGGATGGATTTGCGCTTGTCCGGGATGACGCGGGCAGGGTCGACCTTCATAAAGGTGCCAAGGCCCGTGCACTTCTCGCAGGCACCAAAGGGGTTGTTGAAACTGAACATGCGGGGCGTCAATTCTTCCACCGAGATGCCGTGCTCCGGGCAGGCATAGCTCTGGCTGAACATCATCGGCTCGCCGCCAATGACATCGATAACGACCAGGCCGTTTGCCTGGGCCAGGGCGGTCTCAATGGAATCTGCCAGACGGCCGCGCACTGTATCGCTGATGACCAGGCGGTCGACCACGATCTCCACGGTATGCTTGATGTTCTTTTCGAGGTTGATCTCCTCGCTCAGATCGTACATGTTGCCGTCAATGCGCACACGTACAAAACCGGCGCGGCGGGCGGCGTCCAGCTCCTTGGCCTGGGTGCCTTTGCGGGCACGGACTACGGGGGCCAGCACCTGGAAGCGGGTGCGCTCCGGCAGCTTCATCACCTCGTCGACCATCTCATCAATAGACTGCTGGGTGATCTCCCGCCCGCAGATCGGGCAGTGAGGCACGCCAATGCGGGCATACATCAGGCGCAGGTAGTCGTAAATTTCGGTCACGGTGCCCACGGTGGAACGTGGGTTGTGGCTGGTGGTCTTCTGGTCGATGGAGATGGCCGGCGAAAGGCCGGTGATCTCGTCCACATCGGGCTTTTCCATCTGGCCCAGGAACTGGCGGGCGTAACTGGAAAGGCTCTCCATATAGCGGCGCTGGCCGTCGGCGTAGATGGTGTCAAAGGCAAGGCTGGACTTGCCGGAGCCGGAAAGTCCTGTCATGACGATCAGCTTATTGCGGGGCAGCGTCAGGTCGACGTTTTTCAGGTTGTGCTCCCGCGCGCCCTTGATGACGATGCGGTTGTTGGGGTCGATTTGAATCTTCGATCGGCGCTTTGTCTCTTTCACTTCGGTGCTCAACTTTTGTATTTCCCTCTTCCCTTGCGCTTTTTGGCAGTCGCCTTGCGCTCACTGGTATCGGCTGCGGTAGGGTCTTCCCCGCGCTCCAGCCGGGCAATCTCGTCGCGCAGCTGGGCTGCCAGCTCAAACTGCAGCAGGCGCGCGGCTTCTTTCATCTCTTTGGTCAGGCGTTCAATCGTCTGCTGGCGTTCCACGCGGCTCATACGGTGCTGGCGCATGCGCTTGTTTTCCTCGCTCATGCTGATCTCCAGCCCGCCGCCGATGGCCTTGACGATGGTCTTGGGGGTGATGCCATGCTCTTTGTTGTAGGCGTCCTGGATGGCACGGCGGCGCTCGGTCTCCATGATGGCGCGCTCCATGCTGGGGGTCACTTCATCAGCGTACATCAGCACTACGCCGTTGGCATTGCGGGCTGCGCGGCCAATGGTCTGGATAAGGCTTGTCTCACTGCGAAGGAAGCCCTCTTTGTCGGCATCCAGGATGGCAATCAGCGAAACTTCCGGCAGGTCGAGACCCTCACGCAGCAGATTGATGCCCACAATGACATCAATGGCGCCCACGCGCAGGTCTTTGATAATTTCCATGCGCTCAAAGGTGTCGACCTCGTGGTGCATGTACTTGGTCTTGACGCCGTGATCTTCTAAATAATCTGTCAGGTCCTCGGCCATCTTGACGGTCAGGGTCGTGACGAGGGCGCGTTCGCCGCGGTCAATACGCACACGTATTTCACCCAGCAGGTCTTCAATCTGACCTTCCACCGGGCGCACCATGATGACGGGGTCCAGCAGGCCGGTGGGACGGATGACCTGCTCGGCCACGCGGCTGGAGTGTTCCCGCTCATAATCGCCGGGGGTGGCCGAAACGAAGATTTTCTGGTGGACTTTCTGCTCAAATTCCTCAAATTTCAACGGGCGGTTGTCAAAGGCAGATGGCAGGCGGAAGCCGTATTCCACCAGCGTCTTCTTGCGGCTGTAGTCGCCGCCGAACATACCGCGGATCTGGGGCAGCATGACATGGCTCTCGTCCACCATCAAAAGGAAATCATCCGGGAAATAATCCAGCAGCGTGGTGGGCGTGGAGCCGGGGGCGCGGCCCGACAACACAGCCGAGTAGTTCTCGATACCCTTGCACATGCCGACTTCCTGCAGCATTTCCATATCGTAGTTGGTGCGCTGCTGGATGCGCTGGGCCTCCAGCAGTTTGCCTTCCTCGGTGAATTTCTTCACCTGCTGCTCCATCTCGACGGCAATCTTGGCAAGGCCTTCTTTCATCTTTTCCGGCCCAACGATATAGTGGCTGGCCGGGAAGATAGCGGCATGGCGCACCACGTTCTTGTGCTCGCCGGTCAGCGGGTCAAACTCAATGATACGGTCGATCTCATCACCGAAAAACTCTACCCGGATGGCAAATTCATCGTTGTAGGCCAGGTGGATGTCCACTGTGTCACCCTTGACACGGAACTTGTTGCGGATAAAGTTCATGTCGTTGCGCTCATATTGCAGTTTGACCAGGCGGCTGCAAAGTTCGTCCCGCTCCATCTGCATGCCGGGACGCAGGCTGATAACCATGCTGCGGTAATCGATAGGGTCGCCCAGGGAGTAGATGCAGGAAACACTGGCAACGATGATGACGTTGCGCTGCTCTGACAAGGCCGCCGTGGCCGAGTGGCGCAGACGGTCGATCTCATCGTTGATGGCGCTGTCCTTTTCAATATAGGTATCAGTGGACGGGATATAGGCTTCGGGCTGGTAGTAGTCGTAGTAGGATACGAAATATTCTACAGCATCATCCGGGAAAAAACTGCGCATCTCGGTGCAGATCTGGCTGGCCAGCGTTTTGTTGGGCTCCAGGATCAGCGTGGGGCGATTGCACCGGGCAATGATATTAGCCATGGTAAAGGTTTTGCCGGAACCGGTAACGCCCAGCAAGGTCTGGGCATCGTCCCCCTCATTGATGCCCTGTACCAGGGCGTCGATGGCCTGGGGCTGGTCACCGGTCGGCTGGAATGGTGCCTTTAGGTGAAACACATCATCCATAAAAGTTTCCTTTCGACACAACGATTGGTTGTAAGCTGATTATATCACAACTGAAAAGTAATGTAAAGTCTTTTGGTAGGTATTTTGTGCACTCGGCGGCCAAAAATATACCCTGCCGCGGCATAAGGCGGCAGGGCGAAACGGCAGCTTAAAAATCCGTACTGGCGGCGTTTAAAATGCCGGGGTGGGCGCTGATGTCCGGCAAACGGCCGCGGTCTGCCATAGAGCAGGCGTTCTCCCCTGCCACGATGATGTGGTCCAAAATAGAGATGCCCGCCGGGGCCAGCAGCTGCATAATTTTCAGCGTGGTCAGCTGGTCGGTGGCACTGGGCAGGGCCGGCCCGGTGGGATGGTTGTGGGCCAGGATGGCGGTGGAGGCGTTGGAGCGCAGCACATCCCGCAGTAGCTTGCGGGTATCGATGCTGACGTGGTTCGGCACACCCTCGGCGGCTTTCAGGTCGTAGAGCGGATGGCAGGAATCGTCCATCAAAATAATGTACAGCACTTCGTTTTGCAGGCCGAGGAACAGCGGCTTGATGTACTCAATAGCGTTGGCAGTGGTGTCCAATGTAGCCTGCTTTTTGCGCTTTTTCACGGCATAATAGCGGCCAAACTCCATAATGTCGGAGATCAGCTGGGCGCTGCGCGGGCCGACGCCCTTCACCTGCATCAGCTCTTGCGGCGTGGCTTCCATCACGCGGCAAAAACTGCCGAAATGGTCGATCAGCCGGTGTGCCAGTGGATTGGTATCCTGGCGCGGAATGGCCAGGTACAGCATATATTCCAGCACTTCGTGTTCGGCCAGGCTTTCCATGCCGTTGTGCGCCACACGCTCCTGCATGCGGGCACGATGATTCTCGTGAATAGGCCGCTCTTTGCTGTCTGCCATGGTTCCACATCCTTTTTGCCACTTTACGTTTTCCTGATTTCATTATATACTGAAAGAAAGATTTTGCAAAGAGATAAGTGAGGGTTCCATGAAAAGTTTTACCGCCGGTGCCAACGAGAATGACGTCCGCCTGAGCCGCTTTGTGGAGGGCGTGACCAAAGATATGCCCCGCAGCATGATGTACAAGGCGTTTCGCAACAAGCGCATCAAGGTCAACGGCAAACGGGCTGAGCCGGACACCCGCCTGAAAACGGGCGATTTGATCGAGATGTACATTAACGATGAGTTCTTCCCGACCGAGGGCGTCAAGCCCAAGGTCAAGCCGCCCCGCCGCCAGCCGCTGGTGACGGTCATCTACGAGGACGCCAACTTTGCGGTGCTGTACAAACCGGCGCACCTGCTGTGCCACAGCGACCGCACCGGCGATGCCAACCTGGTGGATGCCTTTGCCGCCTACCTGGAGGCCAAGGGCGAGTACAATCCCCACGCCGAGCAGCGCTTTGCCCCGGCCCTGTGCAACCGGCTGGACCGCGGAACCGAGGGCCTGGTGCTGGCCGCCAAAAGCTACACGGCCTTGCGGGACCTAAACGCCATCATCCGTGACGACCTGATGAAAAAAGAGTACCTGACCATCACGGTAGGTGCCCCGCCCGCCGGGCGGCATATCGCCTGGCTGCAGCACAGCGAGAAGAACAACAAGGTGCACATCCACGCCCGCCAGTGCGATGGCTATAAGCAGATCATCACCGATGTAACGGTCATCCGCCAGAACGGCCCCTTTGCCCTATGCCGCATCGGACTGATCACCGGCCGCACCCACCAGATCCGCGCCCACCTGGCCTACCTGGGTCACCCGGTGCTGGGCGACATCAAGTACGGCAACCGCAAGATGAACGAGCGCACCGGCCTGAAGACCCAGGCCCTCTGCGCCCAGCGGCTTACCTTTGGCCGCATCCCGGAGGAAAACACCCTGCACTACCTCTCCGGCCGCGTCATCAAGCTGGACGACCCGGCCATTGTAAAGAAGTTCGATGCACTGACTAAGACTGCCCCGCACAAAACGGAAGAATAAAACAACAATACAAGACCCATGCCGAGCCTGCGATTGCAGCGGCATGGGTCTTGCTTTTTCTATATTTTATTGTTCAGTATCGGGCACGGCGGCTTTGGCGGCCTCAGCGCGCAAGGCTTCCTCCTGGCGGTCAAAACGCTCCAGGAAGGAATGCTCCACACCCTCGGTCTTATAACCGGGCATGGTGTCCAGTGCGACGGAATGAATGCTGCGGAAGATGCTGTTCTCGATGTTGGGGTTGTCCCGCATCAGGCGGCGCAGCAGAACCTTGACCTCCTGCCGCTTGGAGCCGCCGCCACCGTTATCGCAGATGGTGCAGGCCTCGGTAAAGCGGCAGGCGCACTGGATGAATTCCAGGTCATTGTAGCGCCGCCAGGCGATGATGTCATCCTCGCGGATGCAGTACATCGGGCGGATCAGCGTCATGTCCGGGAAGTTGGTGCTGTGTAGCTTCGGCGGCATAGCCTGCATCTGGGAGCCGTAGAACATGCTCATAACGGTGGTCTCGATGACATCATTGAAGTGATGGCCCAGCGCAATTTTGTTGCAGCCCAGCTCCTGCGCTTTCTTGTACAGGTGGCCGCGGCGCATGCGGGCGCAGAGGTAGCAGGGCGACTTCTCGCTGTTGTTGGCAACATCAAAAATGTTGGTTTCAAACACGGTGATGGGCAGGTGCAGCAGCGCGGCGTTGCTCTCGATCTTCTGACGGTTGATCTCGTTGTAGCCGGGATCCATCACCAGATAGACCAGCTCAAAGGGCACCTCGCTGTGGCGCTGCAATTCCTGCAGCAGCTTTGCCATCAGCATGGAATCCTTGCCGCCGGAGATGCAGACGGCGATCTTGTCCCCTGCCTGGATCAGCTCGTACCGTTTGACGGCCACGATAAACGGCGTCCACAGCTGTTTACGGAATTTTTTGATAATGCTGCGCTCGATTTTCTGATAAGTTTCCAGTTGACGTTCCAAAATCAATTCTCCTTCTGTAACAGCTGGTGGTAGCAGGTATCAAAGGCAGCCAGGAAACCATCAATTTCTTCGTCGGTGGTAAGGTGGCTCAGGCTGATGCGCCACGAGGACAGCGCGTTGCGGCGGTCACGGCTGACGGCAAACACGGCCTTGGAAGGCATGCCGTCCGACGAGCAGGCCGATTTGACCGAGACGCAGACGCCCTGCTCACTGAGGGCCTGCTGAAAGCGGGTAGCCTTTATGCCGTTGACACTGACATTGAGGATATGCGGCACCGCATCCGCCGGGCTGTTGAAGCGCACCTCGGGGTACACCTGCAATGCGGCTGCAAGGCGGTTATGCAGGTGTTGTACGTGGGCGATGCGCTGGGGCTGCTCGGCCAGGGCTTTCGTCAGCGAAGCTTCCAGCGCGGCGGCCAGGCCCAGCGTGGGTGTACCGCTGCGGTAAATGGTTGTGCTGGCACCGCCGGAGATCTGCGGCTCAATAACCAGCCCCCGGCGCTTGTACAGTGCGCCGATTCCGTTGGGACCGTAGAATTTGTGGGCGGTAAAGCTCATGGTGTCCACGCCGTCAAACCAGAGGTCCGTTTTACCCACAGCCTGGGTGGCATCCACATGCAGGCGGCAATCCGGGTACCGCTTGACGATCTCGGCAATCTCTTTGACAGGCTGCACAGTGCCGATCTCGCTGTCCACGGCACAGACGGCGACAAGAATCGTATCCTTGCGCAGCAGTTCCCGCAGTTGGGCAAGGTCTGCTTTGCCGTCGCGGTTCACGTTCAGCAGGTCGATCTCGTACCCCTGCTGCTGCAAAACGGAGAGTGACGCCCCCACCGAGGAGTGTTCCAGCTGGGTGGAGATGATATGCTTGCCGATGTGCCGCGATGCCTGGGCAATGCCCTTGAGGGCCAGGTTGTTGGCCTCGCTGGCGCCGGAGGTGTAGATGATCTCGGCGGGCTGCACGCCCAGCTGGCTGGCGATGGACTCGGTCACGCGGGCCATTTCGGCCCGGGCGGCCTGCCCGGCGCAGTGGGTGGAGTTGGGGTTGGCGATATACGCCAGCTCGGTCTTGCAGTAAATATCCAGCACGGCCGGGTCGACCGGCGTGTTGGCGGAATAATCTAAGTAGATCATGGATGTCAGATTGCCTCATTTCATGGCGGCGGGGCACTTCCCCGGGAAAAGTATATACCAAAATATTATAGCACAAACACCTATTGCGTCAATAGGTTAAAAAGTGGGCCGGGCCGTCTTGACAAAATAAAAAAACTGTGGTATTATGCAAAAACCTAAAACAGGTGTGGATTTTTACAGTAGTCTATACTATTTTTCGCCACACAATGGTTCGGCTGGAATGTCGACCCATTGTGTGGCTTTTTGCTGTGTCTGGGAGGTACACTATGAATGATACGTTTATGAAGGAAAAACCGATCTTTCCCCTGCTGGTCAGCATGGCGCTGCCCATGGTCATCTCGATGCTGGTCAACGCGCTGTACAACATCGTGGACAGCCTGTTCGTGGCCCAGATCAGTGAGGATGCCATGACGGCGCTGTCGCTGGTCTACCCGGTGCAGAATCTTATCAACGCCATTGCCATCGGCTTTGGCGTGGGCATCAATGCGCAGATCGCCCTGCACCTGGGCGCGGGTGAGCATAAAAAGGCGAATATGGCTGCCACCCATGGCCTGATGCTCTCGCTGCTGCACGGTGTGGTCATCACGGTGGTCAGCATCCTGATCATGCCGACCTTCCTGCGGATGTTCACCAGCGACGAAACGGTCATCCGGATGGGCGTGACCTACTCGCGCATCGCGTTCCTGTTCTCCACGGTCATCATGGCCACCCTGGCATTTGAGAAGATCTTCCAGGCGGTGGGCCGCATGCGCGTTACGATGGTGGGCCTGATGGCAGGCTCTGTCTGCAATATCATCCTGGACCCGATGCTGATCTTCGGCATCGGCCCGTTCCCGAAAATGGGCATTGCCGGTGCGGCACTGGCCACCGGCATCGGCCAGATTTTGACGCTGACCATCTATTTGTTCGTGTACAATACTACGGAGATCAGTGTGCGGGTGCGCCGCGACTGCATGACGCCGAACCGCAAAATGGATGTAAGCCTGTATGCCATCGGCATCCCGGCCATTCTCAATCTGGCGCTCCCCTCGCTGCTGGTGTCGTTCCTCAACTCCATTCTGGCGGCTTATTCGCAGGTCTACGTGGTGGTGCTAGGCATCTATTATAAATTGCAGACCTTCCTGTACCTGCCTGCCAACGGCATTGTGCAGGGCATGCGCCCCATCATCGGCTACAACTACGGCGCGGGCGAGGATGCCCGCGTAAAGAAAATTTACAACCTGACCCTGGCCATGACGGGAACCATCATGGCGGGCGGCACGGTGCTATGCCTGGTGTTTGCCGGCCCGCTGATGAATGTGTTCAGCTCCAACCCGGAGACGATCGCCGCGGGCCAGACCGCACTGCGCATTATCTGCGTGGGCTTTATCGTATCTTCCCTTACCGTGACCGGCTCCGGCGCACTGGAGGGTCTGGGTAAGGGCACCGAGTCGCTCATCATCTCGCTGGTGCGCTACATTATCGCCATGATGCCCATTGCCTGGGTGCTGTGCCGCCTGCTTGGCCCCACGGGCGTCTGGCATGCGTTCTGGATCACCGAAGCCATCACAGCCGGTATCTCTGTCCTCGTCTACCACAAGGCCGTCAAACGGCCACAATAAGGCTATATAAGCAAGGCCCCCGCCGCCGGAAGTGAAGTCCGGCAGCGGAGGCTTTTGTTATAATGCTCAGGGGAGCGCAACATGCCATATCCGTAGCGGTTATCGCCAAAGTCGCGCTTGTTGACAAGCTTTACGCCAAGGAATTTAGACGTTCAGAACAACAGACTCGTAAAGTGGTAAGAAGCTTATAGTAACAAAGAAACAAAAAATCCCGCCACCTTATGTGGCAGGATTTGAGCTTTAAGAGTACTTCCTAGCAGTTCCACCAGCAGGTGAAACTCTTAGGACTTTGCAGGCTTTACATCAATCGTAGTTGTAGTATCGCCATCAGGTGCAGTAGCTGCCGTGGCCTCATTATAAGTGCCATCAGTATAAGTAATAGTCCAGCCGCTGTTCCAATACTGGACAGTGTGAACGGTACCATCATCATAGAGCACAATTTTAAATTTGCCCTTTGTTTCAGACAGATCCTTAACAGCATCATCATAGTCAGCAGCCGTGTTAGTGTCAGAGCCAAAAGCCAACTTGTCACCGTCCATTTTGCCGTACAACTCAGAAGCCTCGGTCTGAGCCGCCATAACAACCATACGGCACTCAGAAACAATCTTCTCCTTGTTGGCCTTGTCGATGTAGCCAGTCAGAGCGGGGATCAGCAGGGCAGCCAGGATGGCCAGGATGACCAGAACCACGATCAACTCGACCAGGGTAAAACCCTTGCGGTCCTTGAGTTTACGAATTTTTTCGAACATAATTTAGACTCCTCCTAAATTTAATCGGGGACGCACTCCATCCCCTGTTGGTGTATAATATTGTAACATATAAATTTCGATTTTCAACTGCCATGCTCGAATTTCGCAAGAAATGCACGGTATTTGTCGAATTATAAGCTATTTTATCACTTTCGGGTCGTTTTTCTCTTCCTATTAATCTTTTTTGCGCATAATATTGCCGATGGGAAAGATGATGTCCGTTAGAAAACCGTTAGAACTGCATAACACTGCACCAAGGAAAATATAAATAAAAAACGCCAAACCCTTTCGGATTTGACGTTCTTTCGCTGACGTACAGCCAACTGTTTGGTCCGAGTGGCGAGAGTCGAACTCACGGCCTCTTGAACCCCATTCAAGCGCGCTACCAAACTGCGCTACACCCGGTCGAACTGGGCTGTCTCGAATCAGCTTGTTCATTATAGCTGACTATAGGAGAAATGTCAACACTTTTTTTGAAAAAAATTCAAAAAAAGTGAACTTCCTCAAAAAACATCGCCGCCAGGTCGTTTTCTGGCGGCGGTATTTTGGCTGTATCAGGATAGATTCTGCCGCGAGGCCACACTGCTGCGCACCAGGGCGCGCTTCAGGCGGGCTTCGGCCAGTTCCAATTCGCGGGTATCCACGTTTTTCTGGGCAAGGATCGCCTCGGCGCGGGCTTTGCTGCGCTCGGCACGCTCTTTATCGATGGCATCGGCCCATTCAAAGGTGGTGGCCAGCAGGCGGCATTCGCCGCCGATCATGCTGAGCATGCCGCCCATACAGGCGGCCCGGCGGATGGTGCCGTCCTCCAGCGTAATGTGGGCCTCCCCCATGCCGAGGGCCGTGCAGTAATCGATATGCTTTGCCAACAGCTGGATCTGCCCGTTGATGGTGCGGCAGGAAACGGCCGAGACGCTGCCGTCAAAGGCAACGCCGTCCGGTGTAAGGATCTTCAGCGGGAAAACTGCCATCTGCCCGCCCCCTTACTGCTGTTTGGCCTTTGCCAGAACATCATCGATGGTGCCGGCAAACAGGAAGCAGCTTTCGGGAATGGAATCACATTCGCCGTTCAGAATCATCTTAAAGCCGCGCAGGGTCTCTTTCAGCGGCACATACTGGCCGGGCATGCCGGTGAACTGCTCCGCAACATGGAAAGACTGGGACAGGAAGCGCTGTACTTTACGGGCGCGGCTGACCGTGATCTTATCCTCTTCCGACAGTTCGTCCATACCCATGATGGCGATGATGTCCTGCAGGTCCTTGTAGCGCTGCAAAACCTGCTGTACGGCGCGGGCAACCTCGTAGTGCTCCTGGCCTACAACTTCCGGCGACAGGATACGGGAGGTGGAATCCAGCGGGTCGACAGCGGGATAGATGCCCTGGGAGGCGATGTCACGGCTCAGAACCGTGGTGGCGTCCAGATGGGTGAAGGTCGTGGCAGGGGCCGGGTCGGTCAGGTCGTCTGCAGGCACGTAGACAGCCTGTACGGAGGTGATAGAGCCCTTGCGGGTGGAAGTAATACGCTCCTGTAAAGCGCCCATCTCGGTGGCCAGCGTGGGCTGGTAGCCGACGGCGGAGGGCATACGGCCCAGCAGAGCCGAGACCTCAGAACCGGCCTGGGTGAAACGGAAGATGTTATCAATGAAGAGCAGCACATCCTGATGCTTGACGTCACGGAAATACTCCGCCATCGTCAGGCCGGACAGGGCTACACGCATACGGGCTCCTGGCGGCTCGTTCATCTGGCCGTAGACCAGCGCTGTTTTGCTGAGAACGCCGCTCTCGCGCATTTCGCCGTACAAGTCGTTGCCCTCACGGGTACGCTCACCAACGCCGGTAAAGACAGAGTAGCCGTTGTGGGCAGTAGCGATGTTGTAGATCAACTCCTGGATCAGAACAGTTTTGCCGACACCGGCACCGCCGAACAGACCGATCTTGCCACCCTTGGCATAGGGGCAGATCAGGTCAACGACCTTGATGCCGGTCTCCAGAATTTCGGTGGAGGATTCCTGTTCGTCAAAGGCAGGGGCGGCGCGGTGGATAGGCCAATGCTCTACGTTTTCGGGCGCGGGCTGCTCATCGACAGGCTCACCCAGCAGATTGAACACGCGGCCCAGGCAGGCATCGCCTACCGGTACGTTGATGGGGCCGCCGGTGTCGACGGCGTCGACACCGCGGACCAGGCCGTCCGTGGCGGCCATGGCGATGCAGCGGGCTACGTTATCACCGATATGCTGCGCCACTTCGACGACCAGCTTTTTGCCGTGATTGTCAAGTTCTACCGCATTCAGCAGGGCGGGCAACTCGCCGTCCTTGAAGCGGATGTCCAGGACCGGGCCGGTGATCTGCACCACCTTTCCGATGTGTTTTTCTGGCATAGCACACACTCCTTTGTGGGCTTTTTAAGATTCTGCGTCGGCACCGGCTACGATCTCGGTGATCTCCTGGGTAATGGCAGCCTGGCGGGCGCGGTTATAGTACAGGTTCAGATGTTCAATCATCTCACCGGCATTCTTGGTGGCGGCATCCATTGAGGTACGGCGGGCACCCTGCTCACTGGCAACACTCTCGCACAAGGCACCGTAGACGACACCGGCCAGATATTCCGGGATGATGGCGTCAAACACAGCAGTGCTGTCCGGCTCATAAAGCATCAGGCTTTCACGCTCCTGCCCCGGCTTGGGGCGCGGTGCATCGAAAGGCAGGACCGGCAGGATGGAAGCCGTCTGGGTCAGCATGGAGACAAACTGGGTGAACGCGATACGAATCTCATCAAACTCCCCTGACAAGAATTTCTGGCAGACAAGGCGCGAGATCTCGAAGCAATCGCTGACAGAAATGTCCCCCGCCACCGCAAACGAGGTGGTTAAGATCGAGGCATTATGGCGCTCGAAATATTCGACCGCCTTTTTACCGATGGGCAATACGCAATAACCCTGCTCCGGGGCATCGGCGGCATCTGCCTCCACCGCTTTAAGGATGTTGGCGTTGTAGCCGCCAGCCAGGCCGCGGTCGCCGGCAATTACGATATACAGGCGGCGGTGAGTCTCGCGCTTGGCAAGATACGGGCTGCTGAATTCAGAATCCGCAGCGGCAATATCAAACAGGGTGGCGTACAGCGTCTCAAAGTAGGGGCGGCTATGTTCTACCCGCTCCTTCGCGCGGCGCAGCTTGCTGGAAGCAACCAGCTCCATCGCCTTGGTAATTTGCATGGTGCTTTCGACACTTTTAATGCGAAGCTTGATCTCTTTCATCGAGCCAGCCATCGGCAGCACCCCCTTTGCAGTTTATTTTTCTTTAGTAAATTGTTCGGTATAAGCGGCGAGTACCTGTTTCAGCGCTCCCTCGGTATCGGGCTTCAGGTCGCCGGTGGTACGGATAGTCTCCATCACGTCGTTGGCGGCGGCATTGTCGTCCAAATACCGGTACAAGCCCTGCTCGTAGGCACCAATGTCGGCCACGGCAATATCCTTCAGATAGCCGTGGATGGTGGCGTACAGGATGGCAACCTGCTTCTCCACAGGTACGGGGCTGTTGCGGTCCTGCTTGAGGATCTCCACAATGCGCTCGCCCTGGGCCAGACGGGCCTTGGTATCGGCGTCCAGGTCAGAGCCGAACTGGGCAAAGCCTTGCAGCTCGCGATACTGGGAGTAGATCAGTTTCAGCGTACCGGCAACTTTCTTCATCGCCTTGATCTGAGCGTTGCCGCCGACACGGGAAACCGAAATGCCGGGGTTGACGGCAGGACGGATACCGGCGTGGAACAGCTCAGTCTCCAGGAAGATCTGGCCGTCGGTGATGGAGATAACGTTGGTCGGGATATAGGCCGAAACATCACCTGCCTGGGTCTCGATGATGGGCAGCGCGGTCAGAGAACCGCCGCCTTTCTCGTCGCTCAACTTGGCGGCACGCTCCAGCAGACGGCTGTGCAGATAGAAGACATCGCCGGGGTAAGCTTCACGTCCCGGCGGACGGCGGATCAGCAGCGACAGGGCACGGTAAGCAACAGCGTGCTTGGACAGGTCATCATAGATGATGAGGACATGCTTGCCCTTCTGCATGAAGTACTCGCCCATGGCGCAGCCTGCGTAGGGGGCGATATACTGCAGCGGAGACAGCTCCGAAGCTGTGGCGCAAACAACGGTCGTGTAGGCCATGGCGCCGTTCTTCTCGAGATTTTCCACGAGGGAAACGACGGTGGAGCGCTTTTGGCCGATGGCAACATAGATGCACAGAACGTCCTTGCCCTTCTGGTTGATGATGGTATCTGTGGCAATGACGGTCTTGCCGGTCTGGCGGTCGCCGATGATCAGCTCACGTTGGCCGCGGCCGATGGGGATCATCGAGTCGATGGCCTTGATGCCGGTCTGCAGCGGCTGCTTGACAGGCTGGCGGTCCAGGATGCCGGGAGCCGGGGATTCGATAGCACGGTAATCGGCAGCTTCGATGGGGCCTTTGCCGTCGATGGGCTGACCCAGGGCGTTGACAACACGCCCAATCATCCCTTCACCGACAGGGACAGAAACGACCTTGCCGGTGCGGTGGATGCTGCTGCCTTCCTTGATCCCGCTGTCATCGCCCAGCAGAACGATGGAAACGCTGTTTTCTTCCAGGTTTTGGGCCATGCCGTAGGCGCCGCTCTCAAACTGGACCAGCTCACCGGCCATGCAGTTGTCCAGGCCGGCGGCACGGGCAATACCGTCGCCGACCATTGTGACAGTGCCGGTCTCGCTCTGCTCGATCGCATTCTGGTAGTATTTGATCTGGGAGCGGATGATGCGGGAGATTTGTTCGGGTTTTAGTTGCACTGTTAGGTTCACCACACAATCTGTAAAATGAGGTGCTTTTACATCTTAATTAAAGTACGACGCTGCCGATGCTGTCGCGCAGACGTTCCAGGCGGCGCTGTACTGTGCCGTCCAGACGGGTGCCGTTCAGGTCCAGGCGCAGGCCGCCCAAAATCGAAGGATCGACCTTGGCGGTCAGGCGTACCGTTTTGCCGGTCATCTCCTGCAGTTTGGCAAGCAGCTTCTCGCGGGAGGTGTCGTTCAGCGGTACGGCAGACACAACGGTTACTTCGATAATGCCGTGGTCGACATTGTAGCGGTCACGGTAGGCGCGGACACAGCCGGGCAGTTCTGCCAGCAGGTTTTCCTCGCACAGCAGCTTTAAAAAATTTACCAGGTACGGGTGCGCTTCGGCAAAAGCCTTGTCAAGAAGCGCGCAGCGTTCTTTCTTCGGTACGCCGGGGGTGGAAAGAAGGCGCAGGTAGGCAGGCTCCTGGTTAAAGCAATCCAAGGCCACATCCAGCTCCGCCAACAGCTGATCAGTCAGCTGCTCTTCTGCCGCCAGATCGTACAGGCTGCCGCCGTAGCGTTTGGCAAGTTCGGTCACGAGGCATCCCCCACATTCCGAATAAATTCATCGATCAGGGCCTGATGATCGGCTTCGTTGATCTCGCGTTCGACCACCTTACCGGCGATCTCCACGGCCATGCCGCCAATCTCGTTCTTCAGGTCGTTCACAGCTTTCTTACGCTCCTGCGCAATATCGGCCTCGGCTGCCGCACGGATGGACGCGGCCTCGCTGCGGGCTTCGTTGAGGATGTCCTCTTCCCGCTTTTGGGCACGCACGGTGGCATCCCGCAGCAGCGAATCGCGCTCGGCCTTGATGCTTTGCAGATGAGCCTGATACTCCTGCTCCAGGGCAGCCGCCTTTTGCTTGGCAGCGTCCGCGTCGGCGTACATCGTATCAATTTCCTGCTGGCGGTCGTCGATCATCTTTTTGACCGGCTTGAACAGGAAATGCTTCAGCACGGAAAAAGTGATGAGCATATTGCAGAAGGTGAACAGCGCAGTCCATGGGTTGACGCCGACAAAACTTTCAAAGCCTGTCATGGGTCGTCCCCTCCTTTCGTGTCAGACCTTCTTAGAAAATGAACAGCAGAACCAGTGCAACGACCAGAGAGTAGATACCGGTCGACTCGGTGATGGCGCAGCCCAGAATCATGTTGGTACGCAGGGTGTTGGCCATTTCGGGCTGGCGGGCCATGCCTTCCAGCGCTTTGCCAACGGCGTTGCCCTCACCAAGTGCGGGGCCGATAGCGCCGATACCCATGCAGAGACCTGCACCGATCGCGCAGGCGGCTTTGATGATTGCTGTTTCCATAGAAGTTTCCTCCTGTTATAAAAATTTGTTTTTTGGTTTATACTTCCTCCGGCGGCGGACAGGCATTGCCGATGTAAACCATCGTCAGCAGGCTGAAAACCAAGGCCTGAACACCACCAGAGAATACATCAAAATAAAGGCTGAGGATGCCGGGAATACCGACTTCCAGATACGGCACGCCGGTCAAGCTTAAAATGCCCAGCAGGCCGGTCACGGAAAACACGATGCCAAAAATATTTTTGGCCATCTTTTGGTTTTTGATGCCCAGCACCAGCAAAATGATGCCCAGCACCAGCACCACAGCACCGGCGATAAAGCTTTTGCCCACCAGCCCCAGCACCATGGCCGAGCAGGCCGCCAGCGCGGAGTAGAGCAGACTTGTCAGCACGCCGCCGCCGGCAATGTTGCCAAAGTGACGGAACGCCATCGAAACGGGCTGTGCGATCTCGGAGATAATATTCATCGGGGTCATGACAGCGACGGGCTCGGTAAAGCCTTTCAGCCAGCCAAGGAAGCCATTCTGCTTGATGGAGCAGCCCCAGCAAATCACGCTGGTCATCAGCGC
Organism: Oscillospiraceae bacterium; assembly: GCA_025758045.1. Classification (NCBI taxonomy): domain Bacteria; kingdom Bacillati; phylum Bacillota; class Clostridia; order Eubacteriales; family Oscillospiraceae; species Oscillospiraceae bacterium. The sequence continues at coordinate 2,671,170 of CP107208.1, read as the reverse complement.
CCAGGTGACGGTGGTGGAAAGATCCGCCGTGGCCGAGCGCAGGATGCCGGTCATACCGATGAGTGTACCAAACAGCGACGACAGGAACAGCGCGCCGATATAGGGCGTCCAGTAAGCGTTGTGCTTGCCCATGGTGTCCTCGACCATGCCGTAGAGCATGGAAACACCTTTTTCCACTAACACCTGGCGGCGGCCGGGCCGCTTTTGCAGGTTGCGCCCCAGTACAATGCCTGCGATGCAAAGGATCAGCATAACCACAAACGAGGATGCCGCGGTCTGCGTGATGGGGATGCCGCCCAGGATCGGAATCGTAAAGTAGATCTTAGGGCCATTCATGGTGCAGTATCACCGCCTTTTTTATCATTCCGGAAAAATTCCAGTACTTTGATCGCCACCTGCGCGAACAAAAGCGGCAGCAAGGCGGCGACAGGGTCACAAACTTTAGCACGGAAAAGTACAATATAAATCAGCGCTAGCACCAGCGGGCGCACCACGCTGGATGTCTGGATCTCCAGCTGCGCTTTCTGCGGGCTGCCGCCGTTGGCGGCACGGTCCAACGCATTGGAAACGGTAATGCTCAAAGATAAAAAGTTGCCTACGGCTAAGATCCAGCCGAAAACGGCCCCCAGCAGGACCAGGCGGTCCAACCGACCCAGCAGCGCGTACACTGCCAGCATAACAGCAATGCAGACCAGCAAGGCGACGGCTAATCCGCCCACCTGCCGCAGTACATCGCGATTTTTCTGCATGGTAGGGATCACCTCGCAATAGTAAATTTAATGGTTATTAAAGGAAATAGGCGGTGGGGTGCGGGGCGTATCCTCTTTTCCCTCACGGTCGATGCTTTTTAAGTTGCTGCGCAGGCTGCCTACCGAGCCGGCCAGTCCCAACAGCAGACCGACCAGCACGACCCAGCCGCCCAGTGCAAATTCGTTCTTGAGCCAGACGGCCCCCAGCAAAAACAACACGGGCGGCAACGCCACAGAAAGCCCGAACTGCGTCAGCCAGACGAGGTGCCGGGTGATCTGGTACAGGTTTTTCATAGCAACCCCCCGTCGTATGCCTTATAATGCCCTTAGTATACACCCAAAAAGTTTATTTTTCAACAGTTATTTTTCACTTGTATGATGCAAAATTGTACGCTTTACTCATTTTGGCCGATTTTTGTACAAAACATGCAAAAAGCGCATAACAAGTTATGCAACCTGTTATGCGCCTGCAATTTATTGCAGTGGTTCGTCGTTTGTCTGCGGCAGATGGATGATGCCCAGTTGTAAAAACACCGGGTAAAGGTAGCTGGCCCCGTAGCAGCCGATCTTCTTGGGGCCGGTGATTGCCTCCCCGGCAGCCTCCCGCGCCTTGATGCGGGCCAGGGCATTGGCAACGGTTGAAATGGTGATGGACTTGTTTTTGCGGTTCACAAACAGCTCCCTGCCGTGGATCAGGTAGTGGAACGGCAGACCTTTGGCGGTGTAAAAGGTCTCCCCTTCGTGGGCTTGCAGCATGGCCCAGACTTCCTGCGGCGTTGGCATGGTATCATCCCCTTTTATAGAAGGATAGCACAGCCTTCGACACGATGCAACAGAAACAGACAAGAAAACCGCCCCTTATCCGCAAAGATAAAGGACGGTTGCTATAAGGTTATTTCTTTTCGCCGAAGCGGTACTCGGTACCGTTTTTCAGGCGTTCGATGTTGGAGCGATGCAGCCAGATGACCATGGCGGCCATGATGGCGCAGCATACGGTGCTGAACACGATGGTAGGCAGGTTCGCACCGCAGGCAATCAGGTTAATGAGGGTGCCTACGGGATACAAAGCGGCAATGATGATGCTGCCCAGGGATACGATGCGGGTGATGGCAACTTCGATCAGGAAGATGACCAGCAACATGGCACAAACCAGCGGCTCAGTAGCCAAAGCTGCACCGGCACCAACCAGCACGCCCTTGCCGCCCTTGAAGCCGAAGAAGATCGGGCGGCTGTGGCCGATCATGCAGAAGATGGCGGCCAGATACGCACCACAGACAGGGTCCAGCGGGTTCTGCCAGGCAGCGCCTGTGCCGGAAAGCAGGGCATCGAAAATGAAGCGGCCCAGGTTGACGGCGGCCACGCTTTTGCCAACGTCGCCAATGGTGGTAAACACGGCGGGCAGTTTGCCGTAGGTTCGCAGCACGTTGGTCATGCCAGCGTTACCGCTGCCATGGTCGCGCACGTCGTCATTGTACATGACCTTGGAGATCAGCACGCCGAACAGGATGCTGCCCAAGAGATACCCGCCCAGTGCGGTCAGCACGCAGGCCAGAATAATATTTGGCAGCATAATTTACACCTTTCCGGCCTTGGCAGAACCGTCGCCGTGCTCACGGGTAATCATGCGGATGGGCGTGCCGGTCAGGCCAAAGGTCTCACGGATCTGATTTTCCAGATAACGCTGGTACGAGAAATGGAACAGCGCTTTCTGGTTGACGAAGCAGACGAACGTCGGCGGGCGGGTGGAGATCTGGGTGATATAGAACACCTTCAGTCGCTTGCCCTTGTCAGACGGCGGCTGGACCTTGGCGGTGGCACGGGCCAGCATCTCGTTCAAGGCGCCGGTGGGCACGCGGGTGCCGTTCTGGATGTCCACAAAATGGATGGTCTCAAACAGCTTGTCCACGCGCTGACCGGTCTTGGCACTGATGAACACGATGGGCGCATAGGACATGAAGCTGAAATCCTCTTCCAGCTTTTTGCGCATGGTATCCATGGTGTAGCTGTCCTTCTCGACAGCATCCCACTTGTTGACGGCGATGATGCAGGCCTTGCCCTGCTCGTGGGCGTAACCGGCGACCTTGGAGTCCTGCTCGGTAAAGCCGACAGTGGCGTCGATCATGATGACGCAGACGCGGCTGCGCTCAACGGCGGCCAGGCTGCGCAGGACGCTGTAGCGCTCAACGCCGCTTTCCACCTTGCCCTTTTTGCGCAGGCCGGCGGTATCGGTAAAGACGAACTTGCCATACTTGTTCTCTACCATCGTGTCGATGGCGTCGCGGGTGGTGCCGGCCTCGTTGGCCACGATCAGGCGGTTCTCGCCCAGGATGTGGTTGATGAGGCTGGATTTGCCCACATTGGGGCGGCCGATGACAGCAACGGTGATGCGGTCGTCGGCATCCTCAGGTTCTTCCTCAAAGTTGAGATGAGCGCAGACGGCGTCCAGCAGGTCGCCGGTGCCGTGGCCATGCACGCCGGAAACGGGGATCAGCTCGCCCAGGCCGAGGCTGTAGAAATCGTACAGCTCCATAGGCGGCTCACCGACCTTGTCGCACTTGTTGACAGCCAGCACTACGGGCTTGCCGCTGCGCATCAGCATGCTGGCGACGTCCTGGTCCTGCGGGGTCACGCCAGCAGAAAGCTCGGTGACCATGACGATGCAATCGGCGGAATCGATGGCCAGCTGGGCCTGCTCACGCATGTGGGCCAGCAGGCCATCGTCGATGCGGGGCTCGATACCGCCGGTATCCACCAGCAGGAACTTGTGACCGCTCCATTCGCAGTCACAGAAAATACGGTCGCGGGTAACGCCGGGGGTGTCTTCGACAATAGCGAGACGCTGGCCGGTCAGCTTATTGAAAATTGTGGATTTGCCCACGTTGGGGCGGCCCACAATGGCTACGATCGGTTTTGCCATATCAGCTTTCCTCCCTCTTCTCTTTCTTCATAAGTTTGATCTTGCGCTTGTGTGAGCTTAAATACGCGCGGCAGCACCCGGCACCGTCGGTGGGGATGCATATGGCGCGGCAGCCCAGGGCTTCGCCCAGCTGCGACAGTGTAATATCATCGAGAAAACGATCTTTTTCATCCCGCAGCATTACTTCCGGCACGGCAATCGTATCGCTTTGCAGGTTGTCTTTGCACTGCTTGATGATGTCGGTGCCGGTAACAAGGCCCGCCACGCTGACATTGCCGCCGAAGTAATCGTTGCGGATGGCATGCACAGCAATCTTCACCTGTGGGTAACGCTGCATCAGTGTGTTGGCGCAATCTTCGATCAGCGGGGCGGCCAGCGTGCCGGTAACAACGTCCAGGCTGTGGGGCAGCACCAGGCCGCGGTAGTTTTCCAGTTCCTCTAAAAAAGTATCATGGTATTGCCGCCACATGCCCACGCCGTCCTCCAACTGGGCAAATTCGTCGTAGAATTCCGCTGCGGGAATCTCCCGCTCGGCGGTCAGGTACCATTCGTCGCTGGGGTAGATGACGCTGCGGCCGTACTCGGCGCGGCACTTCATGCTGAACTCTTCCAGAATGTCCAGCGTGGCAGCGGCGCTTTCCTTATCATAAGGCGTAAGCTTGTACAGTTTGTCGCGGTAGTCAGTGACGCCGGCGGGCACAGCGGCGATACTGCCCACCTGGGGGCGCAGCGCCAGCAGGTCGGTCAATGTGCGGCGCAGCTCGTCGCCATCGTTGATGCCGCGGCAGAGAACCAGCTGACAATTCAGCTCGATGCCGCCGGTAGCCAGCTTGGGCAGGTATTTTAATACCTCGCCGCCGCGTTTGTTGGCCAGCATCCGCACCCGCAGCTCCGGGTTGGTGGTGTGTACCGAGACGAAGATCGGGCTGATGTGCATCTGGATGATGCGGTCGATCTCGTGGTCCGTCAGGTTGGTCAGCGTAATATAGTTGCCAAACAGGAAGGACAGGCGCTCGTCGTCATCCTTAAAATACAGCGGGGCGCGCATGCCGGGCGGCAGCTGGTCGATGAAGCAGAACATGCAATGGTTGGAGCAGCTGTGCTTTTCATCGCCTAGATAGGTCTTGAAGTTGCAGCCTAAGGGTTCATACTCCCCTTTTTGCACCTGGATGGTACGGTGCTGCTCGTTCTCGCATACATCCAGCGAGAATACGGCCGGGGTGGTGTAGAACTGATAGTCCAGCGCATCGTTCAGGGGGTGGCCGTCAACGGCCAGCAATGCACAGCCTAAGGATAGCCCTAACTTTTGCGCGGGTGATCCCTCGTCGATCTTGGTTACATACAAAGGCATGCGGCAGGCCCCCTTTCGTTAAAAATAACACAACAATAAAAAATGGGGAAGGCATCGCCCTCCCCACGCAAGAGACTTACGCCTCTTTCTTGATGACTTCCTGGCCTTTGTAGTAGCCACACTTGCCGCAAACCTTATGGGGAACCTTCAGTTCGCCACACTGCGGGCACTTCACCAGCGTCGGCGCCTCCAGTTTCCAGACATTAGAACGACGTTTGTCGCGGCGAGCTTGAGAATGCTTTCTCTTAGGTACGATAGCCATAATCGGACACCTCCTTGGTGAAATTCAACTGAGTAGTTGTTTTAGTATGCTAAGCCGGGCATCTACGGGCGCAGCGTCGGCTGCGGGCTTGCAGGTACAACCTGCGGCCTTCTTTTTGCCGCAAATGGGGCATAGACCTTGACAATCAGCACTGCACAGCAGCACTGCCGGAACCTCGAAGATCAGCTCTTGATAGACCAGCTCATCGAGGTCAATGCAGCCTTGTTCGTTGCAGGGCAGTTCAAAATCCGGGTCTTCTAAATCCCTTGGCAGGATCAGGTAGTCGCGCTCAAAGCAGTAATCTTGAGTGAGTGGTTCAAGACAGCGGGCGCACTCGGCATGAATCTGTGCCTTTACACACAATAGCAACGCCGCGCCATCATCGGTGGGCGTTGCCGTAAAGTCACATTCAGCCGGGGCAGCCAGCGTATAGCCGCCAAAATCGGACTGCGTGAGGTCTGCCTGAAAATGTGCCTCGTAAGGTTTTCGGGCACCCTCTAGAAAAGCTCGAAGATCAAATTGCATAGTACACCTCAAAAGGTTGCTTAAATAGTATACACAAGTACAAGGGGCTTGTCAACAGCTAAAACACAAAAAAATGTGATTTTTTGTGTTTTTACCAAAAAATCAGGGCGGGAAGACTTCCCCGCCCTGAAAAGTTCTTTAGTAAGTTGCGCCTATCAGATCACGTACTTCTTCAGATCTTCCGGCAGATCGGCAGCGTCAGCAGAAACGGTGACGACGACCTCGATGTTGGGGGTGATCTTGTTGATAGCTTCCAGCACCTTGGCGGCGGCGGCCATGTCGTGGTCGATGATGCGCAGGATGCCGTCGATGAACAGCTCGGTGATGTCGTAGTTACCAGCCAGGACGCCAGCCACGAAGCCGTACAGCATGTCAGCGCCGACAACGCCGTACTCATCTACGTCAACCAAGCGGGCTGCGTGGTTGATCTCGGTGGTGAGCTTCATGCACTTCTCGATGACAACGATATTGCCGGAAGTGGTTTTGGTAGCTTTGTCGATCATGTCGATCATGGTTTTGGTCTTGCCGGAGCCCTTGGTTCCAACGATCAGTTTCAGCATAGGGGTTACCTCCTTGTATTCGTGAGACGCCATATCCCAGGCGTGTATTCCATTAGTCTTTCAGGCTGGCTTCCAGTTCGGCCTTGCGGTCCTCGTAACCGGGCTTGCCCAGCAGGGCGAACATGTTCTTCTTGTAGCTCTCGACGCCGGGCTGGTCAAAGGGGTTGACGCTCAGCAGATAGCCGGAGACAGCGCAGGCACGCCAGAAGAAGTAGATCAGCTCACCGACGTCATGGGCAGACAGGCTGTCCACTTCGATCAGGCCCAGGGGCACGCCGCCGTCGGTATGGGCGAGGATGGTACCCTCCATAGCCTTGCGGTTGACAACGCTCATGTTCTGGTTGGCCAGGAAGTTCAGACCGTCGAAGTTGCCCTCCAGCTCTTCAATAAAGAAGTCCTCACGGGTGTGCTTGACGTCGACATAGGTCTCGAACATGATACGGCTGCCGTCCTGCAGGAACTGACCCATGGAGTGCAGGTCGGTGGAGAAGATGCAGGAAGTGGGCATCAGGCCCTTCTGGTCTTTGCCCTCGCTCTCGCCGAACAGCTGCTTGTACCACTCGTTCATCATGGTGAAGTCCGGCTCAAAGCAGGCCAGGGTCTCCACACTCTTGCCCTTGCGGTACAGGATGTTGCGGGTCATGGCGTAACGGTAAGCGTCGTTGTCGATGCTGCACTGGCCGAACTTCTTCAGGCCGTCAGCAGCGCCCTGCATCAGCTCGTCAATATCAATGCCGGCGCAGGCGATGGGCAGCAGGCCAACAGCGGTCAGGACAGAGTAGCGGCCGCCGACGTCATCGGGAACGACGAAGGTGGGCCAGCCCTGCTCAGTAGCCAGCTGCTTGAGGGTGCCTTTGGCACGGTCGGTCGTGGCGTAGATGCGCTTGTTGGCTTCCTCAACACCAACGGAATCCTCCAGCAGCTTGCGCAGGACGCGGAAAGCCAGCGCGGTCTCGGTAGTCGTACCGGACTTGGAGATGACATTGATGGAAAAACGCTTGCCCTTGGTGAGCTTGATGATGTCGTTCAGGGCGGTGGGCGAGATCGTGTTGCCGCAGAAGTAGATCTTCGGGCCGTCGGAAGTCTCGTTGTGGTACAGGCCCTTGACGGCCTCCACTACAGCACGGGCACCCAGATAAGAACCGCCGATACCAGCGACGAGCAGCACATCGGAATCCGAACGGATCTTCTGTGCGGCCTCTTTGATGCGGGCGAACTCTTCCTTGTCATAAGTAACAGGCAGGTCAAGCCAACCCAAGAAGTCATTGCCGAAACCAGTCTTGGTCTCCAGCTGCTTATGGGCTAACTCGACCTGCGGGTAGATCGCCTCATATTCTTCAGGACGGATGAATTTTGCAAGATGCTTGCCATTAAATGCAACAGCCATCTTTTACTCCTCCTTTGTTTATTTTTATACACCCATGATACCGTTTCAAGTCGGTATTGTCAAGCAAAAACTGGTGCTTTTTTATGACTTTTTCATTTATTTTGCACAAAATCTCCCTGGTAAAGCAGTAAACTGTCGACTAGTCGTCCGAAACAATAGCGGAAGCTCAATGCGTCCACGTCCTGTGCGGCGCTGATGGGGAAACTGGCCAGCACTTCCCCGCCGCTGCTCAGCTGCACGGTGCCTAAGTGTGCGCCCTGGGCCACGGGCGCGGCCAGCTTCCGGGGCAGCTCGATGGTTGAAGTCAGGGGCTCAGCGGCATTTTTTGGCATCAAAAAGCGCGTCGGCGTGCTGTAGATAAGCTCGACTTTGTCTGCGGTGCCGTGGCTGACAGAGATGGCTTCCGGTGCATCGACAGACATCTGCGGGGTGACGTTCTCATAATTGGCAAAGCCGTAGTCCAGCAAGGCTGTGGCGGCGGCAAAACGCTCTTTGCCGGAATCCGCCCCCAGCACCACGGCAATCAGCCGCAGGTCGTTTCGCTCGGCACTGGCGGAGATGCAGACGCCCGCCCGGCTGGTGGTGCCGGTCTTCAGCCCCGTGATGCCATTGTAAGTCTTGAGCAGCTTGTTGGTGTTGATTAACTGGGTCGCGCCGTCCCGCAGAGAGTCCATCCAGATGGAGCAGTAGTTGCGGACCTCGGCATGGTGCAGCAAAATTTCCCGGCTCATCATAGCTACATCGCGGGCGGTGGAAAGGTGTCCCTCGGCGTCCAGGCCGCAGGCGTTCTCAAAGTGGGTGTTGGTCAGGCCCAGCTCAGCAGCGCGGGCGTTCATCTGCTGCACAAAGGCGGGTTCGCTGCCGCCCACAAATTCGGCCACCGCCACAGCGGCATCGTTGGCACTGGAAATGCAGATGGCTTTCAGCATGTCGTCCAGCGTCATCTGCTCGCCCGGCTCCAGCCAGATCTGGCTGCCGCCCATGTGATAGGCATGCTCACTGACAGGCACAGTGTCGCTTAAACTGATGCGCCCGGCGGACAGCGCTTCAAAGGTGAGTAGCAGCGTCATTACTTTTGTAATAGAGGCGATGGGCCGCTGCTGGTCGGCGTTTTTCTCGTACAGCACAGTGCCGGAATCCTCGTCAATGAGGATTGCCGCAGCGCAGGGCACATCCAGCGTGTCGGTGCCGGCCGGGGTGATGTGCGGGAGCGCATCGGCGGCGGCCGCATAGCTGCGCAGCATGGTAAGCAGCGCCAACAGCAGGCACAGAACCAGAGTAAAGGCAGGTTTTTTCATGGCAGCAACACCCCCGCGGCAGTTCGTTTACCAGATGCTTATGCGGCGGCGAGCGGTTTTAGTATTGCGCTTTAGCGGCTTTTCCTTTATAATAAAAGAATTATCACAGGAAAACGAGGAACACAGAAACTATGCGGGTTACTTTTTATACTTTGGGCTGCAAGGTGAACCAGAATGAGACCGGCGCCCTGGCACAGCTGTTTGAGGAAAACGGCTATACGGTCGTCTCCAACGAGGAACCGGCCGACGTGTACGTTGTCAACAGCTGCACCGTGACTAATTTCGGCGACCAGAAAAGCCGCAAATGGCTGCGCCGTGCCAAGCGCGAGAATCCCGGTGCCGTTACGGTGCTGACGGGCTGCTACCCGCAGGCCTTCCCCGAGGAAGCCGCTGAGATCAAGGAAGCCGACGTGGTGACCGGCTCCGGCAACCGCCATGCCATTTTGGCCGATGTGACCCGCGTGCTGAACGGCGAGGACGAGCGGGTGGTGGACATCCGCCCCCACCGGAAGGGCGAAAAGTTTGAAGAACTGCCCATGGATAAGTTCGCCGAACACACCCGCGCCTTTGTCAAGGTCGAGGATGGCTGCAACCGCCAGTGCGCCTACTGCGTCATCCCACGTGCCCGCGGCCCGGTGCGCAGCCGCGACGAAGAAAGCATCCTGGAGGAACTGCGCCGCCTGGCTGCTGCCGGGTATAAAGAGGTGGTGCTGACGGCCATCAGCCTGCCCAGCTACGGCACCGACAGCGGCACCAGCCTGGTGGAGCTGATCGAGAAAGCCGCCGAGGTCGAAGGCATCGAGCGCATCCGCCTGGGCAGCCTTGACCCTGATATGCTGCACGACGAGGTCATCACCCGAATGGCGGCGGTGAAGAAACTTTGTCCGCAGTTCCATTTGAGCCTGCAGAGCGGCTGCGACAAGACCCTGCGTGCTATGCGCCGCCCCTATACCACCGCCCAGTTTGCCGATATTGCTGCCAAGCTGCGGGCGGCGTTCGGCGCGGAAAACGTCAGCTTTACCACTGATGTGATCGTGGGCTTCCCCGGCGAGACTGAGGAGGACTTTGAAGCCAGCATGGCCTTTGTTACCGGCCAGCGCTTTTTAAAGGTGCATGTTTTCCCCTACTCCCGCCGCGAGGGTACTCCGGCTTACGACTTCCCCGGCCAGCTGCCGGAACACGAAAAAGAGGACCGCAGCCGCCGCATGACCGCCGCTGTGGAGAAAGTGCGTGCCGCCGAGGTGGCCGCCATGCAGGGGCACACCGCCAGTGTGCTGCTGGAAACGCCGCTGTCCGCTACCCTGTTTACCGGCTACACCAAACAGTATCTGCCGGTGCTGGTCAGCGCACCGGGCCACAAGGCCGGTGACATTGTAAACGTAATGCTGGGAGCCTGGGACGGCCGCCGCTGCAGGGCTGAAATTGTGGGAAAATAAACACGGCGCACGGATTTTGCAGCGTAATGGGATTGAATTTATGAATTTTGCGGGAAATTTGGAATTTCCCGCTTTTTTGTTGCCTGACCTCTTGCCAAATCGGCTGGTTTTTGGTAAAATTTTAACAGGAGCGGCTGCGCCCGCTCAAGAAGGGTGTTTCCCCTGTAACCGTGAGCAGAAAACAGGTGGAAGTCCCCTTTCGCTATGGAGCATTGAACGGAGCAAAAAAGGAGCAATCAAACTATGAGAGGCATTTACACCCCCGTAACGGATATCCGTCGCAAGGTGTTCACCGAAGTGGCCCGTATGGCTTACAACGCCAACGAGCTGTCTGACTATGCGCAGCTGATGCGTGAGCTGCCCTTTAAGATCATCCCCGGCGAGGAAAAATCGCTGCGCAGCAGCATCTTCCTGGAGAGAGCCATCGTGTCCGAGCGTATCCGTCTGGCCATGGGCTTCTCCCTGCGCCCGCTGGATGAGAGCGTGCCCGCCACCGAAGGCCTGGAGCACGGCATCATCGCGGACAAGTACTATGAGCCGCCGCTGATCAACGTCATCAAGTTCGCCTGCAATGGCTGCCCCGAGAAGGTCATCAAGGTCACCGAGATGTGCCAGGGCTGCCTTGCCCACCCCTGCCAGGAAGTCTGCCCCAAACACGCCATCAGCTTCCGCAACGGCAAAAGCCACATCGACCAGAGCCTGTGTGTGAAGTGCGGCCGCTGCGTCAACAGCTGCCCCTACAGCGCCATCGTCAAGACCGAGCGTCCCTGTGCTGCTGCCTGCGGTATGGGTGCCATCCACTCGGATGAGCACGGTCGTGCCGAGATCGATTACGATAAGTGCGTATCCTGCGGCATGTGCCTGGTCAACTGCCCCTTCGGCGCCATCGTCGATAAGGGCCAGATCTTCCAGCTGATCCAGTCCATCAAGCGCGGCGACGAAGTTATCGCTATCGTGGCCCCCGCTTTCATCAACCAGTTCCCCGGCATGACCCCCTCCAAGCTGAAGGAAGCCATGCGCCAGCTGGGCTTTGCTGATGTGGCAGAGGTCGCCATCGGTGCTGACCTGTGCACCATCGATGAGGCTAAGGACTTCATGGAAGAAGTTCCCGCCAAGATCCCCTTCATGGGCACCTCCTGCTGCCCGGCCTGGAGCGTAATGGCCAAGAAGCTGTTCCCCCAGCAGGCCGAGTGCATCAGCATGGCTATGACCCCGATGGTCCTGACCGCCCGCCTGCTGAAGAAGGAGAAGCCCGAGGCCCGTATCTGCTTCGTCGGCCCCTGCGCCGCCAAGAAGCTGGAGGCCAGCCGCCGCTCCGTCCGCAGTGAGGTCGACTTCGTGCTGACCTTCGAGGAACTGATGGGCCTGTTCGAGGCTAAGGAAGTGGACTTCGCTTCCCTGCCTAACAACCCCGAGGATGCCTTCAACAACGCCAGTGCCGATGCCCGCGGCTTTGCTGCTTCCGGCGGTGTAGCCCAGGCTGTTGTCAATGCCATCAAGAAGATGGACCCGGACCGTGAGGTCAAGGTAATGAGCGCCCAAGGCTTGGCCGACTGCAAGAAGATGATGATGATGGCTAAGGCTGGCAAGTACAACGGCTACCTGCTGGAAGGCATGGCCTGCCCCGGCGGCTGCATTGCCGGTGCCGGTACGCTGGCTGACCCCGCCAAGAGTGCCATGATGCTGAACAAGTACAAGAACGAGGCCGCCATGAAGGTGGCTACCGAGACGCCGTATCAGGATTCTCTGGACCTGCTGAAGTACTAAGATGCAATAACAAAATCCCCGCACATGATTTGAAGTGACCCCAAAAAGTTAGACAATATTCTGAAGTAAAAATTGTTCAAGCAGCCGAAAGGGCTTGCTGTCTGTGAATTGCAGGCGGCAAGCCCTTTAGCTTTGCCTTGATCCTGCGGTTGTTGTAGTAATCTAGATATTCGATCAGTTCCAGTTTGAAGTGTTCCATGGAGCGGAACTCCTGCAAATACAGCAGCTCACTTTTGAGCAGCCCGAAGAAATTCTCTATCACAGCATTGTCCAGACAGTTTCCCTTGCGGCTCATGCTCTGGCGAACACCTTTCTCTCGGAGCATCCGTTGATACTGTTTATGTTGGTACTGCCAGCCCTGGTCAGAATGGAGAATCAGGTTTGTTTCGGCCGGGATCTTTGCAAACGCCTCGTCCAGCATGGTGGTTACCATGCTGAGTGCAGGACGATCCGATATGGTGTAACTGACCAGATCGCTGCTGCACAGATCAAGGATGGGAGAGAGATAGAGCTTCTCTCCAAACAAACTGAACTCTGTCACATCGGTGACCCACTTCTGGTTCGGCTTTTCGGCGTGGAAGTCCCGGTTTAACAGATTTGGCGCAATTTTGCTCACTTCTCCCTTATAAGAGCGGTACTTCTTCATCCTGACACGGCAAACTAAGCCCAACTCTTTCATAAGCCGCTGGACAGTCTTGTGGTTCAGGAGGAAATTGCGCTTGCGAAGTTCTGCCGTGATCCGGCGATAGCCGTACCGGCCCCTGTTTTCGTGGTAAATCGTTGTGATTTCTTCCTTAACAGATGCATATTTGTCTTCTTTCTGCATCTGCTTCAAATGATAGTAGAAAGTTGCACGGGGTATTTGAGCGATTGAGAGCAGAATACTGAGTGCGTGTTTTTGCCTTAGCTTCTGAACTACCAGCGTTTTTTGTGCTGGCGTCGCTCGTCTTCCAAAACCAAGGCTTGCAAATTTTTTAGGTAGGCATTCTCCGCACGCAGTCGCTGCACTTCGGCCAACAGATCTTCTTCCGCCTCTTTTGGCAGCTTCTTTGGCCGACCAGTGCTGCCGCGGCCCCGTCGCTCAACCGACAAGCCTTCCGGCCCTTCTTCCAAATAAATGCGTTCCCAACGCTCTATAATTTTATGGTCGTTAATTCCAAATTCCTGCATTGCTGCATAGATACTCAGATGTTCTTTTTTCATGGTTTCTACAACCATTTTCTTGAACTCCGGCGTATATCGTTTGTTTGGTACTCCTTTTGGTATAGCAAAACACCCCACTTGTTAGATAGTATATCATACTGTCTAACAAGTGGGGCGCTGTTCAATTTCTCGTGTGCGGGGATTTTTGTGTAATGGCAGGTTTATTTGTGGTACTTCATACCGGCGTTGATGGTGCAGGCGCGGTAGAGTTGTTCGGTCAGCACCAGGCGGGCCAGCTGGTGGGGCAGTGTGATGCGTCCCATGCTGATGCGGGCCTGTGCGGCTTTTTTAACGCGGTCGTCCAGCCCGTGGGAGGAACCGATGACAAAGGCGATATCCCCGGCTCCGCTGCCGGCACGCTCCGCCAGCAGGGCGGCCAGATCTTCGCTGGAGATCTGCTTGCCCTCGACACAAAGTGCGACGAGATACGCGCCCTTGCGCACTGAGGCTAAGATGGCGTCGGCCTCTTTCTGCAGGGCTTTAGCGATCTGCCTGTCGCTGGCGTTTTTGTCGGCGATGGAGGCTTCTGGCAGTTCGATGATGCGGAAGTTGCAGAAGCCGCCCAGACGTTTCTGGTACTCGGCCACACCGGAGGCAAAATAAGAAGCATTCATCTTGCCGATACAAATTAAATCAATGTTCTGCATGCGGGCGTCCCCTTAAACTTAAAACTCGATGTACGGGCTGATGTCATTGCGCTCCTGCGCCTGGATCAGCACATCACGCCCCGGCTGGATACCGGCGGCCAGCAGCACATTGTACACGGTGGTCAGCGCCAGCTCCGGCGAATTGTTGGTCTGGCTCAAATGGCACAGCGCAAACTTTTTGCAGCCCTCCTGAATGAGGTCCAGAATCTCGGCAGCGCAGGCCCTGTTGTCCAGATGGCCGCGGTCGCTGGCGATGCGCTGCTTTAAGTAGTAGGGATACGGCCCGCCGTGCAGGCTGAAAGCGTCGTAGTTGGCCTCCAGTGCGACGAGGTCGCAGCCCAGCAGGCTGTCCTGCACCACGGGGGTCAGGATGCCAAGGTCGGTGGCAAGGGCCATGCGGCGGCCATCCGGGGTCTCGATGCGGTAGCCGCAGCAAGGCACGTCGTGGCTGGTAGGAAAAGAGCTGACCTTGAACGGACCAATATCAAACGGGTTTCCCCCATCCATGGCGGTGGTCTCCACAGCCGGTGGCAGCGTCCCGCGGGAATCCAGTGCGTCCAGTGTGTCGGCACTGCTGTATACGGGGATGGGATATTTTTTTAAAAAGGTATCCAGCCCGGCTACATGATCGGAGTGTTCGTGGGTAACTAAGATACCGGCACAATCGCTGATGGCCAGGTCCAGGCGGCGCAGCGCGGTCAGAGTGGTGCGGCAGCTTTTGCCCATGTCCACCAGCAGGTATTGGTTCCCCTCCCGGACCAGGCCGCAGTTGCCTGATGAGCCGGAATACAGGGTGGTAAATAAAGCCATGTTCTTTCCTCGTATTCAGTCCAGAAAAAATGGGCCGCACAAGCGACCCATAAAGAATGTACAGTTACATTGCCCGCGAAATGCTGCTGGCGGGGATCTCCACGCGGCGGATGTCAGCGCCGAGAAGCTGCAGCTTTTCAACGATGTTCTCGTAGCCGCGCTCAATGTGGATGGTCTCGTCAATCTCGCTGACACCATTAGCAGCCAGTGCGGCGACTACCATCGCAGCACCGGCACGCAGGTCGGTGGCACGCAACGGCGCAGGGCGCAGCTCCTTGATGCCCTCGATGACGGCGACCTGGCCGTCCACCTGGATGTTAGCACCCATGTGAATCAGTTCGTCCACATAACGGAAGCGATTCTCCCAGATGCCCTCAGTCACGATGGAGGTACCATCGGCCAAGGTGAGCAGCGCGGTCATCAGCGGCTGCATGTCGGTCGGGAAACCGGGATGCGGCATCGTCTTGACTTTCAGCGGATGCAGCGGGCCGGTGCGGGTGATGCGCAGTGCGTCGTCGTATTCTTGGATCGTGCAGCCAGCCGCGCGCAGCTTGGCAGTAATCGGCTCCAGATGCTTCGGGATGACGTTATGCAGCGTTACATCGCCCTTGGTGATGGCGGCGGCTACCATGTAGCTGCCTGCCTCGATCTGGTCCGGAATGATGGAATAGTTGCAGCCGTGCATCTTTTTGACGCCATGAATTTTGATAACGTCGGTACCGGCACCATGCACGTCAGCGCCCATCATGTTCAAGAAGTTGGCAAGGTCCACAATGTGCGGCTCACGAGCTACGTTTTCCAGAATGGTCGTGCCCTCTGCCAGCACGGCAGCCAGCATGGCGTTCATGGTAGCACCGACGGACACTGTGTCAAAGAACACATGCCCGCCCACCAGGTGGTCGGCCTTGACATGGATCTGACCGTACTCCACCGAGTCCTCAGCGCCAAAGGCGGTGAAAGCCTTCAAATGCTGGTCGATGGGACGGGGGCCGAGGTTGCAGCCGCCGGGCATAGCGACCTGGCCTGCACCAAAACGGCCCAGCAGCGCACCCAGGAAGTAGTAGCTGGCCCGCATCTGGCGGGACAACTCGTTCGACACTTCGGTGCAATCAATGTGGGTGGTATCAATTTCATAGGTGCTGCGGCTGACCATGCGGATACTGGCACCCAGCTCGCTTAAAATTTGCAGCGAGGCCATAACATCGCTGATACAGGGCAGGTTTTCAATCAGACATTTATCGGCAGCCAGAATGGTAGCCGGCAAAATGGCAACGGCAGCATTTTTGGCACCGCCGATGTTGACATCGCCATGCAGCGGGGTTCCCCCGCGTATCACGAATTTTTCCAAGTGTAGCTCTCCTTTGTGCAGGTGCGGGCCTGGCATCCCTCTCGCCGGGACAAGGCACCCATGCGCACTTTCATACATTATACACTATTTTGTGGCATTTGAAAAGTGGGGCACAAGACATTTGCAAAATATTTGTGAAAGTCTGTCGCAGGCACAGGATATGCGCTGAAATATTGTAGAGTTCGACAGAAATTACATGCCGCCGAATAGTGTCTGCGCGCTGAACAGGACGTTATTATAGTACATCTCAAAGTGGCAATGGTTGCCGGTGGAGTTACCGGTGGAGCCGACCTCGCCGATCTGGTCCATCTTGCTGACGGCCTGACCCTGGCTGACCAGGATGCGGGACATGTGGGCGTACAGCGTTTTGTAGCCGTTGCCGTGATCAATCTCGACGTAGTTGCCGTAAGAGTAGTGCCAGCCGGCGGCAATGACGGTGCCGGAGTCAGAAGCGTAAATCGGCGTGCCGTAGGCGGCGCAGATGTCCGCGCCGCGGTGGCCATTGCCCATCCAGCGGCTGACATACTTGTAGCCGGGAACCGGCCAGACGAAGGAACCGGAGCCGAGCTTGGCCACCATACCGTTCTTCAGCTTGGTGCCGGTCACGGTGATCTGGGTGACAGGCTCCTGCAGCACGTTGTAGGAAACCGCCTGGCGGTCGGTGACCTCGCCGTCAATCATCGTAATCTCGTAGGTGACGTCCTCGAGGCCGTCCACACCTTCCTGCAGGGTGACGGTCTTGCCGAAGTCGTATTCATCGGACTCGGACTTTTCGGTGCTGAACGGGATGGCGACGGTCTCGGTCTCGGTCTGCACGACCTTGACTTTCAGCAGTTCGGCCGAGGAAGCGCCCGTCAACAGCTCGGTGCCGGCGGGGATCTCCTGATCCAGGCTTTGCAGGTCGGGGTTCATCTGGGCCAGCGAGTCAAAGGTGACGCCGGTGGTATCCACGACGCTCTGCACGGTATCACCTTCCTCGGCTACATAGGTATGCACGCCGGAGCCTTCGTTCAGAGCGGAGATCACGTCGCTGTAGGACATGATAGATTCCTGCAGATAGACGCCGTCCAGCAGGCGGATGTCGTGGACAAAACCGGTGCGGATGGACGAATCCATGTCGTTTTCAAAGGGGGCCTTGATGCTTTCCAGGTAGGTGCGCAGATGGTCACCCTCGGTGGTGACAAACCGCAGGGTGCCGTCAATGTACACAGCGGTGCCGTCCACAATCTCATCGCTGGCGGTCTGCA
Source organism: Oscillospiraceae bacterium (assembly GCA_025758045.1). NCBI lineage: Bacteria > Bacillati > Bacillota > Clostridia > Eubacteriales > Oscillospiraceae > Oscillospiraceae bacterium. The sequence goes on along the minus strand of CP107208.1, from coordinate 2,653,663 downwards.
AAATAGCGTTGGCAATCTCGCTTTCCGTCATGGTATCGTCGGAAACTGCCAGGCTGTAGGTAGGAGAAACTTCCCATTGGGTGTCCGGCACAGAGGCACCGGCTTCTTCCAGCATAGACTTGGCCGTGTTGATACGGGACTGCACATCCTCGCGGGCGTTTTCAAAAATTTGCTCGCTGGCTACGTAGCCGACGCTTTCGCCGTTGACCTGGACGTTCAACACAAAACGAAGCCCCAGGCCGTTGCGGACAACGACCACCAGCACAGCCGCCGCAATGGCGGGCAGCACGTAGGTGATGGCGTTCCAGAGAAGCGTGTAGTACTTGCGGATACCGCTGCGGACGTAGGCCTTTTTGGCAGCGCGGATTTGGTCGCTGCCGGCATCGGAAAGTTCCTGCGGCAGTTCCCGGATGTGGCGGATACCGGAGGCCATGCGGGTGAAGGGACTAATCAGATCCTCACAGAAAGTGATGACGCCCAGCAGGACCGGGCGCAGCACGACCATAAGCAGGTTGCCCAGAGTGCTGGCAATGCCTTTGACGACGGCGTGCGCCTTGCGGTAAGCGCACACAAAAATGTACTCGACCCAGAAGCCATACATGTACAGCAGGTCGCCAATCAGGTTGCTGCGGGAAGAATGAGCCTTATGGGCACTGGCGGACGACGGCCCGCGGTGATTTTTCTTTTTGCCTTTTTTATCGATTTGCGCGGAATTCAAAATCTTGCTGCTCCTTTTAGATGACCTAAAAAGGTCGATGCAAAGTTTGGTTCAGAGTTCTTGCAGATCCCAGTTGTTGAAAAGCCCCTCACTGTGGGCCAAAGCGGCCATATCCGGCGGCAGTTTGCTCTGGATACGGATCGCCTGTCTGCTGACCGGGTGCGTAAACCGTAAAACAGCGCAGTGCAGCGCATGCCGGGACAGGATGCTGTCCGACCCGCCATACAGAGTGTCCCCTGCCAGCGGATGGCCGATGTAGGCCATGTGTACACGAATCTGATGGGTGCGGCCGGTGCAGGGCGTGCAGGCCACCAGGCTGTAGCCTGTGCCGACACCCAGTACGTTGTACCGGGTCAGACTGTATTTGCCGTCCTCCCGTACACAGCGGCCGATGATGGAATCGCCGCGGCGTGCGATAGGGGCTTCCACCTGGTCGGGGCCTAACGGCAGAATTCCCTGCACGATGGCCAGGTAGCACTTTTGAGCGCTGTCAGCCAGCAGTGGTGCGGCAAACAAATTTTGCGCACAGAGCACCAGCCCACTGGTATTTTTGTCAATGCGGTTGACCGGGCGGAACACGCTGGTCTTGCCTTGCTGCTGTAAATGGTACAGCCAGCCGTTGGCCAGGGTGCCGTCCGGGTAATTCAACGTGGGATGTACAGCGATACCGGCGGGCTTTTCCAGTACGGCGGCGAACTCGTCCTCGTAGGCAATGGCAAACGGGACGGGCTGTGGCGTGACGCTGGTGGGCGGTTCCGGCGGCAATGCAAAGCTGATCTGCTGGCCGGGATGCACAGGCTGGTCGGTGTGGAGCGGGGCTCCATCGGCGAAAAAGCCATCGCCGCTATATTTGACGGATTTGATCAGGGCGGCGGTGACGCCCTGCGTGCGCAGGAAGATCCCCAACCGCTGACAGTCTGCCTCGGGAGGAACGATATAACGCAGAACGGTCAAAAACAGGCCCTCCCTTGTGGAATACTGCAAAGCATGCGTGCAACCCGTACACTCATACTTTGATATTATACCACAAAGAAGAGCCTGATGCAATTCCCAATCTCTGGAACAAAAAGCCGCCCCTGCCAGGCGGCAGAGACGGCTTGCAAAGTTATAAATCAGACCGGATGAGACTTGTTCTCGTAGTCAGCATGCAGAGCATCGACACCCTGCAGGCGGGCATTGCGCTTTTCGAAGAACTTGGGGGCGACCTGCGGGAACATAGCGTAGGTCAGGACGTCTTCCTCCTGGATGGCGTACTTGGCGGCCTCAGCCTTCAACTTGTCCATCTCGGGCTCCAGCGTGTCGGCAAAGCGGCAGGTGATGGGCTCCTCGCCCTTCAGGATAAAGTCGCTGAACTCCTTCTTGATGGGAGCGGGAGTCTTGCCGTAGTCGCCATGGACCAGGCCCTTGAACTCCTTGGTGACCATCTTGTAGCGCTCACCCATGATGACGTTAAAGACAGCCTGGGTGCCAACGATCTGGCTGGTCGGGGTGACCAGCGGCGGGTAACCGGCATCCTCACGAACGCGGGGAATCTCCTCCAGAACATCCTGGAGCTTGTCTTCCTTGCCGGCATCCTTCAGCTGCTTCAGCATGTTGGAGAACATGCCACCCGGAACCTGGTACAGCAGGGTGTTGGCATCGACGCCCAAAGACTTCTGGTTGATCTGGCCATTGGAGATGTACTTCTCACGCAGTTTGTTGAAGTAAGCGCGGACAACATTCAGCTGGTTCAGATCTAGGCCGGTGTCGTAGTCGGTACCCTGCAGGGCGGCGACCAGACTCTCGGTAGGCATATGAGAAGTACCCAGAGCCAGCGGACTCATGGCGGTATCAACGATGTCGGCGCCAGCCTCGATGCCCTTCAGGATGGACATGGAAGCCAGACCGGCGGTGTAGTGGCTGTGGATGTCTACGGGGATCTTGATGGTGTTCTTCAGTTCAGAGACCAAGTCATAGCAGGTGTAGGGCTTCAGCAGGCCAGCCATATCCTTGATGCAGATAGAGTCAGCGCCCATCTCCTCCAGGGTCTTGGCATACTTGGCAAAGTACTCATTGTTATGTACGGGGCTCAGGGTGTAGCTGATGCAGGCCTGAACGTGAGCGCCTTCCTTGTTGGCGGCCTTGATGGCAGTCTGCAGGTTGCGCGGGTCGTTCAGGGCGTCGAAAATACGGATGACATCGATGCCGTTGGCAACGGACTTTTGTACGAAGTACTCGACAGCGTCATCGGCGTAAGGACGATAGCCCAGCATGTTCTGGCCGCGGAACAGCATCTGCAGTTTCTGATGGGGCAGCTCCTTGCGCAGGATGCGCAGACGCTCCCAGGGGTCCTCGTCCAGAAAACGGATGCAGGAGTCGAACGTAGCGCCGCCCCAGCACTCAACGGAGAAGTACGGGATCTTGTCCATCTCGGGCAGGATCGGACGCATCTCGTCCATCGTCATACGGGTAGCAAGCAGGGACTGGTGCGCGTCGCGCAGAACGACCTCGGTGATCTTAATAGGTTTCTTAGCCAATGTCATTCACCTGCCCTTTCTTAGTTCATGGTGCAGAGCAGATCGCCGGAGTTGACGACATCGCCCTTGCGCACATTCACGCTGGCAATGGTGCCATCCTGCGGAGCGCTGATCTCGTTCTCCATCTTCATGGCTTCCAGGATCAGCAGGGTGTCGCCGGCCTTGACGGAATCGCCAGCCTTGACCTTGACGTCCAGGATGTTGCCCGGCATGGGAGCAGTAACGGTGACGGAACCGGCAGCGCCAGCGGGAGCGGCAGAAGCAGCGGGTGCAGCAGCCGGAGCCGGGGCAGCGGCGGGAGCAGCAGCAACAGGAGCGGAAGCAACGGCAGCGCCGGTGCCTTCCTCGACGGTGACATTATAAGCAACGCCGTTGACAGTGACAATCAGGTTTTTCATAGGAATTTCCTCCTTAAAGATCGTGTCGTTATGTTCAGGTTAAACGCAGATTACAGCGTGATGTTGCCATGCTTCTTAGCCAGGCGGACAGCGCGCTTGCTGGCCAGCATATCCAAGGCCTGGGCAACAGCGCTGCGGGCAGAAGCAGCATCGGCGACAGTATCAGCGGCACCGTTGGCAACAGCGGCCTGGGCACTGCAGACGTCCTTGGTGTAAGCAGCAGCCTTTGCCTTCGTAGCGGCAACGATGTTATCAGAAGCGAAGATCTCGTCCTTGTACAGAACGGTGACAGCAGCCTCGGGGGCCAGCGGTGCAACAGTGCAGCCCTGCACGGCAACGCGCCAGTCGGCAGAAGCAGCGAACACCGTGTAAGCGGGGCCGACAGCCTCACCGGCCAGAACAGCGACCTTGACCGTGGTGGCCTCAGCGTAAACACCAGCCATACGGGCGGCCTGGCGGATACCACCGGCCTGGTCATCCCCCTCGCTCTTGCCGAAGCCTTCGGTGTTGACGACGGTCACAACGGGGATGCTGTAGGCATCGCACAGACGGACAAAGCGGGCAGCCTTGGCAGTGCACTTGTGGCACAGGGCGGCTTTCTCGGTGGCAACGATACCAACGGAGCTGCCGTTGATGGTAGCCAGAGCGGTAACGATGTTCTTGCCGTAGCCCTTGTACAACTCAACAGCGCTGCCCTCGTCAGTCAAAGCAGCGATGGCGTCAGCGGCGGTGTACTTGGCGGTGTTCAGCGCAGCGGAAGGAGCGCTGAAGTCAAACAGTGCAGGACCAGCCAGGTTGTTGGCGGGCAGCAGGGCGGCGATAGAAGCAGCCTGCTTGGCAGCGGCGACAGCGTCAGCGGCGGTCACAGCGGCAACGCCAGCCTTGGCGGCGAATTCAGCGGAGCCAGCACCGGCAACTTTGTCCTCAGCATTGAACGGAGCGTTCAGGAACAGCTCGGCGTCCTCAGCCATGATGCACAGGTCAGCGGAAGCGGCGTTGATGGCATTGGTGCCGGCGCAGGTACCGGTAACAACGGCAATCTGCGGCACAACGCCGGAAACACGTGCGATCTCAGCGGTCAGGCGGGCGGTAGCGTTCAGCAGATCCAAACCGCCCTCCAGCTTGGCACCGGTGGAGTCGTAGAAGGTGACGACCGGGGCACCGGTCTCGGCGGCCATCTCCAGCACGCGGATATTCTTTTCGATATCCTGTACACCAACGGGGGTGCCGTCCTCAAATACGACGTAGACGCTCTGACCGTTTGCGTTGCCGTAAGCGGCGCTTACAGCGCCATCGGTAAACAGCGGAGAATATGCGCCGTCATCAAAAAATGCTGCAAGGATCGTTGCCTTGCCGGGTTTGTTTGCTGCCATACAGCTTCCTCCCTATTTGTAAAACTGAAAGTTTTTTAGTGAAGAATTCACAAAAAAATCCACGATTTAAATTAATTATACTACTTTGTGGAAAAATCTACAAGTAGAAATTGCAGTACTTTTTGAAAAAATACACAATTTTTTGTACAAAAAATTGCTTTCGAGCAACTTTACACCCTAAATATGGGTTCAACCCTGCTCTTTGCGGGGACGCAGCGGGCCGGGACGGCGGGGGGCAGTGCGGGTCGGGGCCTCGGAGCTGCGGCTTTTATGCTGGGCGGCGTTGCGCAGGGCGTTGATCTCGCTCTTTTTCAGCTCACGGTATTCGCCCGGCTGCAGCATGCCCAGCTTGACCGGGCCTTCGGCAGTACGGCGCAGGCGGACGACCTGCAGGCCGACGGCCGAGCACATGCGGCGGATCTGGCGGTTGCGGCCCTCGTGCAGGGTGATCTCCAGCACGGTGCGGCCCGGCTCGTCCACGACAACATGGATCACGCAGGGCTGGGTCTTGACGCCGTCGTCCAGTACCACGCCGGAGGACATCTGGATGATCTGCTCCTCGGTGGCGCGGGGATTGACGGTGACGCGGTAGAGCTTGCCTACCCCGCCGGACGGGTGGGTCAGCAGGTTGATGAAGGCACCGTCATCGGTCATCAGCAGCAGGCCCTCGCTGTCCTTATCCAGGCGGCCCACCGGGCGCAGCATGGCCGGAACATCGGAGACAAGGTCCATAACGGTCTTGCGGCCGCGGTCGTCGGACCGGGTGGTCAAAAAGCCGCGTGGTTTGTGCAGCATGATATAGGTATACTGCCGCTTGCGCACGATGCGGACGGTCTGGCCGTCGATAGCGACCTTATCGTAATCGGGGTCCATCTTGTCACCCAGGCCTACCGGGTGACCGTTGACTTTTACTTTGCCAGCGGCGATCAGGCGCTCCGCCTCACGGCGGGAGCAGATACCCTGATCGGCCAGCACTTTTTGAACGCGCTGTTCTGCCATGCTTACTCCTTATTTCTTGTGCTTATGCGTTGCCCGTTTCAGCGGGCTTGTCTTTTTTAATCATTGCGGTGATTTTGTCCACCAGTTCCGGCAAAGCGGCAATGGCGTTATCCACGGCGGTGACTTTTTCCACCAGTTGTACCGTGCGGACGTTGCCGCCGGAAACCACCAGGAACGCAACGGGCGTGACCGACACACCGGCACCGGTGCCGCCGCCGAACATCTGCTTGGACGACTGGGGCGCCACATCGGAACCGCCCGATGCAAAACCGAAGGTAACGCGGGAGACCGGGATGATGGTGGTAGTGTCATCTACGTGGATGGGATCACCGATGATAGTGCTGGTATCCACCATATCGCGGATCTTTTCAATGGTGACGCCCATCAGACCTTGGATCGGATGCTCTGCCATGGGAAACTCCTCCTTTTATAAAAGCAAAATGCAATTTGGTTCAGTTGATATGTGCAGGCTGTAGCTGCGGGTCTTTGCCCAGACGGAACAAAAGCCGGATCAGCAGCCAGAGAAGCAGAAACGTGTGGGTGTGCAGCCTGCCGGAAATGTAACGCTCTCCCCTGCGTTGGCCGGTGAAATCCGACTCCAGCTGCAAATGGTCGCATTGCAGGCAGACGACCTGCTGCAAAAACGCCAGCAGATTGTTGGCGGCGGCCATGGCAGCGCCATAAAGTTCGGCGGTCTGGGCCGCATCCTCGCCGGTGACGGTCCAGAATACGGTAAGGTGCTGCACTTTGATGTGCCGTGCCAGGAACCGCCCGATCCAGCGCAGGTGCCCGAACATACAGCGGACAAAGGCGGCAGGATCATGAGTGAGCAGGTTGAGGGCGGTCTCGATACGCTCCGAAATATGGAACGGCAGAGCGCTGGATTTTGGATGCTCTCCGGTAAATTCAGTAGCGGGGGCTGGCGTAGGAGCGGCCTTTGCCGCAACGGAAACTTGCGGGGATTGCGCAGCAGGGGCGGCAGCGCCTGCGGGGGCTGCCGCTGGTGCAGGCTGCGTTTTAGACAGCGCTGGTTCAGCGCTTGGTTGTGCTGCGGGCGCTGGCTGCGGCGTGGCGGGATGCTGTGCAGCCGTATCTTTGGCAGCGGCCCGTGGCCAAAGCGTAAAATGCAGCGGGCCGTACCAGGCGGTCAGCGATGGTTTGCCAGCCTGATAGGCAAACCGCAGCTCCACCGGCAAGATCAGCAAGACTACCAGCAGCGCCAACAGAAAAAGAAGCAGCCAGCCTACGAATTTGAGCACCGCCAGCAGGACGGTGAGCACAATGGTCATAGGCAATCACTTCCATTCCAGCTGTTCGCCGTCCTCGGCGGTATCGATGGCAGGATCAGATTCAGCTTCCGAGGGTTCGTTGTCCCCTGCTTCGCCATGCAGCGGCGGCAGGTCAGCCAGCGAGCCCAGGCCGAACACACGTAGAAAACTGTCGGTGACCTGGAACGCGATAGGCTTGCCGGGCAGGTCTAGACGCCCGGCTTCCTCGATCAGTCCTTTTTCCAGCAGCTTGGCTACGATGGACGAGGAATCCACGCCGCGGACCTGCTCAATAAAGCTGCGGGAGACAGGCTGGTTGTAGGCAATGACTGACAACACCTCCAGCGCGGCGGGCGAAAGCGGTGCATTGCGGCGGGTGTCCAGGATGCGCTTGACCATCTCGCCGTAGTACGGGCGGGTGGCCATCTGCCAGCGGTCGGGGTCGAAGTAAAGAATCGCCATGCCGCTTTCCTCTTCGTCCAGCTTTCTTTGCAGCTTTTTCAAAAGGCGCACAGCTTCCTCCGGCTCAACACGCAGGGCGTCGGCCAGGCGCGCGGCCTCGACGGGGTCGGCATGGGCAAACAACATGGCTTCCAACGCGCCAATCTTCTGTTGTTCATTCATGGGCGGAAGCCTCCTTGTTTCTGCGGTGGGTGCGGTCCAGGTTCAGCTGGCCCTCGTCTTCTACCTTGATGCGCCCGGCGCGGATAAGCTCCAGCAGTGCCAGAAAGGTGGCTACATGGGTGCTGCGGCTGTCCTCCGGGTTGAAAAGCTGGTTCATCTTTTGCAGGGTGCCTTTCAGCAGCCCGCGCAGCATGTGGGAAACGCGGCTGGATACCGAGACAAACGGCGCGGTGACCAGCGGCTCAAAACGCTCCTGCGTGGGTTTGCGCTTGCGCAGGTTGCGGCCCATCAGGTTGAACCAGGCGGTGACCAGCAGGTTGGGGTCGTGGCGGCGGGTGTACTCGGCTGCGCCCACCAGCGGCATGGGCTGGCGCACGGCGGTGTACAGGTCGCGGGCGCGGCTGCCCAGCTTGGCGGCCACCTCCTTGCAAGCGCTGTACTCAATCAGGCGGCCGGTCAGTTCGGCCTTCATACGCTCGGCCTCGGGGCTGCGGGGCAGCAGCAGGGCACTTTTCATCTGCACCAGATGGGCGGCCATGTCAATGAACTCGCTGGCAACCTCCATGCGGTTATCCTGCAGGTTGCGGATGGTGGTCGTGTACTGGTCGATGAGTTCCATGATGTTGATATCATAGAGGTTCATCTTATTTTTGCCCACCAGGTACAGCAGCAAATCAAGCGGGCCTTCAAAATCTTCTATTTTAAAAGTAAGAACTTCCGGCAAAAAATCAATACCCCCACAGTAACTCTACAAAGCTTGTTCCTTTAATAAGGAAAGACCACAGCTGATTGACAATCGCAGACAGCGGCCGATTCAACAGCCCCAGGAACGTGAGTGCCAGCACGGCCAGCATGATATAGCGCTCGTACTTCATCAGTTTAAAATACAGCTTTTCCGGCAAAAACAAAAGAAAGATACGGCTGCCGTCAAAGGGCGGCACCGGAATCAGGTTGAACACAGCCAGGCTCAGGTTCATCGTGATCATATAATAGAAGAACATCTCAATAAAGGGCACCGCGTCCCCCGCGCCGCTGTAGTAGCAGATCTTGTACAAGATCATAGACACCCAGGCCAGTAGCAGGTTACTGATAGGACCGGCCGCGGCAGAGACCGCCATGCCGACTTTCGGATTTTTATAATTGTACGGATTGATGCTGACCGGCTTGGCCCAGCCAACACCGCCTACCAGCATGCACAGCGCACCCAGCGGGTCAAAGTGGCGCATAGGGTTCAGCGAAAGGCGGCCCGCCCGCACGGCGGTATCATCCCCCAGCCAATGGCTGACCAGGGCGTGGGCAGACTCATGAAATGGGATGGTAAGCAGGACGACCAGCGCCCGGCAAATGTACATCATGATCTGTGTTGCTGACAGCAGACCGTTCAAAGGCAAACACCACCCCATTAAAATCTCATCTTATTATACCGTACAAATGCCCCCAAAACAAGCCCTGCACCGGGATGGATGGCGGATTTTCGCTTCGATTTTGCACAACGATAAGAAAATATAATATTTTTCAAACTTTTTTGCACAAAACCCTTGCAATTTGCAAAAATCCACGCTATAATATTTAAGCTATTGAAAAGGAGGTGCAAGCAATTATGGCCAAATGTTCTTGCTGTGGCAAGGGTGTCACGTTCGGTATCAAGGTCTCCCACTCTCATCGTCGGAGCAACCGTACCTGGAACCCCAATGTCAAGCGCGTGAAGGCGATCGTCGAGGGTTCCCCGAAGTATATCTACGCCTGCACCCGCTGCCTGCGCTCTGGTAAAGTTACCCGCGCGGTCTGATTGGACGGAAAAAATGCCGGTCACATTGCGTGACCGGCTTTTTCTCTTTTATTTTACCAGTTAAAGGCAGCACAGCACAATTCTAAGTGCCGATACGGCGAGCGAGGTGCAACGGCTGCTAAGCAAAAAGCACAGGTAATACTTTTTGTATTATCGATCATTTTTGCAATGCAGACGGTGTGCCGCAGCCGCTGGAACGGTGCTTAAGCCGTTAGGCGGGAATTGCGCTGTGCTGCCTTAAAAAGGAGCCTATTATGCTGCCCCAAGACCCTATCATTTTGTTAAGCTACGTCAATACCCAGCTGCGTGACCGGGATGCCAGCCTTGCTGCATTCTGCGACCGGGAAAATGCAGACGAAGCCGACTTGCGTGCCCGTCTGCAGGAAGTGGGTTATATTTACGATGCCCAGGCGAACCGTTTCGTCTGATTTTGCAGCAGGATGTACCCCGGCGTTATAGAGAAGAGGAAGTTATACCCGCTATGAATTTTGTGTTTGTCAGCCCGCATTTCCCCAAAACCTACTGGAATTTCTGCGAACGCCTGCATCGCAACGGCGTCAATGTGCTGGGCATCGGCGATGCACCGTTTGACGAGATCCCCTGGCAGCTCAAGCATTGCCTGACCGAGTATTACCGCGTGAACGACCTGGGCAATTACGATGAGATGCTGCGGGCTGTGGCCTATTTCACCTTCCATTACGGTAAGATCGACTGGCTGGAATCCAACAACGAGTATTGGCTGGAAATGGACGCCCAGATGCGAACCGACTTTAACATCACCACCGGTGCACAGAACGACTTCATCGAGCGCATCAAATACAAGAGCAAGATGAAGGAAAGCTACATTGCAGCCGGTGTGCCGGTGGCGCGCCACCATATGGTCAGCACGCTGGCGGCGGCCAAGGCCTTCATCAAAGAGGTGGGCTACCCTGTCATCGTCAAGCCCGATAACGGCTGCGGCGCCGAGGCAACCTATAAGCTGCGGAACCTGAAGGAACTGAAGGCTTTCTACGCTGAGCCCCACGCCGTACCTTATATTATGGAAGAATTCATCAACGGCACCATCGTCAGCTTTGACGGAGTGGCCGACAGCCATTGCGTGCCGCTGTTCTACACCTCCAACGTCTTCCCCACCCCAATGCTGGACATCGTGAGCGAGCAGGGCGATTTGAGCTACTGGACCCAGAAGACCGTGCCTGCCGCACTGAAAGACGTGGGCTTCCGCACCATCAAGGCCTTTGGCGCCAAGAGCCGGTTCTTCCACTGCGAGTTCTTCCAGCTGAACGAGGACAAGCCGGGTTTGGGCAAAAAGGGCGACTATGTGGCTCTGGAAGTCAACATGCGCCCGGCGGGCGGCTACACGCCGGATATGATCAACTACGCCAACTCAGCGGATTGCTACCAGATCTGGGCGGATATGGTCTGCTATGACGAAGTGCGAAATCTGGAGCTGGATGGCCCCAAGTACTACTGCGTTTACGCAGGCCGCCGTGACTGCCACACCTACAAGCACAGCAACGAGCAGATCATGGCGCGCTACGGCAACCGCATGAAGATGCACGAGCGCATTCCCGAGGCCCTGCGCCTGGACATGGGCGACGAGATGTACACCGTCACTGTGCGTTCCAGCGCCGAGCGGGATGCTTTCATCCGCTACGTGCAGGAGAAAGCCTGATTTTTATAAATATAAGCAAACCGGGTATCCGATGCAAAAGTCGGATACCCGGTTTTGTTTAGTATTTAGTTGTTATAATCTGCGATGGTCACAGAGTTTTTGCTGTAGTACGGCGTCAGGCCCCACAGGTCCGGGCCGGGGGCAACGTCTGTGTAAAACAGCAGCCAGGGGCGCTCTTCCTCGGTCAAGGGGCGGATCACGACGTCGGGCTGGTCGGTATCGGTCAAAATGGCTTCACGTTTGTCCAGCACTTTAGCAAAGCGGGCGGCTTCGCCGTCGGCTAGTTCATAGGCGGCCTCCAGCGTGGTGGCAAAGTGGTTATCCTGCCCCTCTTTTACCGTATGGCTGCCGATGCAGGCTATGCAGACCAGCATCGCAGCGCAAACCAGCGGCAGGCACTTCCCTGCTTTTTCAAGCTGGCGGATGGCAGGCGTCAGACAGACGCCGCGGATACGCTCCAGCCAGCCAAAGAGCAGAAACTCGGTAACGGCCAAGCCGAGGATAAAGGTCATCCAGACCACATTCAGCAGCCGCCCGGCACCGATGCCGCCCATCGTGTAGGATGGCAGGAAAATCATGGCCCACATTAAAATAAAGGTGACGGCCGCACCTGCCAGCGGATGGCGGAACACCCGGTCCGACAGGCTGCTGCTTTGGGCAAGGTACCGCAGCGGTAACGCCAGCAGCACCAGCAGGCAGAGCAGCGGTACATCCAGCCAGCGGACCCATTCCAGCGCGGCCAGCACAAAGCTTTTCAGCACGGCCTCAACAAAGCCTGCCCCCGCAAACCCGGTAGCGCGTACCCGCGTGCCGGGGGCTGTTACGTTGATAAGCAGCCCCACCACGGCAGCAAGAAATGCCGGCAGATGGTAAAACCTGCGCTGCCGTGCGCACAGTACAACGGCCAACAACAGGACCAGCACATTCAAAAGCCCGGCCACCTGGTGCCCACCGCCGATGATAAAGCCAATCATGACCCCGGCGGCGCAGTACAAAGTGCGCTGCTTACGGGTCAACTGCGGCGCAAAGCACAGCTCGAACGTCAGCCCGGCATTGAGCACGGCCAGCGAGAAATACGGCAGGTAGTTCATTGCGCCGTTGAACCAGTATAGCCCTTCCACCGGGGCAGGCATGCCCTCGATAAAGGCAAAGCAGACCAGCAGCGCCAGCGCCCAGGGCAGCAGCTTTTGCGCCTGGTCCAAACGGCGCACCACACAACGGCAGGCCCCATACAGGCAGAAAAACAACGGTACAAGAACGCAAAGCAGCGTGACCCCATACCAGGCGTTGCCGAAAATCGCGGGCTGCCAGGCCAGCAGAAAGCCGGAAACATACAGCCCCTGCCAATTCTCAAAGTAATAGACATTGGTGTCCCAGGCAGCTTTCAGCAGGCGCGGCAGGTCAAAGCCATACTGCTGCATCACCGCGTGGGTGCGGGCCGCGTAAATGTAATCGTCTGCCGAGGGCCGCGCAAACACGGCCAGCACAAAAATCGGGACCAGCAGCAGCCCAATGAACAGGGCCAGCCGAAGCAGCCAGCGTTTTTGCACCGCAGAATCATGCCAAAAATCCATACACGTGCACCCCGTTACGGGTTGCCCAGCGTCATCTGCAGGAAGTAGGTCCACTGCTTCTCCCACCAGACCCAATCATGGGCGACATCATAGCCCCAAATGTCCACGATGGGGTGGATGCCCTTACTTTCCAGGATGCCCTGCAGTTCCAGCGTGGAGGCCAGCAGGTCACCCTCCCAGGCACCCTGGCCGCAGCACATAATAAACTTATCGGCTTTATTGAACAGCTCCATGTAGGGATGGACGGTCGGGAAGTTGCGCATGTAATCGCAGGGAGAGTTGCGGTAGACGAGGTCATCCATGTAATCGCCGAAGAACATGCGGGAAGAATACAGGCCGCTCAAGGCAATGGTGCCATTATACAGGTCGGGACGGCGCAGGAAGAAGTTGACGGCATGGCCGCCGCCCATGCTGGCACCGCCCACCAGGATCTTGCCGGTGTGGTCCTCGCCGCCCTGTTCGCGGTTGATCTCCAGCAGGCGCGGGGTCAGCTCCTCACAGATATAGTTGTACCAGCGCTCCTGCATCTCGATGCGCGGACGCTCGGGGCCGTGGTTGTCCCAGCTTTCGGGATCGATGCTGTCAGCCGTGAAGATCTGCAGCTTGCCGCTGTCGATCCAGGGCGCGGCCAGGTTGCACATGTTTCGGTCTTCCCAATCATAAAAGCGGCCGCTCTGGCACGGGAAAATGATAATGGGGCGTCCGGCGTGACCGTAGACTTTGAACTCCATAAAGCGGTCAAGATACCGGCTGTATTCCTTATAATAACGGATCTGCATGGCAGTTCCCTCCTGATTTTATTTGTAAAAAAATCTCTTGTTCAGATCCAGCAGCCCAACCATAGCGTGCATGGGGCCGGATGTGGAAGTTTTAAATACCCAGTAGTACGCCAGGGCCAGGGCCTCGCGCAGGTAACAGGGCAGCACGCTGCGCCACGGCGTGTGGGCAGGCAGCGCAGCGACCGTGGTAAAACCGGCCCGCGCCGCATACCGCCCGGCGCGGTAGCAGTGGAATGCGTTGGAAACGTAAACGATGGGGGTATCGGCGCTGTAGCCGCGCTCTTTTAAAATATCCAGCGAGAAAGCAAAGTTCTCCTCGGTGGAGGTGGACTTGTTTTCGGCCAAAACGCGGTCAGCGGGCAGACCTTTTTCAATCAGGTAATCCCGCATGGCCTGGCCTTCGGGAATCCATTCGTCCCTACCCTGCCCGCCGCTGGTGACGATGAGCAGGTCGGGGTGTTCCGCCGCGTACTCATAGGCTTTATCCAGCCGGTAGCGAAGCAGCATGCTGGGCTTATCCTTACGCAGGCCTGCGCCCAGCACGATCATGACCTGCTCCTGCCCGGTGGGCGGGTTGGCGTAACCGCTGACGGCCACAAAGCCAATTAAGGCCAGATATACAACCAGTAAAACGCCCAGCACGATGCCTACAACGCGTCCGGCCCCGGTGTGGAGCCAACCCGCCAGTGGTTTATGCCAGATGGCGCAGGCCGTGATGGCAGCCGTCAGCACCCAGACCATCAGGTTGCCCATGTTGAAGTTGCTTAAAAACACCAGCATGAGCGAATAGGCGACCAGCGCTGCGGCCAGAATCCATAAGAGAAGGACGCCCATCTTACTTGCAGATCTCATCGTACACGCCGCAGCCGGCTGCGCAGTAGTCAACATCCAGCGCCTTGCAGACGGTATCGGCGATGGTGGCAAAGCTGTAGCGGGTGTGCAGGTTCACGCCTGGCTTGATCTCACTGCCATACACCAGGAACGGCACATGCTCGCGGGTGTGGTCGGTGGTCTTAGTGTAGCTGGGGTCACAGCCATGATCTGCCGTGACCATCAGGATGTCCTCGGGACGCATCTTGGCCATGAACTGGGGCAGCCAATCGTTGAACTCGGCGGCAGCGGCAGCATAACCGGCTACATCGCGGCGGTGACCGTACAGCATGTCGAAGTCGACGAGGTTGACGAAGGCCAGGCCCTCAAAGTCGCGGTCGGCCAGATCCAGCGTGACCTGCAGGCCCTCAGTGTTGCCGCTGGTGCGGATGGTCTCGCCGATGCCCTTCCCGGCAAAAATGTCGTGGATCTTGCCCACACCGATGGTGGACTTGCCGGCAGCCTGGATAGCGTCCAGCATCGTATCACGCGGCGGCACCAGGCTGTAGTCGTGGCGGCGCGGGGTGCGGGTGAAGTTGGCGGAGCAATCGCCCACAAACGGGCGGGCGATGACGCGGCCTACGCCGTACTTGCCCACCAGCAGCTCACGGGCCTGGGCACAAATTTCATAGAGCTTTTCAACGGGGACGATGGCCTCGTTGGCGGCAATCTGGAACACGCTGTCGGCGGAGGTGTAGACGATCAGCGCACCGGTCTTCATGTGCTCCTCGCCGTAATCGCGGATGACCTCAGTGCCGGAATAAGGCTTGTTGCACAGCACCTGAAAGCCGGTCTTGGCAGTGAAAGCGTCCAGCAGGTCTTTCGGGAAGCCGTTCGGAAAGGTGGGCAGCGGGTCGGCACTCAGCAGACCGGCAATCTCCCAGTGGCCGATGGTGGTATCCTTGCCGGCGCTGGCCTCACGGAGGCGGGCAAAGCTGCCGATAGGCTCGGCCACGGGGGTGCCGCAGGTCACACCGTCCAGGTTGAACATGCCCAGCTTGGCCAGATTGTCGCCCTTAAAATTGGGGTGGCCGGCAATGGCGCCCAGGGTGTTGGTGCCTGCATCGCCAAACTGTGGGGCGTCCGGCTCAGCGCCGACGCCGAAGCTATCGAGAACGATCAAAAAAACACGTTTTGCCATAGGTTTGTCTCCTGTCTGTATCATAAACATTGTGTGCGTTGAATACGTAGAATATACCTATTTAAGATTATACCCTATTTGGGGAGGATTGTAAACAGAAAGCCCGTCCTGTGCAGCGGAAACGTGAGCAATATTTGCACAGTAAAACATGTGTAAAGTGGATTTGCGTACTTGTACAAAAGCGGAAATGTGTAGTATAATAGCTTCGATTAATGTTCAGATTTCTTCAATGGAGGTCATGATATATGCGTAAAACAAAAATTGTCTGTACGATGGGCCCTTCTACCGAAAAGCCGGGTATTCTGCGCCAGCTGATGGAGAATGGCATGAACGTTGCCCGTTTCAACTTTTCCCACGGTGATTACGAGGAGCACAAGGGTCGCTTTAACGCCCTGCGCGCCCTGAGCAAAGAGCTGGACCTGCCAGTTGCTGCCATGCTGGATACCAAAGGCCCTGAGATCCGCCTGGGCACCTTCAAGAACGGCGTGGAGAAGCTGGTCACCGGCCAGAAGTTCACCCTGACTTCCCGGGAGGTCGAGGGCACCAACGAGATCTGCTCTGTCTCCTACAAAGAACTGCCCCGCGACGTTGCCGCTGGCGGCCGTATCATGCTGGACGACGGTCTGATCGAGCTGGGGATCGACGAAGTGAGCGACACCGACATCGTCTGCACCGTCAAGAACGATGGCACCATCAAGACTAAGAAGGGTGTCAACGTCCCCGGTGTGCACCTGTCCATGCCCTACATGAGCAACCGCGACCGCAACGATATTCTGTTCGGTATCGAGCAGGGCTTCGATCTGATTTCTGCCAGCTTCGTGCGCAACGCCCAGGACATCATGGAAATTCGCCACCTGCTGGACGAGCACAACAGCAACATCCGCATCATCGCCAAGATCGAGAACCAGGAGGGCATCGATAACATCGACGAGATCCTGACTGTGGCTGACGGCATCATGGTTGCCCGCGGCGACATGGGCGTTGAGATCGACTTTGCCGAGATCCCCTCCATCCAGAAGAACCTGATCGACCGTGCCATGAGCGCCGGTAAGATCTGCATTACCGCTACCCAGATGCTGGATTCCATGATCGTGAACCCGCGCCCCACCCGTGCCGAGATCACCGACGTTGCCAACGCTATTTATGACGGCACCGGCGCGGTCATGCTGTCTGGCGAGACCGCTGCAGGCAAGTATCCCGTCGAGGCCCTGAAGGCTATGGCCACCATCGCCGAGGCTACCGAGTCCGACTCCAACTTTGATTCCCTGGTTCACCACACCCGCGGTGAGAACAGCCGCCTGTCCGTCAGCGCTGCTGTAGGCCACGCTGCCTGCACCACTGCCAACGATATTGGGGCTACCGCTATTATCACCGCCTCCAAGAGCGGCGAGACCGCCCGCCTGCTGAGCCGCTTCCGCCCGGATGCCCAGATCATCGCCTGCGTGCTGGATGAGACCACTCGCCGCCAGCTGAACGTCTACCGCGGCGTGACCCCCTTACTGATGGACTATGCCCACTCTACCGACGAGCTGATCAGCATGTCGGTTGAAAATGCCAAGGACGCTGGTTTGATCCAGGACGGCGATCTGGTCGTTGTCACCGCCGGTGTTCCGGTTGGTGTTTCCGGTACTACCAACATGATTAAGGTCCACATGGTCGGTGACAGCCTGCTGGCTGGTGTCGGTATCGGCAGCCGCAACGCTAAGGGCGAAGTCTGCGTCTGCCGCAGCGCAGCCGAGGCTGCCAAGAAGTTCAAGCCTGGTCAGATCCTGGTCGTGCCTTTCACCACCAACGATGAGCTGCCGTTCATCCGCGAGGCCGCCGGTGTCATCACCGAGGAAGCCGGTGCCAACAGCCATTCCGCTATCGTTGGCCTGACCTTGAACAAGGCCGTTATCGTGGGCGCTACCAACGCTACCCGCACCCTGAAAGACGGTATGGTCATCTCGATGGACTGCATCCGCGGCACTGTCCAGCTGATGGCTAACTAAGGAGCAGATGATGGAACGCATTGCGAGTTTCTGCGTGGATCACACCAAATTGCAGCCGGGTATGTACCTTTCCCGTCAGGACGGCGCAAACGGTGAGATTTTGACCTGGGATATCCGCATGAAGCAGCCCAATAAGGGCAGTTATCTTTCCCCCGCTGCCGTCCACACGCTGGAACACCTGTTTGCGACTTATGCCCGCAACAGCAAGTACAGCAGCGGCGTGGTCTATGTCGGCCCGATGGGCTGCCTGACCGGCTTTTACCTGCTGACGACCGGGCTGACCCCGGCCGAGGCCCTGGACCTGACCCGCAGCGCTTTTGCCTGGATGGCTGAGTACGAGGGCGAGATCCCCGGTGCTTCGGCAGTGGAATGTGGCAACTATCTGATGATGGACCCCATTGCCGCCAAAGCCGAGGCCGCCGCTATGCTGCCGGTGCTGGAAAAACTGAACGCTGACCAGCTGCATTATTGATAACTGAGACATAAAAAATCCCGCCGCACGATAGCTAGGTGCTCGTAAAATAGTTTTCGAGAAATGACACGGCAACTGCCTGTCAGGGTTGGTTACGAGTACCCGGTTGAGTTGGGAGAGCATCAAGCCCCATGCCCGCACCGTCAAGGTGTTGGCATGGGGCTTTTTGTCAAAGTCGTGAGCCAAGGAGTACTCTGAAGGGGGAACGGCTGTATAGGTGCATTTCGGGCAAATCGCTGCGTATGTAGGGAGGTTGGTACGTACGCAGCAAAACGGTCAAGTTTTTCCATATTAGGGGTATTCTTTCATTAGCGAATATGGTATACTTGGCGTAGCCCGGTAAATCGGAAGTTGAGGAGGAAGTAGGTATGCTAAACAACAAAGGGTTCGACCTTTGGGCTGATGGCTATGACAAAACTGTCGGCATTTCTGATGAGGAAAACACATACCCTTTTGCCGGTTATAAAAAGGTACTTGGGTTCATTTTTCAGACCATAATGAGAGATGAAAATGCCGTTGTGTTGGATATTGGATTCGGAACAGGCACATTAACGACAAAACTATACGAGCGAGGCTGTTCCATTTATGGGCAGGACTTTTCATCAAGAATGATTGCGTTGGCATCTGAGAAAATGCCAAATGCACAGTTATATCAGGGGGACTTTTCAAAAGGGCTTGCCGAACCATTGCGGAGCTTGCGTTATGACTATATTGTTGCGACATACTCTCTGCATCATTTAACGGATGCGCAAAAGCGCGACTTTCTGTTAGACTTGCGTAACTACTTAAAAGAAAACGGTAAAATTATAATCGGCGATGTTGCCTTTGAAACACGAAAGGACTTAGAACTGTGTAAATTGAGGGCAGGAAACACATGGGATAATGATGAAATCTACTTTGTCGTTGAGGAACTGAGAAAAGATTTTCCGGCTCTTTCATTTACGCAAATGTCCGATTGCGCGGGAGTCCTGATTTTGGACTGACAAATTCAAATTTACCGTACTCGTTCCCGGCAGGATTTGGGGCAGGCATGCCCCAACAAGAAGCTGTCCACGGGGCAAAAATTGAAAATTTGTGGCCACGGGACGAGTCTTGCCCTTATGAACAACAGAAAACCCAGAACTGCGCAGCTGATTCAGCCAACAGTTCTGGGTTTTCTGTTATCAGGTCAAAAAAATGTTTTACGGAGCCCCTGCAATTTCGTGCGGCGGGACTTTTTGCTTTATGTAAGGGAAAATCAAATCAGAGCAGCAGTGATCAGAGCCATCTTGTAGACTTCCTCGGCATTGCAACCACGGGACAGGTCATTGATGGGCGCGTTCAGACCTTGCAGGATGGGGCCGTAAGCCTCAAAGCCGCCCAGACGCTGGGCAATCTTGTAGCCGATGTTGCCGGCATTGATGTTGGGGAAGATGAAGGTATTGGCGTAACCGGCAACCTTGGAGCCGGGAGCCTTCAGCTGGCCGACCTCGGGTGCAACGGCGGCGTCGAACTGCAGCTCGCCGTCGACCTTCAGCTCGGGATGTGCCTCCTGGACGCGGGCGGTAGCATTGCGCATCTTGTCGACGGTCTCGCCCTTGCCGGAACCCTTGGTGGAGTAGGACAGCAGAGCAACGCGGGGATCGATGCCGAAGACCTCAGCGGTGTGTGCGGTCTCAACAGTGGACTCAACGATCTCGTCCTCAGAAGGATCGATGTTGATGGCGCAGTCGCCCATGGCAATGCTCTCGTCGCCGCGCATCAGGATGAAGCAGGAGCTGACGGACTTGATGCCGGGCTTGCACTTGATCAGCTGCAGAGCGGGACGGACGGTGTCAGCGGTGGAGTAAGTAGCGCCGCCAAGCAGGCAGTCGGCCTTGCCCATCTTGACCAGCATGGTGCCGAAGTAGTTGCCCTTGGACAGAGCGGCACGGCACTGCTCGTCGGTCATCTTGCCCTTGCGCAGCTCGACCATCTTGGCGACCATAGCGTCAAATTCAGGATAAGCGGTAGGATCGATGATCTCGGCACCGGTGATGTCAAAATTGTCTTCAGCGGCGGCCTTTTTAACAGCCTCAGGCTCACCCAACAGAATGACTTTCAGGGTCTTGCCTGCCAGCAGACGGCTGGCGGCGGAAAGGATGCGAGCGTCGGTGCCCTCGGTAAAGACGATGGACTTCGGCTCGGCCTGCAGTTTCTTCTCAAAATTCTCAAAAATGGACATACAAACTACCTCCATGTTTTAGCGCAGAACAACCACTGCGCAACACTTACACAATAATTATAGCACTCAAAACGGGCTTTGCAAAGGAAATGCGCGATTACTGCGGCAAGTGGGCAAAATACATTCGTCGTTGGCTAAAATGACAAAATACTTCACAAAGTTAATTATATATCAAGCTACATTGACGAAAAAATATCAAATTCGCCCCGCCAACAGCCAGCACCCTGCCGCCAGTTGTGCCGCCAAAATCAGCGGCATGCCGACCACAAAGTACCAATGGCGGGTCTTATGATGGAACAGGTACATGCTTAAAAGCGCACCCACACTACCGCCAACGAGGGCCGCCGCAAACAGGGTACGCTCCGGGATACGCCACAGGTGCCGTCTGGCACGGCGCTTATCCTCTGCCATCAGAAACAGCGACAGTAGATTGATGATGACCAGATACACAAACAAAATTTTCATGACACCATTATATCATAAATCTCAAAAATATGGTAGAATACAAAATAAAAGTATAAAAGTGGGGACACAACGATGAAACGTATTTTTGTTACCGGCGCAGGCGGCTTTGTGGGCGCGCGTGCCTGCCGCTTTTTGCAGGGAAACTATGAGGTGCTGACCCTGCCCAAGGGCTGGATGGCCAGCTGCACCGAACTGCAGCTGATGCAGAGTATTGCTGAGGCGCAGCCGGACGTGATCCTGCACACGGCGGCCATCTCTGATACTGGCTACACGGAGCAGCACCCGGAGGAAGCCTACCGCGCCAATGTGGAGCTGCCGCTTTGGCTGGCGCGCGCCGCCGCGCAGCGTGGAGCAAAGCTGGTGGGCTTCAGCTCTGACCAGGTCTACGCCGGCGTGCAGCAGCCCGGCTCACTGCCGGAAACGATGGAACTCTCCCCTGCCAATGTCTACGGCCGTCAGAAACTGGAAATGGAGCAACGCATGTTGGATGCCTGCCCGGACACAGTATTGCTGCGTGCAACCTGGATGTACGACCTGCCCAGCTATGGACTACCCATCCGGGGCAACCTGCCGCTGAACCTGATAAAAGCGACGATGTATGGAGAAAAACTGCGCTTCTCTAACCGCGACTACCGTGGCATCACCTACGTGCGGCAGGCGGTAGAAAACCTGGTGCCTGCTGCCAACCTGCCCGGCGGCGTATACAATTACGGCAGCGAAAACAGAGAGGATATGGTGACGACCGCTTTAGCCTTTGCTGAGGCTTTGCGGCTGCCGGATGTAGATAACCTGATAGAAGCAGTGGACTGGCAGCGGAATCTAGCGATGGATTGCGGAAAACTGCGCGGATATGGGATAAGGTTTGATGCCACGCAGGAGGGCATTTACCATTGCTTGAATGACTACGGCGTTGCGGATTTATAACCTAGTATAAAAGAATCGGGTAAAGTGTCTGTCCCCCGCAGGTTGAGCGACAGCCCGTAGGACTGTCGCTCCCGGCACTGCGGCATCGCCGCCCTGTTCGGCTCTTCATCAGACTTAGCCATAAACGAAGGCCCCCTTGCCGGGACACGGCAAGGGGGCCTTCCAATGGAGCTGATGGGAGTCGAACCCATGTCCGAAAAGAAATTAGTTAGAGTATCTCCGGGCGCAGTATGTTTATTGGATTTCCCTTGGTGCGGGCGAGCATACACGCACTACACCTTGGTAGCTTCGTTAATACCTGACGGGCGGCCAAGCTCAAGCCCGTTCATGTTCAGTACCTAATCGACGCCCTGACCCTGCACGGTACTGATGCAGGCAGGACGGTCGCGCCTAATTAGGCAGCGACGGCAACAGAATAATCGTTGTCAGTTAATTTAAGTTTGGCGCTTTTATCGTGGTGCACCGCCACGGCCCGCTGCTCACGCCTCTCTCCCCCCGTCGAAACCTTTACAGCCCCGCATATTCGGTAGGACAACGCCCCACCGGGAAGGTTAGCTTGAAACAGACTTTTTGCTGCCTTTACCGGGATTTCAGCGCGCGCTCGATATCACGCTTGGCATCGCGTGCGGCAGCAGTGGCACGCTTGTCATACAATTTTTTGCCCTTGCACAAGCCCAGTTCCAGCTTGACACGCCCCTTTTTAAAGTAGAGCGAAAGCGGAACCAGCGTGTAACCTTGCAGCTTGATCTGCTGCCCCAGACGGCGGATCTCGCTTTTATGGGCCAGCAAACGGCGGGGACGGCGCGGATCTTTGTTAAAGATGTTGCCGTGGTCGTAGGGGCTGATGTGTATGCCCTTTACGATCAACTCGCCGTCGTCAATGTCGGCCCAGGAGTCTTTCAGGTTGGCTCCGCCGGCACGCAGGCTTTTGACCTCGGTGCCGACAAGCTCAATGCCTGTTTCCAGGGCTTCCACCACAAAGTACTCGTGGCGGGCCTCACGGTTCAGGGCAATCACCTTTTTGCCGGATTTTTCCTCAGCCATGAAGCTCACCTCTTTTCTCTCTGGCGGGATTTAAAGTATAGCGCGTCTATGCAAAAAAGTCAAGCGCATCCTGTCACAACTCACCGCGGCCCTGCATGGCGCGGTACAGGGTGGTCTCGTCGGCATATTCCAGGCTGGAACCTACCGGCAGACCGTAAGCCAGGCGGGTGGTCTTGATGCCCATCGGCTTGATGAGCTTGGCCAGGTACATGGCGGTGGCTTCGCCCTCCACCGTCGGGCTGGTGGCCATGATGACCTCCTTTACGGTGTCGTTCAGGCGGGCCAACAGCTCTTTGATACAAAGTTGCTCGGCACCGATGCCGTCCATGGGCGAGATCAGGCCGTGCAGTACGTGATACAGGCCGTTGTACTCGTGGGTGCGCTCAATGGATTTGATGTCGCGCGGGCTTTCCACCACGCAGATCACGCTGCGGTCGCGCTTTTGGGAAAGGCAGATCTTGCAGATCTCGCCTGCGGTATAGTCCTGGCAGATGCGGCAGCGGTGCAGATCCTTTTTGGCATGTTCAATGGCTTGGGCCAGTTCCATGGCCTGTTCGTTAGACATGCCCATGACCTCGTAGGCCATGCGGGTGGCGCCTTTGCGGCCGATGCCGGGAAACCGGGCAAACTGATCCACCAGATTTTCCAGTGGCTCTAAATTCTGCGGCATAGATACGGCCTCTTAGCCCAGACCGGGAATGTTCAGCCCGCCGGTCATCTTGGCCATTTCTTCCTCGGACTCCTTGTCAACGGCCGCAACAGCGCTGTTGACGGCGGCGGCAATGAGGTCTTCCAGCATTTCGATATCCTCGGGATCAACGGCCTCGGGCTTGATCTTGACAGCGGTGATCTCGTGCTTGCCGGTCATGGTAACGGTGACCATCTCGCCGCTGGCGGTACCGGTGTACTCTTTGGCCTCCAGCTCCTCCTGCTTGGCGCGGATCTCGTCCTGCATTTTCTGGACCTGGCGCATCATGGCGTTGGGATCGGGGCGGCCGTAGCCTTTGGGCAGTCTTGCTTTCATGGATATATCCTCCAAATCTTATTTGTCTTCAATTTTAATATCAACACCGAGGGCCTGCATGTTTTTCAGCGTTTGGTCGATGGAAACAGCAGGCGTATCGGAAGCGTTGTCTTTAAGCTCCTCATAGGGGCCGATGTTGCAGCGGATGTGGGAAACACGGTAGATGGATTCTTTCAGCTTTTTGCTGACCTCGCGGTTGCTGCGGATGTAATCGCGGAAAGCATCGCTGCACTCAAACAGCACGCGGCGGCCATCGTAGTAAGCGCGGGTGTTGCGCAGAAAAGAGATCAGCATTGCGTCGGTCTCTTCCAGATCAGCCAGTACATTGGGCCAATATACGAACGGCTCCAGCGGGCCTGCCTCTTTGGGCGGCTCCCGTTTGCGGGTCGCAGGCTGTGTAGCAGCAGGTGCGGCGGGGGCAGGCGTGGGCTGCGGAATCGGCGGCAGCTCCGGCTGCAAAAATTCCGGGTCCGGCGGCAGCGGCGGGTCGTCCGTCTGGATGGGTGGGACGGCAGGCTGCTGTACCGGCGGTGCAACAGCGGGTGCAGGTGCCGACACGGGAGCTGAAGTGAACGGCTGCGGCGCTGCGGCTGCCACCGGCTGGCTGGCAGCCGGTGCTTGCATAGTGGCAGTTGCCATGGGCTGCGTCAAAGAGAAAACAGCCAGTTCCAGCTCAATACGCTGGTCAGTGCCGCGGCTCATTTTTTCCAGCGCGGAACCAAAGACGTTGATAGCGCGGATGGCGTCTGCCTGCGGGAAATCCTTGCGCTGCAGATAGGCGGCCTCTTCTTCGGGTGAGGTGCCTGTCAGCAGCGAGGTGCCGCCCGGCAGGGCACAGAGCATCAGGTTGCGGTAATGGCCCGCCAGCTCCATGCAAAGGCGGCGCATGTCCACGCTTTGCTGGCGCAGGGCGGAAATCTTTTCCAGCGCGGCAACGGAATCCCGGGCGGCGATGGCATCGCTGATCTCGAACAGATACCCGCGGTCGGTCACACCGGCCATGCGGCGGACCAAAGCCTCGTCGACCTTATTGTCCACGCCGGCGCAGGTGTCCAGAATAGATAGCGCGTCACGCATGGCACCATCGGCCAGGCGGCCAATCAGCTGGGCAGCGTTGGGGTCGAGGTCGATCTTCTCCTGTTCGGCCACATAGCGCAGACGCCCGGCAATGTCGTCGGCCGTGATGCGCGCAAAATCATACCGCTGGCAGCGGCTTAAGATCGTGACCGGGACTTTCTGTACCTCGGTGGTGGCCAGGATGAAGATGACGTGCTCGGGCGGCTCTTCCATGGTTTTCAGCAGGGCGTTGAAGGCCTGCGTGGAAAGCATGTGGACCTCGTCGATGATATACACTTTATAGCGGCAGACCGAGGGCAGATAGGCAACCTCGTCGCGCAGATCGCGGATGTCATCAACACCGTTGTTGGAGGCTGCGTCCATCTCGATAATATCCATGATGGCACCGGAGTCGATGCCCTTGCAGACTTCGCACTGGCAGCATGGGTCCGGGCTGGAATGGTCCAGACAGTTGACCGCTTTGGCAAAAATTTTTGCGCAGGTGGTTTTGCCCGTGCCGCGGGTGCCGGTAAAAAGGTAGGCGTGGCCGATGCGCCCGGCGGCGATCTGGTTTTGCAAAGCTGTTACGATCGGAGCCTGGCCGACGACATCCGTAAAACGCTGCGGACGCCACTTGCGGTACAGTGCGCGGTACATCAAAGCCACCTCCCTGCAAAAACAGTAAAAAGGCGGGCAGAGCACGCGGCTGCGCTGCTTGGCGTACAGATGCAGGCTTGCCGCGGCACTGTGCAAACGCTGCTTAATGCTGCTCGGTTCCCCGCCTGACATGGTTCACAGGCTGCCCACGCACGGGGCCTGCATCTGTACGCGAAACAGCGCAATTCAGCCCTGTCCGCTTTTAGTATTGTACAATATTTTCAGGATAAATGCAAGGGGTATTTTATTGTCCCAAGGCCTTAGCCCAAAAGCTGCTTGGCAAGGTCGGCACTGGCCTTGGCGTCCTTGCAGTAGTAATCGGCACCAATGTCCTTGGCGTAGCTGGGAGTCAGCACCGCGCCGCCTACCATGACTTTGCAATCCAGCTTGGCAGCGTGCAGGGCCTCGATGGTGGCCTGCATGTTGGGCACGGTGGTGGTCATCAGGGCCGAAAGGCCGACCAGCTTGGCACCGGTCTGGCGCACGGCTTCCACCACGCGCTCCGGCGGCACATCACGACCCAGATCCAGCACATCGTAACCGTAGTTTTCGAGGATGACGCGCACGATGTTTTTGCCGATGTCGTGTACATCGCCTTTGACGGTGGCAATGACGATCTTGCCCTTGCTGCCCTGGGCCTGGCCGGAGGCGGCAATCTTGGCCTTGATGGCCTCGAATGCGGCCTGGGCAGCCGTGGCGGCCTGCAGCAGCTGTGGCAGGAAGACAGTGCCCTTCTCAAAGCCATCGCCTACAGCGTCCAGCGCCGGGATCAGCGAGGTGTTGACGACATCCAGTGGCTCGCGCATCGTCAGGGCAGCATCGGCGGCGGCACGGGCCTCTGTCTTTAAGCCGCGGCGCACAGCCTCAAACAGGGCGTCCCCGCCTGCGGTATTGATTTGTGCATCGGCAGCGGTAGGCGCAGACTTACTGACCTGGCTCGTTTGGATCTGCACATCCGCGTAGGCAGCCACGTAGTCGGTGCTCTGCGGGTCCTGGGAGGTCAGCACGCGGTAGGCACGGACGGCGGCCATCATCTCGGGGGTGTTGGGGTTCATGATGGCAAGGTCCAGCCCGGCCACCATGGCCATAGTCAAAAACGTGGTGTTCAGGTAGCCGCGGCAGGGCAAGCCAAAGCTGATGTTGGAAACGCCCAGCACGGTGCGCACGCCCAGCTCCTTTTTGCAGCGGGTCAGGGCTTCCAACGTCTGGACGGCTCCCTCCTGCTGGGCGCTGGCGGTAAGGGTCAGGCAGTCAATGTAAATATCCTCGTTGGGGATGCCAACGGCGTTGGCGGCCTTGACGATGCGCTGGGCAATGGCAAAGCGGCCATCAGCTGTGGCAGGGATGCCGTGCTCGTCCAGCGCCAGACCGACGACGGCGGCACCGTACTTTTTGCACAGCGGCAGGATCATATCCAGCGTGCTCTGCTCGCCGTTGACCGAGTTGACGATGGGTTTGCCGTTATAGATACGCAGGGCATGGGAGAGGGCGTCCGGGTTGGAGGAGTCCAACTGCAGGGGCAGATCGGTGACGGCCTGCAGGTCGCGGACCAGCTGCTCCAGCGTGGCAGGCTCATCGATGCCGGGCAGACCGGCGTTGACGTCCAGCACCTCGGCACCGGCCTCGGCCTGGGCCACTGCCTGGGCGCAGGGGTAGGAACTGTCCCCTTCCCGCAGGGCCTGCTGCAGCCGCTTTTTGCCGGTGGGGTTGATGCGCTCACCTACCACAGTGATGCCGGTCACGTCCACAAAGCGCACCGGCGTACACAGGCAGCTGCGGCGAATGGGAATCTTCTGCGCCGGGGTAAGCGGGGTGAAGGTCTCTTTTAATTTGGCAATGTATTCCGGCGTGGTGCCGCAGCAGCCGCCCACCATTGAGATGCCGGTGGCGGCGTATTCACGCATTTGTTCGGCAAAGCCGTTGGCGTCCAGATTGTAGCTGCCGTCCGGGTTGGGCAGGCCCGCATTGGGCTTGACGAAAACCGGCAGCCCGGCAGGAACACTGCGGCAAAGGCGCTGGGCAAAGGGCAGAATCTCGGCAGGGCCTAACGAGCAGTTGATGCCGATGGCATCCGCCCCCAGACCGGCGGCGGTAACGGCGTAACTTTCCACCGTGCAGCCGGTAAAAGTGCGGCCGCGGCTCTCAAAACTCATGGAAGTGAACACCGGCAGGTTACAGTTTTCTTTGGCGGCCAGGATGGCGGCTTTCAGCTCGTACAGGTCGGTCATCGTCTCCAGAAAGACGAGGTCGGCTCCGGCAGCAGCACCAGCGCGGATGACCTGGGCAAATTCTTCGTAGGCATCCTCAAAAGCGAGGGTACCGGCGGGGGCCAGCAGTTCGCCCAGGGGGCCGATGTCCAGCGCTACCAGTGCGCTGGTTTCCTGCCCGGCACGGCGGGCGCAGGCGATGGAAGCCGAGACGACTTCCTCGACACTACGGCCGCAGCCAGCCAGCTTTTTGGCGTTGGCACCAAAGGTGTTGGCCAGCAGGATGTCCGCCCCGGCAGCCGTATAATCGCGGTGGATGGCTGTTAAGACATCCGGCATTTCCAGCGCTGCCAGTTCCGGCTTTTGGCCGGGCTGCAGGCCGCGCTGCTGCAGTTGGGTGCCCATGCCGCCATCCAGAAAGACAAAGCGGCGGCGGTCGAAAACTTCTTGAATCTGCACAGATACTCCCCCAAAACGTCTTATTTAGCAAAGCAGGTGGTGCCCTGTTTGCGGAAGCTGCAAGTCTCCCGCAGGTGGCAGGTGGTGCAGCCTGCCAGGGTGCCGGTCACGGGGTGATCGGCAATGCCTAAAATGGCGGTGGTGCTTTTGCGCGGTGCCAGTAAGTGCTGGGGCGTGATGGCCAGGCCGCAGCCGCGCACGGTATCTACCGCCAGGCAAAGCTCATCGTTCAGTTCCAATGGGCAGTCCCCGTAGCCGGGGGCGTAGCGGCCGGTTAAGTAGAGATGCTCGGCGGCAAATTTGGCACGCCATTCAGCTTCCAGCTCATCGCAGATCTGCTCCAGCAAAACCGAAGACAGGGCATCCGCAGCGGTGGCCATGGCAATGTCGGTCAGCTCCAGCCGCCGCAACAGCGAATCTACCTGGGAACCTAGCGTGGCGGCCATCAGCAGTACGGCATCACAGCCTTGCAGGTGGCGCGTTAAATCGGTGCCGCAGTCCAGTTCCGGCGGTGGAAACACCGCCCGCGGCAGCCGCCGCACAGCGGCCCGCGGCGTGGCAGCCGCCAGGATCTTTTCCTCAGCACGGTCCAGCAGTGCGGTGGTGGCATCATCCGGCTGCCAGCCGGATGCACCCATGTAGCGCAGCGCCGTAGCACGTTTTATGGAAGAAGGCTTGGCCCGCTCCATTACAGCAGGTCCTTGATGCCCTCGTAGACCTTGGCGGCCACATTGGCATCGTTCATGGCGTAAAGGTGCACGCCGTCGGCGCCGCCCTCAATCAGGTCGCGCAGCTGGTTGACGGCGTACTCAATGCCGGCCTCATAGAGAGAATCCGGGTCATCCTGAAAACGGGAGACCATGCGGGTGAACTCCGAGGGCAGGCTGGCGGAGGAAAGAGCGACGGTGCGCTCGATCTGGCTGCGCTTGACGATGGGCATAACACCGGCAGAGACCGGCAGTGTTACCCCGGCGCGGCGGGCCAGATTGAGGAAACGGTAGAAATGCATGTTATCAAAGAACAGCTGGGTCAGCAGATGCTCGGCACCGTTGGCCTGCTTAATGCGCAGGTTTTCCACGTCCTGCTGCAGGGTGGCAGCTTCTGGGTGGGCCTCAGGGTAGCAGGCACCGTGGACCGAGAAACCGGGCTTCTTCCATTTAATAAAGGCGGTCAGGTCGCTGGCGTGCTTGAAGTCCGGGCTTTCGGGTCGGGTCGGGGTGCGGTCGCCGCGCAGGGCCAGCACATCGCGCACACCGGCCTGCTCCAGCTCGTCCAGGATGCGGGCGGCACTGGTCTGGTCATTGCCCATGCAGATCAGGTGGGCCAGGGCGGGCACGCCGACCTCGTGCTGGATATAATCGGCCACTTCTACGGTGGAAACGCCGCCGGCGGAACCACCTGCGCCAAAGGTGACGCTGATAAAATCCGGGTTCAGGGCGCGCATGGCCTGCAGGGTGGCTTTCATCTTGTCCATCTGGGTGGTCTGCTTCGGCGGGAAGCACTCGATGGAAAAGACGCAGCGCTTGTTCTGGAATTTTTCCGTGATCGTCATGGTAGGCTCCTTTATATTGTACATCTTAGGCGGCGGCATCCAGCGTGTCGGCGGATGCCGCGCTGAGGGTATCGTTTTGCCAGGTGAAAGTGATGGCACCCATGGTATCGGTGCGGTAGATCTCGGCCCCGGCGTCGGTCAGGCGCTGCAAAGCACGGGCGTGGGGATGGCCG
The DNA here is from genome assembly GCA_025758045.1 of Oscillospiraceae bacterium. Classification (NCBI taxonomy): domain Bacteria; kingdom Bacillati; phylum Bacillota; class Clostridia; order Eubacteriales; family Oscillospiraceae; species Oscillospiraceae bacterium. Next base: position 2,623,712 of record CP107208.1, on the reverse strand, counting down.
TAGTCATTGTTCAGCCCGCAGCTGATAGCCACGGCCAGAGGCTGCACGACCTGCAAGAGGGCTTCGGTGCTGGAGGTGGACGACCCATGGTGTCCGGCCTTAAACAAAGTGGCATGCAGGGCTTTGCCGTAGCGGTCTACAAGACGCTGCTCGGCGGCGCTTTCGGCATCACCGGTGGAAAGATAACGAAAATTACCCGCTTCAAACAGCGTGCACAGCGAGGCGTTGTTGACATGAGCGGAAGAATCGTCGGTGTCGTACAGTTCGGACTCGCCGCCCTGCAAAACTGTCAGGGTGCCGCTGCCCAGCGGGTAGACAGTGCCGTCCTCGGCGGTGATAACGTCGGTCCCCTGCTCAGCGGCCAAATCAAACAATCCGCGCGGCCAATCGGCAGTCTCGCCGCTGGCCTGGGCATCCCAGGGTGGTACAAGTAATTGCCCGACGGCAAAATTGCGTAACACTTCCCGCGCACCGCCGGTATGGTCGGCGTGGGGATGAGTTAAAACCAGACAATCCAGTTTGGAGATACCAGCCAGCTGCAAATCGCGGACAAGGTCGCCTTTGGCATCGGACGGCCCGGTGTCGATCAGACAGTAGGCACCGTCCTGGCCAATCAAAACGGCGTCCCCCTGCCCCACATCCAACACGGTAACGGTGGTGGACATCTGGGCCAGCAGGTCAGCGTCCGGTGCATCAAGGGAGACCCCGGCGGCAAGGTATAGATCTGACCAGCCGCTGCGGGATTCGATAAAATAAGCGGCAACCGCCAGCAGCAGAACGGCCGGCAGAAGCAGGATCCTGCGCCAGGGCAGACGGCGCTTACGGGCAGCTTTCTCAGGCTTCATCGTACTGTCCATTCAGCTTGCGTTCTTCCCACTGGGCTTTGCTGACCAGTACGGTGCGGGGCTTGGCACCCTCGTAGGGGCCGATGATCTTCTCCTGCTCCATCTGGTCCATGATGCGGGCGGCGCGAGCATAGCCTAGCTTGCAGCGGCGCTGCAGCAGGCTGGTGCTGGCCTGCCCGGCATCGATGACACATTCAACGGCCTGCTCAAACATCGGGTCGAGCGCACCGCCAGTATCGCCGTCATCGTCGCTGCCCTTCTTGCTGCCTTTCTCGGCAACGGCGCGGCGCTCCATCTCGGCAATCATTTCCTCGTCATACTGGGTGGAGGAAGTGGACTTGATAAAGCTCAATACCGCGCCGATCTCCTCGTCGGTGACGAAGGTGCCCTGCACACGCACGGGCTTGGAAGCACCGACCGGCAGGAACAGCATGTCGCCGTTGCCCAGCAGCTTTTCGGCACCCGACGCATCCAGAATGGTGCGGGAGTCGATCTGGCTGGAAACTGCAAAGGCGATACGGCTGGGGATGTTGGCCTTGATCAGGCCGGTGATGACGTCCACGCTGGGACGCTGAGTAGCAACGATCAGGTGGATACCGGCGGCACGGGCTTTCTGCGCGATGCGGCAGATGTAATCTTCGACCTCTTTGCCGGCGACCATCATCAAATCGGCCAACTCGTCGATAACGATGGCAATGTAGGGCAGATGCTCCAGCCCGGTCTGGGCGGCCAGCTTGTTGTAGGCTTTGATCTCGCGGACATTGTTCTCGGCAAACAGCTTGTAACGGCGCTCCATCTCGGCAACGCTGGCGCCAAGGGCCCCGGCGGCTTTACGGGGCTCGGTGACGACGGGCATCAGCAAATGCGGGATGCCGTTGTACTCGGCCAATTCAACGACCTTGGGGTCGATGAGGATGAGCTTGACATCCTCGGGACTGGAACGGAACAGAAAGCTGATGATGATGGAGTTGACGCAGACAGACTTACCACTGCCGGTAGAACCTGCAATCAGCAGATGGGGCATCTTGCACAGGTCGGCGACCTGTGCCGCACCGGCAATATCCTTACCCAGGGCCATGGTCAGCGGGCTGCGCATGTTGATGTAATTCTGGGATTCAAACACCGCGCGGATGTTGACGGTAGAGCGGATTTTATTGGGCACCTCGATGCCGACGGCGGGTTTGCCGGGGATGGGGGCCTCGATACGCACACCGGCGGTGGCCAGGTTCAAGGCAATGTCATCGGCCAAACTGGTGATGCGGCTGACCTTAATGCCCGCCTGGGGCTGCAGTTCATACCGGGTAACAGACGGGCCGCGGCAGATGTCCAGCATGGTGGTCTTGACGCCGAAGCTGTCCAGCGTGTTGACCAGGATGTCGGCATTCTTCTTCATCTCGCGGGCGGCACCGGCTTCGTCGTCGGGGCGGGTCGCGTTGAAAAGGTTCAGGGACGGATAGCAGTACGGCTCCACAGGCTCGGCCTGCATGGCAGCCAGGTTCATGGTGTTGGGGTCTGCCTTGGCGGCGGACGGCGGTGAGCTGATGGGGGCAGAAGCCGAGTTGCCGACGCTGGTGCTGACCTGCAGATGAGCAGCTTCGCCGCGCTGAGGCACTACGAAGGAACTCTCGGTGCCGGTGGGCTGCTGGGGCTGCGCAGAGACCGCAGCAGCAACAGATGAGGCGGGCACAACGGGGGCGGCTTGCGGCACAGGCGTGGCGGGCTGGGCGTTCAGAACATCCGAGATGGGACGGCCGCTGTTCCAGGCGTTGCTGACAGCCTCATTGACGGAGAAGCTGCCGCCGATGGTCGGGATAGCCGGGGCATCGCTGGCGGCGGGAGAGCTATGCGGTTCTTCCGCTGGGGTGTTGCCAGTGAAGGCACCCTCTTCCCCATCTACGGGGATGCCAAAGGAGGCATCATCTTCTACCGGCACCAGCGGGGTATCAAAGGTCGGCTCTGGAGTGAGCGGCACAGAAAATTCCGATTCCTGCGGCAGATCCAGCGTGGTCTCGGAGCTGACATCCTGCTCGCCGTAATAGGGCGCGTGGCCGCTGACAGCGCGGCTGATGAGGTTGTCCAGCTCGTCCCCGGCGGCTTCTTCGGGGGCAGCCTCGGCAGGGTCATCCAGCTTCAGCTCAAACTCGTCTGCAGCAGGCTGGACAGCGGGCTGCGGATCGGCCGTGGCAGCGTGATAGTGCGAAGTATCAGAAAGATGGGACAGCGGGTCCATGCCGAAGGTGCCGCCGGGGCCGATGTTGACAGGCTCCAGCGGATCGTGCTCAATGGCGGCTTTGGCGGCAGAAGCGGTTGCCTCGGGGCCGAGGTCCACGTCAAAGGAAGCACGGGGCTGCGACTCGGCAGCAGGCGTACCATAGCTGGCCGGGGTGTACCCGGCTGCGGCGGCATAGGCAGCGTAAGTAGGTGCCGGGGTGTAATTGGGGATGACCGGAGCACTGGCGGCAGGCTGCGAAGGAATGGCAGGCTGTACGGGCTGAGCCGGCTGGTTTACAGGCGCGGCCTGCTGCACCAACGGTTGTACAGGTTGGGCGGGCTGTACCGGGATGCGCCCGGTGTCGGCGATGACATCGTAGGCCGGGTGGTGCGGACGATTATCCTGCACGGGAGCGGTCAGGTTCTCAATGGGTTCTTCCTCCTGCTCCTGGGCAAACAGTTGGGTGTCGTAGGCGGTCTCTTCTTCGGCACGGTCCTGGCGGGCCTGCTGCAGCTTCTGGTACTGGTTGTTGACAAACAACACCACATCGGCGGGTGTGATGGCAAAGAAGAACATCAGCCCCAGCAGGAACACCAGCAGCATGATGACGTTGGATGCCGGGCGACCAAACAGTGCCAGCAGCGTGCCGCCGACCGGGGCGCCCCAGACGCCGCCTTCCCAGAAGCTGGTCTGCCCGCGGGCGAACAACATTTTAATAATCTGCCAAGGGTTGGCATCGTTCAGCGATACGTTGGAGAAGATGACAGGTACACCGGCGCACAGCACGCTCATCAGCGCGACTTTGCCCGCAAACAGAGTGACGCGGTAGCCGGAGGCCAGCAGGTAGGCCAGGTACAGCAAAAACGGCCCGACCAGATAGGTCATAACGCCGAAAATGCCAAACAGTCCACCGCGCAGGGTCTTCCACATGTTTTGACCGGGCACCAGCACCATGGCAACACACAGCAAACCTAACCCGGCCAGCAGGATGCTGCGTGCCAGGTTGGGTGTTTCAGCGCGGCGCTGCGCACGGCGGGATGCCTGCGCTTTGCTGCGGGACGAAGAGGACTGGCCCGATTTGCCGGACGAAGCCCGATAAGTTGTAGAAGACCGGCTTGACGAGGAACGGCTTTTGCTTTTGGAAGAGGATGAGGAACGGTTTTTGTTGCCGGAGCTTTTCCCGGAACGAGACTGCGCCATGTTTCTTACTACCCCACTATTCTACATAGGAATTCTATCTTAAACCGGGCTGAAAGTCAGCCCATGCGAACATTCCCTATTATTCTATCACGAATCGCGAGGCTTGTAAACGAAAAATCCGCAGGTGAGTTATCCCCTGCCCTTTTGGCAGATAGCACAAAAAGCTGTGTTACCTGCCGGATTCGATTTCCTTATATAAATAGCGCAGTGCGTCGCCCAGGCCACCCAGTTCATCGATCAGGCCTTCCTCCACGGCCTGGCGACCGTCCAGCACGGTGCCCATGTCCATCACAAGCTCGCCGGTGTTGTGCATCAGGGCGGTAAAGCGGCGGGCAGTGATCTTGGAATGGCTGGCTACAAAGCCAACGATGCGCTCCTGCATCTGCTCAAAGTAGCGCAGGGTCTGGGGTACGCCCAGCACCATACCGGAATGGCGCACAGGGTGTACCGTCATGGTGGCGGTGGGTACGATAAAGCTGCGCCGGGCCGACACCGCCAACGGGATACCGATGGAGTGGCCGCCGCCCAGCACCAGTGTGGCACTGGGCTTATTCACCCCGGCGATAAGCTCGGCCAGGGCGAGGCCAGCTTCCACATCACCGCCCACGGTGTTTAAAATGACCAGCAGGCCTTCGATCTCCGGGTCCTCCTCAATATCCACCAGCTGCGGGATGACGTGCTCATACTTGGTGGTTTTCTGGGCATCCGGGGCCAGGGTGTGGCCCTCGATGGTACCGATGACGGTCAGGCAGTGGATGGCGTGGCGGCCCTTGGTGGCAGGTACGGTGCCGCTGTCGGTAATAAGATCATGCTCCAGACTTTGGAGTGCGGCGCTCTCGGTTGGGTTGAGTTTTGGACGTGACTTGGTCTTTTTCGAGGTCGGTTCCATAGCGAGTAGCCCCCTTTCTGGTTTAGTATGCACGGAACGCAGGGCGGATATGCGAAAGAGAAAAGCGCAAGATACATATGAATCAGCGTAAAAGCCTGCAAAAGACGATAAAAACGAAAATATTTTGCTCTTTCCTGCACACGATGGTTAGAAATTACGAAAAAACTTAGATAAAAAATTGACAATTTGAAGTGCGCAATTTATAATAAGTTATAAATTTAGCAAAAGGGATTCTTTCCGGGCATTCGCATCCCGGCATTGTGAGGTAAGTATCATGGCAATTCAAAGCAAGGTATCTCTTCCCGTTATCAAGCGTCTTCCCAAGTATTACCGCTACCTGACGACCCTGTCGGCCGACGGCAAGGAGAAAATCTCCTCCAGCGAGCTGGCCCACATGATGGGCACCACTGCCAGCCAGGTGCGCCAGGACTTCAACTGTTTCGGTGGTTTTGGCCAGCAGGGCATCGGTTATAAGGTGGATGTGCTGCGGGCAGAGATCGGCAAACTGCTGTTTAGCGACGGCGAAAAGCTGCCCACCATCCTGATCGGCGCTGGCCGCCTGGGTTCTGCGGTGTCCAGCTTCATCAGCCGCGATACCAACGGATATAAGCTGATCGGCGTGTTCGACATCAACCCCGAACTGTGCGGCAAGGAGATGGGCGGAGCAACCATCTACCCGCTGAGCGAGCTGGAGGCCTTCTGCGCCGAGCATCACCCCACCGTGGCGGTACTTTGCGTCCCACGCCAGAGCGCGATGGAACTTTCCGGTGAGCTGGTGACCCATGGCATCCAGGGCTTCTGGAACTTCAGCCACTATGACCTGTCAGTCGAGTATCCCGGCGTTACGGTGGAAAACGTCCATTTGGGCGACAGCCTGATGAGCCTGGGCTACCGCCTGCGCAATAAAGACTAAGATAAAGGAGCGGGTAATGGCAAAGTTATATTTCCGCTACGGTGCCATGAACAGCGGCAAGACCACCGCCTTGATGCAGGTGGCCTACAACTATAAAGAGCGTGGCATGCGGGTGCTGATCTTGAAACCTGCTGTCGATACCAAGGGCCAGGATTCCATCGTTTCCCGACTGGGCATCAGCTGTAAAGTGGACAAACTTGTCACGCCTGAGATGGATGTGGTGGAGCTTGTCAAGCAGGACTCGGCCGAACATGGTGCCCCCGCCTGTGTACTGTGCGATGAGAGCCAGTTCTTTACGCCGGAACAGGCTGAGCAGCTGTTCCTGGTCACGGTGGATCTTGGCATCCCGGTCATCTGCTACGGCTTGCGTGCTGACTTTATGATGCGCGGCTTCCCTGGCTCTACCCGCCTGCTGGAACTGGCCCATACCATTGAGGAACTGAAAACCATCTGTGCCTGCGGCCGTAAGGCCATCTGCAACGGACGCAAGGTTAACGGCGAGTATGTGTTCGAGGGTGCCCAGGTGGCCATTGACACGGTGGATGATGTGGAGTATCAGAGTTTGTGCCCTCAGTGCTGGTACCGTGAGTATCGCGCGTTTTTAAAGCGCCACAAAAAAGACTAATAGAAAAGCAAGATGCCGTTCCGGCAGCTGAAAAGCACTGGAACGGCAATTTTTGTGCGGTATAGTGCTAAAAGGCTGTGATTCTGCCTTGAAATAGAGAAAAAATATTTGAAATGTAGCAAGAATTGTGCTATTCTAAAGAAAACCGTACAAAAAATATCCGTAAAGATGAGGTGCCGGTATGGCTTCCGAATATACCTATTCCCCACGCATGGACTTTTTTATTGAGCGCGTCGACCGCGCTACCGGCTTTGAAATGCCCTGCTTCCATATCCACCACAAATACGAGATCTACTATGAGATCGAGGGCACGCGCCGCTATTTTATCGAGGACGCCGCTTATATCGTCAATGCCGGCAGCGTGGTGCTGATCGGCGACAACCAAATCCATAAGACGGCCTCTGTGGGCGACACGCCGTCCAGCCGTATTGTGCTGAATTTCAGCGCCGAGTATCTGGGCAAGATTGCCGAAATCTTCCCGGAGGTGGACTTCTTCTCCTTTTTGAGCGAGGAGCATAACCACCTGCTGTCCAACATCACGGTCAAGCAGCAGAATCACATCTACTCGATGCTGCAGCAATTGCTGGAACTGCAGGAGCAGACCAGCGCCGAGGGCGAGGCGGTGCGTAAGATGCTGCTGGCTACCCTGCTGTTGGAGCTGAAGGACCTGTGCAAACAGCAGCAGGCCCAGGGCGGCGAAAGCGGCCGCGTCAGCAACCATATCGTGGAGCAGATTCAGACCTATATCGCCGAGCATTACGCGGAAAAACTGACCCTGACCGGCATTGCCAGCCAGTTTTACATCAGCCCGTACTACCTGAGCCGGCTGTTTAAAAAGTCCATCAACCTGAGCCTGATCGAGTATATCAACGGCGTGCGGATCAAGGCTGCGCAAAACCTGATCGAAAAGACCAACGAGAGCATCTCGGACATCTCCGAAAAGACAGGCTTTTTGACAACAGCACACTTCCGCCGTGTATTTAAGGACGCCACGGGACTTTCACCGCAGCAGTATCGGCAGTATTATAAGCGGTTGAGGAAGTGATGATTGAGAACCTAAACTAAAAAGACGCAGTGCATACCATGGTTTATTTGCGGTATGCACTGTATTTTTATGTATGGACTTAAAATGATAAAAAATAAAAACCTCGAACCTAAATTCGAGGTTTTTATTGGTGCGGATGAAGGGATTTGAACCCACACTCTTTTAAGGGAACTAGAACCTGAATCTAGCGCGTCTGCCAGTTCCGCCACATCCGCATATTCTGTTGTGCCCGTTGCCCGGGCGACGCATATTATTATAGCGGACACATACCAAATTGTCAAGCGTTTTCTGCAAAAAAGTATAACTTTCTGTGAAATTTTTAAAAATATACGTTGTATCAACAAATAGGACTTTAAAGTTTTCATGTTTGTCCGCCATTCATGCACATCGATATTCTCTACAAAAACATTTTTTCGACATTTTTTGTCGTTCGTTCGGCAAAAAAAGCACAAAAACAACGTAGCCACATCAAAGCTCCTCTTGTTTTCCGTTTTTTATCCTTGTATAATGGGTACATTCGCGGTTCTGCTGTGCGGCAGGCTGCCGCGGGCATGGCACCTGCTGCCATGAAAAAACAAAAGAGGGAAGAGGATTTCATGAATTCATTCACTTCGGCAGTTAAATCGATTGCCAAAAAGTACAACGATACAAGCTTGATCCTGCGTATCGCCATCGGCCTTGTCATCGGCGCTGTGCTGGCGCTGCTCTGCCCGGGTGCCACCTGGCTGGAGGAACTCGGCAATCTGTTCGTCGGTGCCTTGAAAGGCGTTGCCCCTGTACTGGTCTTCGTCATTGTCACCAGTGCACTGGCCCAGGGGTCGTCCAAGCTGGACCGCCGTTTCGGCACAGTCGTGTGGCTTTACATGCTGACCACCTTTATCGCCGCCACCCTGTCGGTCATCACTAGCATGCTGTTCCCACAGAATCTCGTTCTGGCCGAGGCCGCCACAGCTGACGTTATCCCCCAGGGTCTGGGTGACGTCCTACACACCCTGCTGGCCAACATCGTGTCCAACCCGCTCAGTGCCATTATGAACGGCAACTACATTGGCATCCTGATGTGGGCCTGCCTGTTTGGTTTGGCCATGAAGAGCATCGCCACGGACGGCACCAAAAAGTTCTTGTCAGATACTTCGGACGCCGTTTCGCAAATCGTGCGCTGGGTCATCAACCTGGCACCGTTCGGCATCATGGGCCTGGTTTTCACCAATGTGGCCAGCAACGGCCTGTCCATCTTTACGCAGTATGGCCGCCTATTGCTGTTGCTGGTGGGTACCATGCTGCTGATGGCTCTGGTCATCAACCCGCTGATCATTTTCATTTATCTGCACTGCAACCCGTATCCACTGGTTTTCCGCTGCCTGCGCGAGTCCGGCCTGACGGCTTTCTTCACTCGCAGCTCAGCTGCCAACATCCCCGTCAACATGGCCCTGTGCGAGAAGCTGGGCCTGGATAAGGACGTCTACTCCGTTTCTATCCCGCTGGGCGCTACCATTAACATGGACGGCGCCGCCATCACCATTACCATTATGACGCTGGCCGCCGCCAACACGCTGGGCATGCAGGTTTCCGTGCCTGCCGCTGTCCTGCTTTCCATCATGTCTGCTCTGGGCGCCTGCGGTGCTTCTGGCGTGGCCGGTGGTTCGCTGTTGTTGATTCCTATGGCTTGCTCGCTGTTCGGCATCTCCAATGACATTGCCATGCAGGTCGTTGGCGTTGGCTTCATCATCGGCGTCATTCAGGATTCCGTCGAGACGGCCCTGAACTCTGCCGGTGACGTTGAGTTTGCTGCCACCGCTGAGTATTATCAGTGGCGCAAGACCGGCCGTCCGCTGCCGGATTTTCTGGTTGGTAAAAAGTAAGATTCGCTGAAAACCGCAGGGAAAAGCCCCTGCGGTTTTGGTTTGCAGCTTTTTTTGGAAAAAATCGGATTTTTTCTAAAAAAGCGCTTGACATTCCGATATGTGTCCGCTATAATAATATGCGTCGCCCGGGCAACGGGTACAACAGAATATGCGGATGTGGCGGAACTGGCAGACGCGCTAGATTCAGGTTCTAGTTCCCTTAAAAGAGTGTGGGTTCAAATCCCTTCATCCGCACCAACAAGAAAGCCCCGAACTTAGGTTCGGGGCTTTCTTGTTGGCTTTGCGGTGAAGAGGATTTGAACAGCACGGCCGTCCGCAGGCGGCAAACAAAGCCCCAGTGGGGCTTTGCTTAGTGCGCGGGAAAATCCCATATCCGCATCAAAGCTTTATGCTTCGGCTTAGAGCCTTTTGTTTTTGTTTTCCTTGCTTTTACCGTGATATTTGCTATAATGAAAGGTAAATACACGGAGGTGCAAAAATTATGTGGACATGTTCTTTATTAAAGACAAACGCTAAGCAGGCGCTACGAGGCCGCTACTGGCGATGTTTCTGGATCTGCCTGGTGCTGGGGCTCGTCGGTGTTGGCGGCAGCAGCGCCTCAACGGGCGGTTCCCGCTATACGATGGACACCGTCACGGGCAGCGATACGGCCTATGACCGTGTGGCAAACTACCTGGACAGCCTTTCGTATCAGATGCTTATGACGATTCTGGTCGTCGCTGTGCTGGCCGCGGTGATCTCCCTGCTGTGGTCGATTTTTGTGACTGCCCCGCTGGAGGTCGGCCGTGACCGCTACTTTATGGAAAGCCGCCAGGCACTTTCCCCTGCTGCTACGGTGACAAGCGTATTCCGCACGCCGTACATGAACGTGGTCAAGGTACAGTTCTTGAAGAATCTGAAAATTTTTGTAGGCACGCTTCTTTTTGTGGTTCCCGGTATTTATTGGGATTATTGCTACGCGCTGGTCCCCTATCTACTGGCAGAAAACCCCTACATGACGACCACCCGCGCCATGCAGTTGAGCAAAGACATTATGGACGGTGAAAAGTTCCACTACTTTGTGCTTGGCCTTTCGTTTGCCGGCTGGATTCTGCTTTGTATGTTCACGTTGGGCATTGGCTATTTCTTCCTGGAGCCGTACAGGCAGGCCACCGACGCCGAGTTTTACGCCGCTATGCGCAGCAAGGCATTGGCGCAGGGCCTTACCACCACCGAGGAACTGGGCGGCTTTGTACGCCACGAATCCTATTGATGACAAAAAATCAGCCGTTCCCTGCTGTGGGAACGGCTGATTTTTTAGACGTTACGCTTTTTCAGCTTTCAACTGGCTCGGATGCGGAACCGGCGGATACTTGTGGAAGAGCAGTTTCAGCGCAATGGGGGTTGCGACGGAAGAAACAACAATCAGCAGGATGACGGCGGTAAAGTAGACCGAATCTACCATGCCGACCGCCAGGCCCTTCTGGGCGACGATCAGGGCGACCTCACCGCGGGTCATCATGCCAATGCCGACCTTGAGAGAGTCGGGCCAGTTGAAGCCGCAGATCTTGGCAGCACAGCCGCAGCCGATAATTTTTGTCAGCAGGGCAACGATGACGAAGCAAACGCAGAACAGCAGGATCTCCGGGGTCAGGCCGCTGACGTCGGTTTTCAGGCCGATGCTGGCGAAGAACACAGGGGCGAAGATAACATAGTTGCTGATGTCGATGCGGCGCTCAACGTAGGAGGCATCGTCCATGGCGCACAGCACAATGCCGGCAATGTAGGCACCGGTGATGTCGGCAATACCAAAGTACTGCTCGGCAATATAGGCCATGGCAAAGCAGAAAGCGATACTGACAACGGTGATGCGCTGGGTGTGGGGGTTGCGTTTGTCCAGCCATTTCATGGCATAGTGAATGATCACACCGACACCGATAGAAACCAGGAAGAACAACACCGTGTTGATGAGCACAGCGCCCAGGCCTGTACCGGTACCGGAGCTGGCGCCAATGACGCAGGTCAGCACGACGATACCGATGACGTCATCGATAACGGCAGCACTGACGATCGTGGTACCAAGGAAGCCTTTCAACTGCCCCAACTCCTGCAGGGTGGCCACCGTGATGGAAACGCTGGTGGCGGTCATGATCGTGCCGATGAAGAGTGCGCGGTAGAACTCTGGGCTGCCGATCTCCCCCAGGCCAAAGAAGGCACCATACAGCAGCGTGCCGCCTACCAGCGGTACAAACACGCCGATGCAAGCGACCAGCGTAGCGATGGGGCCTGCACGCAGCAGCTCTTTCAGGTTGGTGCCAAGGCCGGTGGAGAACATCAACAGCACAACGCCAATCTCGGCAAAGACCGAGATCGTGTCGCTGATCTGCACGAGGTTCAGCAGGCAGGGACCGATGAGCAGACCGGCGAGAATCTCACCGACGACCTGGGGCGCCTTACATTTACGGGCGGCCAGACCGCAAAATTTAGCACTTAAAATAATAATGGCCAAGTTGCGAAATATGGAATACACGAAAAAATACATCCCCTTTATCTTATTCTCAATATGTTTTATCACGAACGAATGTGTTTTGCAAGTGCAAAACTTGCGATTTTTTAAATTTGTACTTTTTTGAAAAAAATTGTAAAAAAGCCTTGACATTTATCCCTTGAACTGATATTATATTAAAGCGCTCTTGAGAGACGCGCAACTGAATATGGAAAGATGGCTGAGCTGGTCTAAGGCGCACGACTGGAAATCGTGTAGGGCCCCTAAAGCCCTCAAGGGTTCGAATCCCTTTCTTTCCGCCATAAAGAACGCTGATAGTGTTATGCTGTCAGCGTTTTTTATTTGTCGTGGGAGGGTTTTATGATGAAAAGAGGAATTGTTATCGCGTTTCCGGGAATACGGTATACCTGCCGCCAGCAGTTGATGCAGGATTGTTTGGCGTTTTATACGACGCGCGGGTACGGGACACTGTGCCTGGATTTCGCCGGTGTGCCTTTTGACGGCACGGCCGATATGGGCCGCGCAGCGGAGCTGGCTCTGCCGTCGATTCTGGGACGGCTTTCCGGCGTTCGTTTTGCAGACTATACCGATGTGGCTTTCCTTGCAAAAAGCCTGGGGACGCTCTGCGCGGTGCGTACGGCGAAGGCGCTGGGGCTGCGGCCGCGGTTCTTTCTGCTGACGCCGCTGGAGGAAACTTTGCAGGAACTGCCGCAGGGTGCTGATGTGTTCGGCGCGGTGGTGGGCACCAAGGATGCCCACTTGGCGGCGGACCAGCTTGAGCAGTTCTGCAAGGCACGGGCTATCCCCTGCCTGATCGTGCCGGATGCCGGACACCGGCTGCAGTTTGAAGATGCCGACAAAACGCAGGCAGTAAACCGCAGCATCACGGCCATGCTGCGCTGAGAAACGGAACAAAATAGAAAAAGTGCAATAAAAAAGAGCCTGAACGATTGCTTTACACAAGCTGTTCAGGCTCTTTGAGATTATTGAGCTTTTATAATAAGGAAAATCACTCGACCATATACTCAAAGTCGATACGGCCCAGGGCAACATCTGCGGCGGCCACGCGGACCTTCATCGAGGTGCCCAGCATCCAGGTGCGGCCGGTCAGCGGGTCGACCATGCTGACGCCGTCCACGACCTGCGGCTCACCCTTGCAAAGCTCGGCGGCGGGGACAAAGCCCTCAACGGTGTTCTCCAGCTCCACAAAGACGCCGCGCGGCGTGATGCCGGCCACGGTACCCATATAGACCTCGCCCAGGTGGTTGTGCATATATTCGGCCTTGTACAGGTCCTCGACGTCGCGCTCGATGCGGACGGCGGTGACTTCCTGCTTGCTGGATTGCTCGCTGGCGCGGGCGGCAAAGTCGGTGAAGTCCTTGGTCATCTGGGCGTTGTTGGCGCCCAGCAGCATCTCGCTGAGGATGCGATGGATGGCCAGATCAGGATAACGGCGGATGGGGCTGGTAAAGTGGGCGTAGTCCGCCAGCACCAGGCCGTAGTGGCCCAAGGGCTGCGGGGCGTAACGGGCCTTCTGCATGCTGCGCAGGATGCCGGTGTGTACGGGGGTTTGGATGGGCTGACCGCGGGTCTCGTCCAGCAGGGCAGCCAGTTCCAGCTGCGTGGGGATGGGATTCTTGAACTTGGCGTTCAGGCCGCAGGCCAGCAGCGTGGCAGACAGCTTTTCCATCTTCTCGGCATCGGGGGCTTCGTGCACACGGTAGACAAAGGGCACCTTGTTGGTGCGGCCTGCGTTGGCGGCGCACTGGTTAGCCAGCAGCATGAACTCCTCGATCATGCACTCGGAAGTTCCGCGACCGCGCTTGACGATGTCCACGCAGCGGCCGTTTTCATCGATGATGAGCTTGGCTTCGTCGGACTCAATCTCCATGCCGCCGCGCTGCTTGCGCAGCACCAGGCGCTTGCGGTACAGCTCGTCCATGATGGGCAGCTGCTCCAGTACCTCGGCGTACTTCTCTTTCAGAGCGTTCAGCTTCTCCGGATCGATCGGTCCGGCGGCCTCGTCGGCTTCAACAGGTTCGGTAGTTTCAGCGGCCATGGATTCCAGCAGGGCGTTGATCTCTTTGTACACGCCCTTGACGCGGCTGCGGATGACGGACTTGACGAAGTTGTAGCCCAGGATGTTGCCCTGCTCGTCCAGGCGCATCAGGCAGGAGAAGGCAAAGCGGTCCTCCTGCGGATTCAGCGAGCAGATGCCGTTGGACAGCTGGGTGGGCAGCATGGGGATGACCTTGTCGGCGTAGTAAATGCTGGTGGCACGCTCGTAGGCCTCGTTGTCCAGCGCAGAGCCGGGGCGGACGTAATGGCTGACGTCTGCAATGTGGACGCCCAGCTCGTAGCCGCCGCTTTCCAGCTTTTGCAGGCTAATGGCATCGTCGATGTCCTTCGTCTCGGCAGAGTCGATGGTGAAGATGGGGATGGCGCGCAGGTCCATGCGGTGGGCGGCTTCGGCCTGGTCGATGGTGGCGTTGTCGTAGGTACGGGCTTCCTCCAGGACCTCCGGCGGGAATTCCAGGCGGACGTTGCGGCCGTACAGGATGGCCTTGGCGCACTCGGAGGCGTAGTCGGAGGAACCGAACTTCTCGACGACAGCAGCGCGGTGGGCGTTATGACGCTCGCCGCGGTGGGTAATCAGGAAGCCGACCTTATCACCCAGGTGCACGCCTTCGCTGCCCTGCTTGGCCAGCAGGAACTTGACATCGCGGCAGCCGTCGGGCTCGACGGCCAGACGGCCATCCTCGGACAGGCAGACTGTGCCGGCAAAGCGGTTGTTAGGCACGGTGACTTCCAGCACTTCGCCCTCAGAGGAACCTTCCACGCGGGGATGGTCGAACAGCTTGACGAGAATCTTATCGTTGGGCATGGCACCGTGCAGGGCGCGGCCGGGGATGAAAATGTCGCCCTCGCCGTCATCACGGCTGGCAAAGCCGAAGCGGGCGGCCAGCTTGACCAGCGTGCAAGGAATGCTGCCGCCGGGAGCGGTGGGGTTCTCGTAGGTGGCAAAACCGGGCACGTAGGTGCCGTTTTTCATGGCCAGTTCACCGGTGGCGACCATGGCGGAGACAGAGGTGCGCAGACGGGAATTATCCACCTGCAGGTTGTTCTGCAGCTCGCGCAGCGTCATGGGGCGGCGCTTGACGGCGGCAAGGATATTTTTTTGTAAGGGTGTCATAGTTACTCCTTTGATTTACGTCGCCCTGTCGTCCGGCAGGGCCCTTCCTGTTTGGGCACAAATGCCCCGAAACTTTCCCATAAAAAACGGCCCGCCTTACACCACCAATGTGCGCAGGAGCGGACCGGTTTTTATTGCATTGTAAACTACCTTACAGACGTGCGCTGAGAACGCAAGCGACCAGCGTGACGACAAAGAAAATGATGCCGCAGATCTTGGTCAGCTTAGCCAGCTTTGCATCGACGCTACGCTCACGGCCGGCAGCCATAGCGGTGTTATCACCCATGATGGCGGCAGACAGGCCCTGGCCCTTCTGCTCCTGTGCAAGGGTAAAAACGATGATCAGAAGCGAAACGGCGATCAGAACAACGCCGAGAGCAATCTCATACCAGTTCATAGTTAGCACTCCTTTGAAATCTCATGCAAGTTTAAGTATAGCATAGTTGTCTCGCCGACGCAAGTGTTTTTTGAAAAAAAGACTACACAACAAAAGGAAACCCCGCCCTTGAGGGAGGGGCGGGGTTTAAGAAAGGAGGAGAAGAACACATGAAAAATGTGGTAAAGTTATTTAACTTGGGGTGTTATCTAACTTGCAACTAAATTGTAACCTTTTTGTCACCAGATGTCAATAGGGCTACAAGCATTTTTTTGTAATTTTTTTGTCATTTTTCAAAATGTTCACATTTGGGGCTGTGCCGTGCAGATCCGTGGGTGGAAATGGTATGGTGCGGCCCGCAGAGGTCACTCCCCCGTCAATTCGCTGTACTCGCGGCTGGGGGCATCACTCCAGCCTGTTTTTCCGCTGGCGACGGCGATGTCTTCCCAGTAGCGATAGGCGTAGATGTTCAAAATCTGGGCCTCCTGCCGAGACCAGCCGCCGTAGGCGTCCTTTTCGCAGCGCTCGTATACATACAGACCGCAGCTGCCGTTGGCGGACTCGCGGTCATACTGCAAAATTTCCACGGCGTCCTCGGTGTCGTTTACGATGTAATAGCCGTCCCCCTTTGCGGTCAGTCCGTACTCGAGGGTGTTGGAAGTAGCTTTGAGATAGGTGTTATAAATGGTCTTATATCCCGAGCCGATGTAGTCTTTGGAGAATAGCTCGCCGTTCTCTTCTGGTGCGGTGGTTTCGGCAGGTTCTTCCGGTGTGGTGGTTTCGGCGGTCGACTCGGTGGGCGTTGGTGCGGGGGTATGGGCGGGTTCCTCAGCGATGGGAGATTCTGCCGGGGTGGGGGTTGGTTCTGGGGTGGTATCGGTTTTAGAGGTACGTATGACCGTTAACAGCACGAAGAAGCCGAAAAGAACTGCGGCAGCAAGAATAATCTGCCAAAGGGGACGGTTTGGCTCATTCATCGAATACACCTCGTTTGCAATGATCTTTTATTTTACCTGATTCTACCACACGGCAGGGGCAATTACAATGTGTCTGCGAAAGTCCCCTGCCGCCTTGCAGGATTTGGGCGTATCCTCTATAATAAATATTGGATGTGAGACATAATGCTTATCATAAACGAGGTTTTACTTTGAAATATAACACGATCATCAGCGGTCAGTTTGTGAGCAGGCCCAACCGCTTCATTGCGCAGGTGCAAGTAGACGGTGCGATGCAGACCGTCCACGTAAAAAACACCGGGCGCTGCAAAGAATTGCTGCTGCCCGGTGCGGATGTGCGGCTGGAAGTTTGCGATAACCCGAACCGCAAAACCAAATATGATCTGGTGGCAGTGTACAAGCCAAGCCTGGGGTGGGTCAACATCGACAGCCAGGCCCCCAACAAGGTGGTGCAGGAGTGGCTGCAAACGGAAGGGTATGACCTGGTGCGGCCGGAGTATACCTACGGCGGCTCCCGCATTGACTTCTACATGGAAAAAGGCGAAGAAAAGTACCTGCTGGAAGTGAAAGGCTGTACGCTGGAAGTGGACGGCATCGGCTATTTCCCGGATGCCCCTACCCTACGCGGCGTCAAGCACCTGCACGAGTTGGCAAAGGCGGCGCAGCAGGGTTACCACTGTGCGGTAGCATTTGTCATCCAGATGGAAGGCGTGGCCGAAGTACGTCCCAACACCGCGACCCACCCGCAATTTGCCGAAGCACTGGCACAAGCCCGGACGGCTGGGGTCAAGGTGCTGTTTCTGCTGTGCCGCGTGGAACCGGACGGATTGGCCATCACGCAGGCACGGGAATGGAAAAACTGAAATTTTACAGGCAAAGGCTCGCTTCGGCGGGCCTTTATCTTTTATTGCATGGGCAGGCAAAGCTGCACCTGCGCCCCGGTGCCGGTGTTGGCAAGCACCAGCTTGCCAACATGGGCCTGGGCGACGCTGCGGGCGAGATACAGCCCCAGCCCCTGGTGGCCGTTGCCAGGGCGGGCGGCGTCGGTGTAGAGGAACTGCCCGGCCTTGTGCAGGGCTTCGGGCGTGAAGCCGGGGCCGGTATCGGTGACAGTGAAAACCAGCGTGTCCTCTGTCTTGCTGACATCCAGCGTGACGGTGCCACCGGCGGGAGTATAGCGCACGGCGTTGTCCAGCATGTTTTCAAGTGCACGGCTGAGTTCCGGGGCGGCGCAGAGAAACTGGCCCTGCCATTGCTCCTGCAAAACAAAGTGGAGCTTCGCCGGGCGGCAGAGGGCGTTGGCCGTATCCGCCAGCGCGGCAACAAAGGCATGGCTGTCGGTACGCTGGCGGGCGGCGGGCACCGTGCCCACACTGCGCAGGGCGGCAAGGTACTGCTGGGCGCGGTCCCCTGCCCGCAGGATGGCGTCCAGTTCGGGAGCGGTGGTGTCGGCGCTTTCGGCCAGTAGTTCAGCGTTGCCCTGGATGATGGTGAGCGGCGTTTTTAAATCATGCGCCAGTGCGGCAACCTGTTCGGTGCGCTGCTGCTCCAGCTGCCACTGGCGCTGCAGGCTGTCGGTAAGCTGCTGGCCCATAGTCTGCAGGGCTTGCAGCGTGGCCGAAAATTCCCGGATGCGCGCGTGGTCTACGTCAACAGCTTCGGGGTGCTGGGCGGCGATTTGGCGCGTCGCCTCGTCGATGCGGGAGGTCTCTGCCGTAAAGGTACGCACGGTACGGTGGGTGGTTACGGCCAGCCATGCCAACACCAAAACGACCAGAAAGATAATGTAACAGGTTTGAAAATCCGGCAGGCGTTCCCGCAGGGCCGGGTCGGCATAGGGCACGGCGTAGTCGTACTGCAAAAGGCAGGTGGCGCCGTCAGCCGTGGTGACGATGTACTGATACTGCATCATCCCCAGGTTGCCGCTGCCGCCGTGCAGGTCGTTGAGCGCGGTTTTCAGCTGGTGGGCGCTCATATTGGTGGTGGTTACGCGCTCTGCATCTGTGTTGGCATCACAGACGACGGCATAGCGGCAAAGAGAACTGATTGCGGATGGGTCAAAGGTATCTGCCGTCATGGAAGCGACCGTTTCACGCGCCTCGGCACAGGCTTGTGCCGAGGCTGTGGCAGACAGCAGAAAGCCGTTATCGATCAGCTGCATAAAAATGCCCCACCAAAGGACCAGAATCAGTGCGCATCCCCCGCCGCACAGGCAGAGGTAGCGCAGCAGCACGCTGCGCAAAGAAGTCAGGCGTCGGCGGCGTTCCATAAATATCCAACTCCCCATACGGTTTTCAGCACGGTTTCCGGGCTGGCCAGCCCGGCGGTGCGCAGCTTGGCGCGGATGTTTTTGATGTGCTGGGTAATGGCGGTGTCATCGGCCGTGCCATCGTAGCCGAACACAGCCTCGTAGATCTGCTCTTTGCCAAATGTCTGCCCGGCGTGCAGGGCAAGAAACTCGCAGATGGCATACTCGGACTTGGTGAACGGCAGCTGCGTGCCGCCCACGGCGGCAGATTTTGCGGCCAGATCAAAGCAGACGCCGCCGCGCACCAGCCGATGCTGCGGGGCACGGTTTTGCCGCCGCAGGTGGGCATTGACACGGGCGCGCAGCTCAGCAAGGCGGAACGGTTTGACGAGGTAGTCATCGGCCCCGATGCCGAGCCCGGTCAGGACGGATGGCTCGTCGGTGCGGGCGGTCAGGAACAAAATGGGTGCTTCTGTCTGGGCGCGGATGCGGCGGCAGACGGCAAAGCCATCCTCGCCGGGCATCATGATGTCCAGCAGAATGCAGTCTGCCCAGCGGCAGAGCGAGCTGGTGACATCGGCACCCGTGCAGCGGGTCTCAACCGTATGGCCGTCCCGCTCAAGTGCTGTTTTCAATAAGGTACACAGGTCGCGGTCATCATCGACCGCCAGAATGTTGGCCATAAGAACCCCTTACTGCGTGAGTGTGTAGACAAGACAGGATGCTGCGTACAAAAGGTAGATGTGCGCGGGATAAAACCAGTAAAACAGCAGCTTATGCCCGCTGCCGCGCTGGCCGTTGTACAGCGCCATGGGCACGACGGCAAAGACGGCAAACCACTCATAATAGGTCGTGAGCATCTGCGAGAAAGTAAAATCCGGGAAGCTGCGTGCCTGCAGCCAGACCAGCACAAACTCCGTCAAAAATGTGAACACTGCCCACACCGCCAGCCGCAGACGCTTGTGGTTGTACAGCGCATACAGTACAATACCGCCCAGCAGGTAGGACCAGCCGCCGTCGGTGATGGATGTCCACAAAGGCAGCGGCGCGGTGATGACCCACGCCAACACGGCAGAGCCAATCGGTGCGTCCTGAATTTTGGGAAAAAGCGTCAGTAGCGCTACGATGCAAAACGGCCAGAGGATCGGCGCGGCAGCAGCCAGTACGCCCCGTACAAACCGGCGCTGGCGCAGCCAGTCGATGCCCTGCCAGATGATGCAGAGCAGCATAAACTGCTGAAAAATTGCATTGGCCGGGTAAAAGCCGTCGCCCCGGCGCAGGGCGTGGGCGTAGATCATGAAAAACTCCACCGTGCCCATGGACGTGGCAATGGCCCAGATGCGCAGAAAGTACCGCTTACGGTCATGGGTGTGGGCAAAGCCCTCCACCGTGCAGAACAAAAACAGCGGTGCGGATAGTCGTGCCAACATGCTGAACCATTCCGGTACAAGGCCGGTGAACTCGAAAAAATAATGGATGTGGTCAAGCACCATCAGCACCAGGGCGATGATTTTGAGAGCGGTGCCGGACAGCCCGGCGCGTTTTGCGGTAAGCATACTAAGAAAACCCCTTTCACGTTTTACTGCAAACAGTGTAACAGGGGTTTATGTAGAGATTCTAAGTTTTACATAAAAAATCAGGCAAAAGTGATGCTGGCCTCAAAGGCGGACTTGCCCTCGCGCTCGCCGTTGAAATAATACTGCTTTTCGCCGGTCCGGGCACGGCTTAGGGTAAAGGATTCACCCCGCGGGACCTCGCGGTGATAGAAGAGCAGCAGATCCTGCACGGTGCCCTGCTCCCACACGGACCAGGGCAGCGCGTCGCACAGAATATCGGCATAGCGCGTATTATTGAGATGGCCGTTCATATCGCAGCGAGAATAGCTGGCGACCGGCTCCCCTGCCAGTTCGCAGGCTTCGGGCGCGGCCTTGGTCATCTTCATCGGCAGTGCAAAGGGCACATCCTCGGCCCAATGGTCGGCAAACTGCTCAGGGTGTTTGCGCAGAATGATGCGCTTGTCAATGTCGATGAGCACCCAGCGACTGTCAATAACGGCGACCTCGGCCCCGTCGGCATCGTAAAAATGGGTGATGCGCTTATTGACGGCGCGCTTGCAGCACTCCGGCTGGGTGACAAGGGTCAGTTCTTCGTCCACGCGGGGTGTGCGGTCAATATGCAAAGCCAGTTTGGCCAACACAAAGGCCGTGCGGGTGGCGGTGTAAACTTCATCGGTCAGCCCGGCGGCTTCGGCGTGGGTGGTGGCGATCTGCTGGGCATAGCGCAGCAACGCACCGGGCTTTACATTGCCGAGATGGTCGCCATCGTGGCGGTAGACGGTGAATTTTTGCGTGTAGGTTTTGGGTGCAGCGGACATAGGGTGCTCTCCTTATGGTCAATAGCAAAGTCAACTTATCCAACAGTATAGCACGAAAATGCACAAAAAGCAAAACGCCCTGCCAAAGAGGCAGAGCGCTTTGAGAAATCAGTAGTTATCGCGGGACTTTTTGCGCAGCTTGCGCCAGATGTTGAACGTGGAGATCGCAATGGCAACGACCAGCATGACAACGACCATCCAGCCGTTGCCGCCCTCCTCGTAGCTCTTCATCTCGCTCCATTGGGCGTCCATGGCAGCGTTGATGTCATCCGGCAGGGTGTTGAAAACCTCGGCTTTGTCCAGTACTTCCTGGCTGGGATAGGCAATCTCGCTGTACTTGAGATCATCGTCCAGTTCCTCCCACACGGCGGTCAGCGGGGTGGAATAGCCGATGAAATCGCAGTTGGCCAGGCCGACAGAGGTCTCGCACAGGTAGTTGATGAACATCTCGGCAGCCTCTTTATGCTTGGCGTTGGCCGGGACACACATGCTATCGATGAAGAAGTTGACGCCTTCCTCCGGGTGGACAAAGGCAAGGTCGGGATTCTCGTCGATCATCGTGATGGCATCGCCTGCGTAGTACGGGGCCATGGCGGCTTCGCCGCCCTCCATCTTGTCAAAGACTTCGTCCATGACGTAAGCCTGCACGATGTTCTTCTGCTCTTTCAGCTTTTCGGTGATGGCGGTAATCTCGTCCACAGACTGCGGGTTCATCGACAGGCCGGCTACCTTGGCGGCGATGGCGTAAGCATCGCGGGAATTGTTGAACATCAGCACATTGTTGGTGTACTCCACATCCCACATGTCGGCCCATTTCGTGGGAGGTTCTTCGACCATCGTCGTGTTGTAGATAAGACCCGTGGTGCCCCACATGTAAGGCACGCTGTACTTGTTGCCGGGGTCAAAGCTGCGGTCGAGATAGGTTTCGCCCACGCCGGCAATGTTGGGGATGTTATCCATATCCAACTCGGCCAGCATGCCCTCGTTGATCATCTTACCTACCATGTAGTCCGACGGGAAGATGACATCGTAGGACACGCCGCCGGATTTCAGCTTGGCGTACAGGCTCTCGTTGGAATCGTAGGTGGTGTAGTTGACCTTGATGCCGGTGAGATCCTCAAAAGCAGAAACGACATTCACGCTGTCATCGGAGCCATCGGAGATGTATAGGCCGTTATTGTAGACATTCAGGGTGATGTGGTCGTTGGCAAAACGGGTCCAGTCGTAGTCGCCGGAGACGGAAATGTCATCGTTGACTTCGATCTCGTCAGCAGCCAGCGCAGGTGCGGCGGTAAAAACAGCCAGCATCAAGGCAGTGGAAACTGCTGCAGCAAACTTTTTCAGTTTCATCTTCAGCGCCCCCCTTCGTCCTGCATCGCCTTGCGGATGGCGTTCTGGTTGCGGCGGTATGCGCGGGAATCCATCGCGTTGGAGATGAGGATAATGGCCAGAATGACGCAAAAGATGATTGCAGACAAGGCGTTGATCTCGGGGCTGACCTTTTTGCGGGTCATCGAGTAGATTGCGATGGGCAATGTCTGCATCGTGCCGGAGTTGAAGTAGGAAATCATGAAGTCATCAATGGAGTAGGTCAGGCAAATTAGGAATGCCGACAGGATGGCCGGGGACAGCTGCGGCATGATGACCTTGAAGAAGGCCTGTCGCGGCGTGCAGCCCAAATCCATCGCCGCGTTGTACAGGCTGGGGTCCAGCTGGCGTAGCTTGGGGCCTACGTTGAAGATGACATACGGAATATTAAAGGTAATATGGGCAATCAACAGCGTGAACCAGCCGAAGATGCCGCTCTCGCCGCCGATGCCGAAATTCTGCGCCATGACGAAGAGCAGCATCAGCGAAACGCCGGTGATGATCTCGGGGTTGACGACAGGCACATAGCTGATATTGTTGATGATGAGCTGGCTTTTGCGGGACATCGAGTTGATGCCGATGGTAGCCAGTGTACCCAGTACGGTAGCTACCACGCTGGATACCAGCGCCAGCACCAGGCTGAGGCCCAGCGCCGAGAGGATCATTTCGTTGTGGAACAGGCTCTTGTACCAGTCCAGGGTAAAGCCGGTGAAGTTGGAACGGGACTTGCTCTCGTTAAAGCTAAAGGCAATCATGACCGCGATGGGCAGGTACATGAAGCAGAACACCAGGATGATATAGGTGCGCTGCAAGAGAACAGATTGCTTTTTGTTCATCTTACATCACCCCTTCCATCTCGGACTCATCAAAGCTGGAGGTGAAGCTCATGCACAGCAGGACGATGACCATCAGCACCAGGCTCATGGCAGAGCCAAGGTTCAGGTTGTAGGAATTGCCCAGGAACTGCAGCTCAATCAAATCGCCGATCAGCAGGTTGGAGCCGCCGCCCAGCATACGGCTGATGATAAAGGTAGAGACCGCAGGCACGAACACCTGGGTGATGCCGGTGGCAATGCCGGGGCCGGTCAAAGGAACCAGCACGCGGAACAAGATCTGCCAGACGTTGCAGCCCAGGTCCTGTGCAGCCTCGATGACCGAGTTGTCGATCTTCGTCATGGCCGTGTAAATGGGCAGGATCATAAACGGCAGGTAGTTGTACACCATGCCCAGCACCACTGCGCCGGAGGTGTTGATCATGTTAAAGGGTCCGAGGCCGAACAGGCCAAAAAACTTGTTGATGAGGCCGTTCTTCTCCAGCAAGGTCATCCACGCATAGGTGCGCAGCAGAAAGTTCATCCACATGGGCAGCATGACCAGCATGAGCATGATATGCTGCTTGTTGGCACGCAGGCGGGAGAGAAAATAGCCAACGGGAAAGGCCATGACCAGGCAGATGGCCGTGGACACGGCAGCCAGAATCAAACTGCGCATGAAAACGCTGGAGTAGCGGCCAATCTGGGTCAGGTTATCCAGCGTGAACCGGCCATCTGCGTTGGTCAGTGCATACCAGATGACGATGAACAGCGGAACGATGATGAAAGCGGCCATCCAGAGCAGATACGGCCCGGCCAGCCAGCGGGAGGTCTTGGATTTAAGCATCGCTTACACCTCCGAACGCTTCATGATATGAATTTCGTCGGGGCCGATGTTCATGCCGATCAGTTCGCCGGGCTGGCTTGCCTGGGTGGAATGGATCAGCCACTCATAGCCTTCCACATCCACGTGCATTTCAAAATGTACGCCCTTGAAAATGACCTCGCGCACCAGGCCGGTCAGCATGCCGACAGACGGCGGCACGATCTGCACGTCCTCGGGACGGATGACGACCTGCACCGGCTCGTTGGGCTTGAAGCCGCGGTCCACACAGGTAAAGTCATGACCGCCGAAGTTGACGAAAAAGTCACGCAGCATCACACCGTCCACGATGTTGGAATCACCGATAAAGCGGGCGACAAAGGCGTTCTTGGGCTCGTTGTAAATATCCTGCGGCGAACCGATCTGCTGGATCTTGCCGCCGGACATGACCACGACTGTGTCCGACATGGTCAGGGCTTCTTCCTGGTCGTGGGTGACATAAACGAAGGTGATATTCATCTCGCGCTGCAGGCGCTTAAGCTCCAGCTGCATCTCTTTGCGCAGCTTCAGGTCCAGAGCACCCAGGGGCTCGTCGAGCAGCAGCACGCGAGGCTGGTTGACCAGGCTGCGGGCGATGGCCACACGCTGCTGCTGGCCGCCAGACAACTGATGGATGCTGCGCCGCTCAAAGCCTTTTAGACCGACGGTCTCCAGCATTTCCAGAACTTTCGGGCGGATCTCTTCCTCCGGTAACTTTTTCAGGCGCAGGCCGAACGCCACATTTTCAAAGACGTTCAGATGCGGGAAAAGCGCATACTTCTGGAACACCGTGTTGACCTGGCGCTTATAGGGTGGCAGGTCGGCGATGTCTTTGCCATCAAAAAAGACATTGCCGGATTTTGGGGTAATAAACCCGGCAATCACACGCAGAGTGGTCGTTTTGCCGCAGCCGGAAGGGCCAAGGAAAGTAACGAACTCTTTGTCGTGAATGTCGAGGGAAAGCCCGTCCAGGACCTTCTGCCCGTCAAAATCAACAACAATGTCTTTCAGCGATACGATGAGATTCTCATTCATTATTATTGCATCCCCCTTTGCGGAATTTCCCGTTACAGCACTTGCTTTTCGCACCGTTTCTTCCTTAGGCCGGCACAAAGCGCTTAACGAGTCAGCGCCAATTATGCCGCCCCGCAAAGGTTTGTTACACGGTCCCGGTGGACAGGTCCGCTACAAGCAGCACATACAACGCCAATGTGTCAGGGCATAAAAGATTTACCCTATAGATGCACACACAAGATACATTATACGGCATGGAGAGTGTTTGTCAACTAAAACTTATAATAAATCTGTAAAGAAATGTTCATGAATCATTAAAAAATGCGTAAATGGGGAGGATTACGGCAAAAGTGCGGTGTGGCACGGCGCTTGAGATGGAAAGGCAGATATGCTATAATGGCAAAAACTGCGAAAAGAGGCGCTCTGCCATGAAAATTTTAATTACCGGCTTCGATCCCTTCGGCGGCGAGACCGTCAACCCGGCTTATGAGGCAGTCAAACTGCTGCCTGACACCATTGCCGGGGCCGAGATCATCAAGCTGGAAGTCCCAACCCGGTTCCACCGCGCCGGTGCGGTTCTGGAGGACGCTATGCAGCGGCATAAACCCGATGCGGTCATCTGCGTGGGACAGGCGGGCGGCCGCGCGGCTATCACTCCGGAGAAAGTGGCCATCAACCTTATGGATGGCCGCATCCCGGACAATGCCGGGTATCAGCCTGTGGATGTGCCCATCCGGGAGGACGGTGAGACCGCTTACTTCACCTCCCTGCCCGTAAAAGCCATGGTGCAGCGGATGCGGGATGCCGGGATACCGGCCGCGGTCTCCTACACGGCGGGCACCTATGTGTGCAACTATTTGCTGTATACCCTGCTGTATCTCATCGATAAAAAGTACCCCAATGTGCGCGGTGGGTTCATCCATGTGCCCTATGCAATGGAGCAGGTCATCAATAAGCCGCTGGGCACCCCCAGCATGGACCTGCGCCAAATTGCCCGCGGACTGGAAACGGCGGTGGAAGCTGTGGCGGCGTGCGGTTAAAATAGCTATGCCCTAAAAGGACAAAATTTCGGGCATCTGCGCCAGATTGTATGATACTTTGCGCGTGTGACAGGTGTATAATTTGTTGCATGAGAGGTGGAAGCAACAAATGGCAAAAATTGGCGTGATCGACGTAGGCGGCGGCCTGCGCGGCATTTATGCGGCGGGCGTGTTTGACTGGTGTATGGAAAACGATGTACAGTTTGATTATGGCATCGGCATTTCGGCTGGCAGTGCAAACCTCGCATCCTATATAAGCGGCCAGCACGGGCGAAACTACCTGTTTTACGAGGAATACTCGATGCGCAAGCAGTACATGGGCGCGGGCAACATGCTGCACGGCGGCTCATTTTTGAACCTGCAATATATCTATGGGACGCTCAGCAATGCGGGCGGCGAAAACCCACTGAACTTTGCAAAAATGAACACAAACCCGGCGGAATGGTACATGATTGCCACCAATGCAACCACTGGCAAGCCGAAATACTTTACACGCAGTGATCTGCACCAGGACGACTACCGCGTGCTGATGGCCTCCTGCTGTATCCCGGTGGCCTGCAAGCCCATTGTGATTGATGGTGTCCCCTACTATGACGGCGCTTTGGGCGATACCATCCCCCTGGACAAGGCCTTTGCCGATGGCTGCGATAAGGTGGTGTTGATTTTGACAAAGCCCGCCGGGATCATCCGCGCCGACGGCACCGACCGCAAGCTGGCACGCGTCATCCGCCGACGCTACCCGAAAGCTGCCGAACAGCTGGCCCTGCGCGCCCAACATTATAATGAAGGCATCCAGAAAGCACAGCAGTTGGCTGCCGAGGGCAAAGTGCTCATCATTGCACCTGACGACACCTGCGGTGTCAAAACGCTGACCCGCGACCAGGGGGCCTTGAAAAAGCTGTACACCAAAGGCCTGCACGATGCCGAAGCAATACGGGATTTTGTTGTATAATTAAGTAATTAAGTAATTAATAAGGGAAGAAACCCCAGGCAGGAGCCTGCACCCCCTTTTATGGGGGGCCGGTTCCTGCCTGGGGTTTCTTATTATGTTTAGGGGGCTTTGGAATGTTTGTAAATAAGGAACGCAATAACAGCATAGCCGATAGCCGACCCCGGTAACCACATGAGCGCCAGCGCCAGCACCGAGCCGCCGTGTACCCCTGATCCACTGCTGATAATGCAGCTGTACAAAAACAGACAGGGCATCACGGTACAGATGACAAAAAGTGAAAGCCTCGTTTTAGAAGATGCAGTAAACAACATACGAGATTGCATGAAAAAACAGGCTCTTTTCTTTATTAATCGGAACAGAGAACGGAAAAATCAAGCCAGATTGAGGCGGCTGCTCATGAGCCACTGAGTCAGCGCCCAAAGCAGGGCGTCCACCAACAGGGTGAGCAGGAAGATGACGCAGACGGAAAGGAGTATGCCGTTTTGCAGTTCGACCATGCTGCCGATGTTATCGAGGGACGGATATACTTTAATGGCAAAAACAATGGTGCCGACAAGGCTCAGCATTTGTCCGATAAAGCCAATTACAAAGTAGCTGATGATGCTGATGGTCAGCCGATGCTGGGTAAACATCCCCGCATAGGCGCAGGCCAGGTAAGCGTGCAGCTGGGCACCGGCAATCAGTGCAAGAATCAGGAGGAAGAATAACAGCAGGAGCGGAACATCTTGGATGTTTACGCCGGTAAGGGAAAAGCTGTCGCCGTCCAGTGCCGAGAGGGTGAGCGTACCGCAGATTCCAAAGTAGAAAAAGCCGAACAGCGTCCACACGACGCCGCAGATGAGCTTGGCGGCAATGTGCTGCCAGGCGTGTACCGGCAGGGCCAGCATCAGGTAGCCCTGTTCCCCCAACAGTTTGTAGTAGCGCTGCACGCTGGAAAAAAAGCAGATGGCCAGCACCGCCAGCATGCCCAAAAACGTGGCAAGGGTGAGCAGCCCCATAAAAACGCCGACCCAGGGCATCGTATGGCCGGTGTTGTTGACATAATGCCCCAGCAGGTCCGAGACGAAGTTTAATAACAGCACGCCGCCCGCGATGGGCAGGATGATGCGGCCGGTGGCCTTGAAATCATATTTTAAAAGTTTCGTCAGCATTTGTATGCCTCCCTAAAATAAGTGTCCACGCTGGTGCCGGTCTCCTCACGCAGCTCGTCCACGCCGACCTGGCGCATGACAGAACCGTCTTTGAGGAAGATAACCTCATCCAGCACTTTTTCAATATCGCCGATCAGATGGGTGGAGAGCACGAGCGCGGCGTCCTCGCTGTAGTTATGCAGGATGGTGTTTAAAATGTATTCCCGTGCGGCGGGGTCAACACCGCCCAAAGGTTCGTCCAGCAGGTACAGCTTGGCGGCACGGCTCATCGTTAAGCAAAGCTGCATTTTCTCCTGCGTGCCCTTGCTCATAGCGCCGATGCGATCGTGCTGATTCAGATGCAGGTCGGCCAGCATGGCGTTGGCCTTGGTACGGTCGAAATCGGCAAAGAAATCAGTGTACAGGCTTACGGCGTCAGCGGCGGTGAACTCGGTAGGCAGGGCCATGCGGTCCGGCAGGTAGCTGGTGATGGCCTTGGTGTAGACACCTACCGGTGCTTTATCAATACGGACGGTGCCGCTGTCGGCCGTGAGCAGCCCGGCGGAAATTTTAATAAGGGTCGTTTTGCCGCTGCCATTGGGGCCCAGCAGACCCACCAATTTACCCGGCACTACGGTAAAATCCACGCCATCCAGCGCGGCCTTTTTGCCATAGTATTTGCACAGGCCGTGGACTTCATATACAGGTTCCATTGTGTTACTCCTTTTCTGATGTTTCGGTTTCCCGCAGCAGGGTCTCGACCTCTGCTGCGGTCATGCCCAGGGCGTGCATTTGCTGCAGAAAATCCCGGGCTAGGGTGACAGCGCGTTTGCGGCGCAGAGCTTGCAATACGGTATCGTTGGCTGTGACGGTACGCCCGGCGGTGCGCTGCGCCTGCAGCAGGCCTCGACTTTCCAAATCTTGCAAGGCACGCTGCATCGTGTTGGGGTTTACGCCTGCATCGGCGGCCAGTTCCCGCACAGGCGGGATGCGGCTGCCTGGCGGGAATTCCCCCGCTACCAGCGCCAGCTCCAGCTGTTCGATCAGCTGGACATACACTGGCCGCCCGGCGGTTATGTTCCAATTCATGTTGGTTGCCTCCTGTATGTTTGTGCTAAGCATCTAATACAATAATACACGCGAGGTATAGCATTGTCAATAGGTAAAATAAAAAATCCCCGGTATAAGCCGAGGATTCTCGATAATGCGATATAAAATGAATTTAAATATGGCATTCGATCCAGGTCAGGACGTAATCGAATACCTCCTGACGGTTGGTTTCGTTGTGTAGTTCGTGGCGGGCACCCTCGTAAATCTGGCAGGTCAGATCCTGTACACCGGCGTCACCCAGCATGGCCCAGACGGTGCGTACACCGGCGCCATAGTTGCCTACGGGGTCAGCGTCACCGGCTATGAGCAGGATGGGCAGGTCCTTGGCGATTCCCTCAGCCCAGCTTTTGCGGCTGACGTGGTTGAGGGTGGCCAGCATCTCCCGGTAGGTGCCCGCGGTGAACGAGAAGGTGCAGAGCTTGTCGGCGTCATAATCCCGTACGACCTGGGTGTCGCGGCTGAGCCAGGCGTTAGGCGAGGCGGCATCCGGGATGCGCTTGCAATAGCTGCCGAAATTCAGATTGACCATCAAGGGCGAGACGGCGTCATTGCCCTTGACGGCAGCAATCAGAGCAGCCAGACGCTGGCCGATGGCGTTCATCACGCTGGGACCAGCTGTGCCGGAAATGATAAGTGCCGTGATACTCTCCGACCACTTTTCAGCGTACCATCGTGCATAAAAGCTGCCCATGCTGTGGCCGTACAGGATGATGGGCAGGCCGGGAAAACGCTCGTGCAGCAGGCTGTTCATTGTATGCAGGTCGTCCAGCAGATGAAAGCGGCCGTCCTTTTCGCCGTAGTGGCCGTGCTCCCCTGCCTGGGCGGTGTCGCCGTGGCCCAGGTGGTCGTTGCCTGCCAGGGCAATGCCATGGGCGGCGTAGAAATCCGCCATCGGTGCATAGCGGCGGACGTACTCGCACATGCCGTGGCTGAGCTGGATGACTGCCCGCACGGGCACGTCCGGGCAGGTATAAATGACGGCCGAGGAGGTATGTTTCCTGTCAGAGGAAGGAAACGTAACGTTTTCGCAGTGGAGGGTGGACATGGTTATTCTCCTTTGATCATCTTCCAGTATTGGGCAAAAGCCTGCTCGTTTTTGTTGTCGCCGGGTTCGTAGTAGCGGCGGTCCTTGATGGCATCGGGCAGGTATTGCTGGGCGGTCCAGTGGTTGGGAAAATCGTGAGGGTAGAGGTAATGCTGGCCCTTGACCTTGGCGTCGGCGCCGTCATAGTGTTTGTTTTGCAGCTGACGCGGGATGGGGCCGGTGCGGCCTGCCTGGACATCCGCGACGGCGGCGTTGATGGCATTGTGGGCAGAGTTGGATTTGGGTGCCGTGGCGACCAATACCACAGCATCGGCCAGCGGAAGCCGAGCTTCCGGTAGGCCGACAGCGTTGGCAATGTCCACGGCAGCCTTTACAATGGGGATGATCTGCGGCCAGGCCAGGCCAACATCCTCACAGGCGCAGACCATCAGGCGGCGGCAGGCGCTGGGCAGGTCACCGGCTTCCAGAAGGCGGGCCAGATAATGCAGGGCGGCGTCCGGATCGGAGCCGCGCATCGACTTTTGGTAAGCCGAGACAATATCATAATGGTCGTCGCCCAGCTTATCGTACCGCATGGCAGTGCGCACGGCTACCTGCTGCACCATGGAAAGGTCGATGGTGCGGGTGCCGTTCTCGATCGGCGCAGCGGTGACGGCAAACTCCAGGTTGCCCAGGGCTTTGCGCATATCGCCGCCCGCACTTTGGGCCAGGTAGTCCAGCGCGTCGTCCGGGATCAAAATCGGCGTCTGGTCGTCGGCCCCCAGGCGGGCTACGGCGTTTTGCAAGCCCTGGCGGATGTCGGCGGCGGTCAGTGCCTTGAACTCAAACACCGTGCAGCGGGAAAGCAGCGCGTTGTATACATAAAAGTATGGGTTCTCGGTGGTGGAGGCAATCAGGGTGACGGTGCCCTGCTCTACACATTCCAGCAGGCTTTGCTGCTGGCGCTTGTTGAAGTACTGGATCTCGTCCAGATACAGCAGGATGCCGCCGTCGGTACCCAAGGTGCCGATGTCGTTCAGCACCGACTTGATGTCGCTGGTGGAGGCGGTGGTGCCGTTAAGTTTGTGCAGTTTCATGCCGCTGCCTGCAGCGATGATGCTGGCCACAGTGGTTTTGCCTACGCCGGAGGGACCGTAGAAGATCATGTTGGGGATATGGCCGCTTTCGACCGTGCGGCGGAAAACCTGATTCTTGCCTAAAAGATGCTGCTGTCCGCAGACTTCATCCAAAGTGCGGGGGCGCAGACGCTGTGCCAATGGCTCCATGGTGGATTTCCTTTACTTACTATAAATTTAGCTAAAAATGCTGCGGCGTGTATGCCGCATAAAATAGAAATTCTTATCATTAAATTATAGGTGATTTTGGCGGTGAAATCAAGGCAGCACCGATAAAAGGCCGATGTAAACTGTGTTTTACGGGAAAATTTTGCCGTATCGGCGATTCAGGAAAACACATGGGGGGATATGTACCAAAACATCATACTTCTGCGCTTGATTAAAAGGGCGCATCGTGGTAAAATCAAGAGAAGAAAACGAAACGGAGCGAATCCTGTGACTAAAAAAGAACTCGCACGGATCTGTATTGATAGGCTGAAAAAAGAATACCCCCGCTCAGAATGTACGCTGGATTATGACCACGCCTGGCAGCTGTTGGTGTCGGTACGGCTGGCGGCACAGTGCACCGACGCCCGTGTAAACGTGGTGGTGCAGGACCTGTTTGCCAGATATCCCAGTGTGGAAGCGTTGGCAGCGGCCGAACCGGAAGAAATCGAAGCCATTGTAAAACCCTGCGGCCTGGGGCGCAGCAAGGCACGGGATATTTCTGCCTGTATGCGCAAGCTGCGGGATGAATACGGCGGCAAAGTGCCCAGCGACTTTGACGCGCTGCTGAGCCTGCCCGGTGTGGGCCGCAAAAGCGCCAACCTGATTATGGGGGATGTGTTCGGCAAGCCGGCCATCGTGACTGACACCCACTGCATCCGGCTGTGCAACCGCATCGGCCTGGTGGACGGCATTAAGGAACCGGCAAAAGTCGAAAAGGAACTGTGGAAGATCATTCCGCCGGAAGAAGGCAGTGATTTCTGCCACCGGCTGGTAGACCATGGCCGCGCGGTGTGCACGGCGCGCACCACCCCCTACTGCGATAAATGCTGCCTGGCAGACGTATGTCGGGCCCGAAAGGAATTTGATCGATGAATAAACAGACCGAAAACCGGCTGGGCGGTGAGCTGCGCAGCCAGCATACGGCTGCCCGCCTGCTGGAGGAACTGGAAAATGGCCGCTATAGCGGTGCTGCCCAGCTGCCCAGTGAATTGGAGCTGGCTTCCGATCTGGGGGTTAGCCGCACGGTAGTGCGCGACGCCCTGAGCGAGCTGGAGCGCGACGGCTACCTGGAACGTGTGCGCGGCATTGGCACCTTGGTAAACCGGGATGTGGTGCAGCTGAAAAACCGCATGGATCAGAAGTTGGAATTCTATAAAATGATCCGCACTATTGGCAAGGAACCCCGCAGCGATAACTTGAGCGTAACGCGGGAAATCGCCTCCCCCGCTTTGGCCGAAAAGCTGCAGCTGCCCACCGACGCCCCGCAGACGTTGGTGTTTGTGCGCCGCCGCGTGATGGCGGATGATACGCCGGTGCTGTTTTCCACCGATATTCTGCCGCTTTCTTTATTTGACAATAAGCGGCTGGAAGGCATTGATTTCAGCCAGCCCATTTTTGATATTGCCGCCCGCCACTGCCATACTGAAGTGACGGAGACTGTGGCCCACCTGCATGCAGTGTCCGGCCCGGCAGGCATCCGCCGCCAGCTGGCCCTGCGCCCCGAACAGGCGCTTTTGCAGCTGGAGGAGATCTGCTACTCCCGCCTGTGCAAACCGGTGCTGTGCTGCCAAACTTATTATACTGATTTCTTTGATTTTGCGATGGTGCGCAAGCTTTTGTAATGGTGTTCAGGCGGGCGACCGCTTTGACATACAGCAGTGCTGCACAATGCAAGGTGCGGTGCTGCCGAGAAGATCATAGACCGTTGAATAAAGGGGAATGTGTATGAGACATTTGATCGACCCGGCGGACTTTACGCTGGAAGAAACGCTCAGTCTGATGGACCTTGCCGACCGTATCCATGAGGACCCGGCCGCTTACCGCGACGTAGCGGCCCGCAAACGCCTGGCCACTTTGTTCTATGAACCCAGCACCCGTACCCGCCTTTCCTTTGAGGCTGCTATGCTGAACCTGGGCGGCCAGGTGCTTGGCTTCCCCGATGCCGGTGTTTCCAGCGCCAGCAAGGGAGAGACCGTGGCTGATACCATCCGCGTGGTCAGCTGCGTGGCTGACATTGCCGCCATGCGCCACCCCAAAGAGGGCGCCCCGCTGCGTGCCTCCCGCTACAGCCGCATCCCGGTCATCAATGCCGGTGATGGCGGCCACAGCCACCCCACCCAGACGCTGCTGGACATGATGACCATCCGCCAGCGCAAGGGCCGCCTGGACCACCTGACCATCGGTTTCTGCGGCGATTTGAAGTTTGGCCGCACCGTGCACAGCCTGATCAAGAGCCTGTCCCGCCTGCCGGGCATGAGGTTTGTGCTGGTCTCGCCCGAAGAACTGCGTGTGCCGGACTACATCATCAGCGAAATTCTGGAGCCCAACGGCATTGAGTATGTCGAGACCCGCAGCCTGGAAGAAGCCCTGCCCCAGCTTGACATCCTGTACATGACCCGCGTGCAGCGCGAACGTTTCTTCAACGAGGAAGATTACATCCGCCTGAAGAACAGCTACGTGCTGACCAAGGCAAAGCTGGATCTGGCCCCGGCCGACATGGCGGTGCTGCATCCCCTGCCCCGTGTGAATGAGATCACGCTGGATGTGGATGATGACCCGCGTGCCGCTTACTTTGACCAGGTGCAGAACGGCGTGCATATGCGCATGGCCCTGATCATGACGCTGCTTGGCTTGAAAGATCCTAAAACTGGGGAGGTAGCTTTCGATGTTGAAGGTTGATGAAATTCAGAACGGCGTGGTCATTGACCATATCACCGCAGGCACCGGCCTGGCCCTGTACCACCTGATGGAGCTGGAAAAGCTGAGCGACGCCACCGTGGCCTTGCTGCAGAATGTCCGCAGCCAGAAAAGTGGCAAGAAGGACATCATCAAAATCGAGGGTGACGTGAGCGGCCTGAGCTTTGATATTTTGGGCTATGTAGACCCGAAGATCAGTATTACGTTCATCGAGAATGGCCACGTGGCGAAAAAGAGCCGCCCCGAGCAGCCCAAGCGATTGGTCAATGTCATCAAGTGCAAGAACCCGCGGTGCATTACCTCGATTGAGGAAGGCTGTGACCATATTTTTGCGCTGACCCCCAGCGGAAAGTACCGCTGCGTGTACTGCGAGCAGGAATTTAGCGTGAAGCCGTAAGATTAAAAGGGTATTAAAAATAAAGGCTCCCCTTGAGGGGAGCCTTTATTTTTATATTTATACGCACAAAGCCGAATCGCTTTCGGTCAGGATGATATGACCGTCGGCGTCGGCATCGGCGGTGTACAATGTGCCGGGGTGGGCGGTGCCGGCGGCGATACGGTCGGCGAGGGCCTGCTCGACGGCGCGGCTGACCTTGCGGCGCAGTTCGCGGGCACCGTAGGGCGGCACAGTGTCCCCTGCCAGCACTTTGGCGGCGGACGCAGTATGGGTAAGCAGATACCCTTGCCCGGCAGCGCGGACTTCCAGTTCACGCAACAGGCGGTCGGCAATACCAGCCAGTTGTTCGGGACCGAGTGGATCAAAGACGACGACTTCATCCAGGCGGCCCATCAGTTCGGGCCGGAAATAATCCTTGGCTTCCTGTATCGCCTGTTTGCTGCGGCGGGAGCGCTCGGTCTGCGCAGTACCAAAACCCAGCGGGGCTGTCTGCCCGGACAGGCAGCGGGCACCCAGATTGGAAGTAAGCAGGATAATAGTGTTGGAAAAATCCGCCCGCCGCCCCTGGGCATCTGTCAAAGAGCCACCCTCCAAGATTTGCAGCAACAGATTTTGAATGTCGCTGTGCGCTTTTTCAATCTCGTCAAACAGCACCACGCTGTAGGGGCGGCGGCGCACGGCCTCGGTCAATTGGCCGCCTTCCTCGTGGCCGACATAGCCGGGCGGCGCGCCCAGCAGGCGGGCGACAGTGTGCTTCTCCATATATTCGGACATGTCAAAGCGCAGCAGGGATTTCTCACTGCCGAACCAGCATTTGGCCAGTGTGCGGGCCAGCTGCGTTTTGCCCACGCCGGTGGGACCTAAAAACAGCATGGCACCGATGGGACGTCCGTTCTCCCGCAGGCCGGTGCGGCTGCGGCGGATGGCAGCGGCCACAGCAGAAACAGCAGCGGGCTGGCCGATGACCTCGGCACTGAGGCGGGCTTCCAGCTGGTTCAGCCGCTCCCGCTCGGCTTCCCCTACCCGCTCGGCCGGGACGCCGCTGGCCTTGCTGACGACCCGGGCAATATGACGCGGCGTCAGCACCCTGCGGCCGGAGGATTCCTTGTCGGTTATGCGAAGTGCGGCGGCTGCTTCGTCCAGCAGGTCGATGGCCTTATCCGGCAAAAAACGCCCCGGCAGGTAGCGCACGCTTAACTCCACGGCGGCGTGAATCGTCTCGGGTGGGATGGCGACACAGTGGTAACGCTCGTAACGGGGCATCAGGCCCAGCAAAATCTTTTCAGCGTTTTCGGGGGTGGGCTCTTCTACCATTACTTTCCCAAAGCGGCGCTCCAGCGCGGAATCTTTCTGGATGGTCTTGCGGTATTCCTCCGGCGTGGTGGCACCGATGAGCTGGATCTCGCCCCGGGCCAGCATCGGCTTCAGGATGCTGGCGGCATCGATGGCCCCCTCGGCCGCACCGGCCCCGGCGATAAGATGGATCTCATCAATAAAAAGGATGGTGCTGCGGTCACGGTAGAGTTCTTCCAGCAGGTTCTTGAACCGCTCCTCAAAATCGCCGCGGTACTTGGTGCCCGCTACCATCGAGGCCATGTCCAGTGCCAGCACCCGCTTGCCGCGCAGTGCCGGGGTGATTTGGCCGGATGCAATCGCCTGGGCCAGCGCTTCAGCCAGGGCACTTTTGCCAACGCCCGGCTCGCCCAGCAGGCAGGGATTGTTCTTCTGGCGTCGGCACAGAATTTCTACCATGCGTTCCAGCTCTTCCTCCCGGCACAGCACCGGGTCCAGGCGGCCCTCCTGCGCCAGGCGGGTCAGATCGCGGCCGTACTTTTCACTGGGGCGGCCGCTGCGGGCGGTGCTCATCCGGGGCTGTACGGGCAGTGTCATCTGGCCGGAAAGCTGGCGGCACTCCCGCGCGGCCTGGGGCACCTCGATGCCTGCGGCCGCCAGCCAGATACTGGCCGTGCAGGCAGTGTCCTCCAGCATGGCGCAGAGCAGGTGCTCGTTTTCGGCTTTGGCGGCGCTGGATGCATGGGCACCCAAAATGGCAAACTCGATGGCCTTGCGGCTGTCCGAGGAAAGGTCGTTTTTGCGCAGGCGGTGGGGCTGGCCGGTGCCGCTGCGTTTGGGGGCGGCCTCTGTCAAGGAGGCAGTGGTAACGCGCTTGCGGCGTAGAAAATCCGCTGCAGGACCCTGGGCTGTCTGCAGCATGGCCAGTAGCAGGTGCCCGGTATCAGCCGTGGCGCAGCCCTGCTGCCCGGCTAGGCGCAGCGCCGTGCGCACCGTGCGCGAGGCCCCGCGGGACAGCCCTTTATAAGAACGAAATAGCATTCTGGCGCCTCCTAAATTTTTCCTATAGTCAGTATAGACGTTCGACGCATAAATAATCCTCGAAACAAGGGAAAACATGGAATGACAAACGCTTCACGATGTGTTATAATAAAAAAGTCTGCAAAATCCGAGTATGAGGTGATACCAACATGCACAAACTGATGCGCTACATCAAGGGCTACGAAAAGCAGGCTGTTCTGGCACCCCTGTTTAAAATGCTGGAAGCAACCTTTGAACTTTTTGTGCCGCTGGTGGTGGCGAGCATTATCGACACCGGTATCAAAAATGGCGATGCCGTGTTCATCTGGCAACGCTGCGGTCTGCTGATTCTGCTGGCAGCTATCGGCCTGACCTGCAGCCTGACGGCCCAGTACTTCTCCGCTAAAGCGGCGCTGGGCTTCAGTACCGCGCTGCGCAGGGACCTGTTCCGCCATATCAACACGCTGAGCTACAGCGAGCTGGACGGCATCGGCACCCCGACATTGGTCACCCGCATGACCAGCGACATCAACCAGGTGCAGAACGGCGTAAACCTGACGCTGCGCCTGCTGCTGCGCAGCCCGTTCATTGTCATTGGCGCGCTGATCATGGCCTACACCATCAGCTCACGGTTAACCCTGCTGTTTATTGCGGCAACGGTCGTTATTTCGCTGATTATTTATCTCATTATGCGCGCCACGGTGCCCATCTATCATGAGGCCCAGAACGGCTTGGACAAGGTCACCCTGCTGACCCGTGAAAACTACGTGGGTGCCCGTGTGGTGCGTGCCTTCTCACGCCAGGCGGACGAATTGGCCGCCTTTGTAGAGACCAACGACCACCTGCGCAGCATCCAGACGATGGCAGGCCGCATCTCGGCCCTGATGAACCCGCTGACCTACCTGGTCATCAACCTGGCCATCATTGCCCTGCTGATGCGCGGCAGCCACGAGGTCAATAATGGCGCACTGACCCAGGGCGAGATCATCGCGCTCATCAATTATATGAACCAAATTCTGGTCAGCCTGCTGCGCCTGGCTGATCTGGTCATCTCGGTGACCCGCGCCCTGGCCAGCGGTATGCGCGTGAACGAGATCTTGAACACGCACACCACGATGCCTGATCCTGCTGCCGCAGAGCTGGATGCAGAACCCGCTGCCCCGGCTGTGGCGTTTGACGACGTGACTTTCGCCTACAACGGCGCCGGTGCGCCCAGCCTGACCAATGTAAGCTTTACGGCTAAGCCTGGCGAGACCATTGGCGTTATCGGCGGTACCGGCAGCGGTAAATCGACCTTGATCGACCTGGTGTGCCGCTTCTATGATGCAACGACCGGCACGGTGTCGCTGTTTGGCCACAATGTAAAAGAGTACGGCTTTACCCAGCTGCGCCGCATGGTGGGCATTGTGCCCCAGCAGGCCGTGCTGTTTACCGGTACCATCCGCGATAACATGCGCTGGGCTGCCCCCGATGCCACCGACGAAGAAATTTGGCAGGCACTGGAAATTGCCCAGGCAGCAGACTTTGTGCGCACCAAGCCCGGTATGCTGGATGCGCCCGTGGAGACTGCAGGCCGCAACTTTTCCGGCGGCCAGCGCCAGCGTTTGACGATTGCCCGCGCGCTGGTGCCGAAGCCGAAGGTTTTGATTCTGGACGACAGTGCCTCGGCACTGGACTTTGCCACCGACGCTGCCCTGCGCAAGGCTATTAAAGAAAAGACCGAAGGAATGACGGTATTCATCGTCTCCCAACGTGCAGCCGGCGTGCAGCACGCCGACCACATCCTGGTGCTGGATGACGGCGTGCTGACCGGCGACGCCACGCACAGCCATTTGCTGAAGACTTGCGAGGTCTACAAAGAAATCTGCCTGAGCCAGCTGAGCAAAGAGGAGGTGGAGAAGACCTTATGAGTAAGCGGAAACAGAAAGTGAATAAGGGCACGCTCCGCCGTGTGCTGGAGCTGATCCGCCCCTATGCCGGGCTGGTGGTGCTGACGCTGGTGCTGGCCGTGGTTACTGTGGTCACTACCCTGCTGGCTCCGGTCATCTCCGGCAAGGCGGTAGACCATATTATCGGCCCCGGCCAGGTAGACTTTGGCGGCGTGGGCAAGCTGGCCATTGCCATGGCGGGCACAGTAGCCTGCACGGCTGTCTCGCAGTGGTTGATGAACGTGGTCAACAACCGTATTACCTTCCACGTCGTGCGCGATATGCGTGTGCGCGCCTTTGAGCAGCTGGAACAGCTGCCCCTGAAATATATGGACGCCCACCGTCCCGGCGATGCCATTAGCCGCATCACCACCGACGTGGAGCAGTTCAGCGACGGCCTGCTGCTGGGCTTCACCCAGCTGTTTACCGGCATCCTGACCATCTGCGGTACGCTGGGCGTGATGCTGTTCATTGAATGGCGCATCGCGCTGGTGGTCGTGGCGCTGACGCCGCTGTCGATTTTTGTGGCGCGCTTTATTGCGACCCACACCTACTCGATGTTTAAGGTGCAAAGCGAGACCCGCGCCGAGCTGACAAGCCTGGTGGATGAGCTGGTCGGCAACGAGCATTTGGTGCGTGCCTTTGGCTACGAGAGCCGCGCCGAAGAACGCTTTGATAAGATCAACCTGGACCTGCAAAGCTGCGGCGTGCGGGCGGTGTTCTTCTCATCAATGACCAACCCCTGCACCCGCTTTGTCAATGCGCTGGTATATGCCGCGGTCGGCGTGCTGGGCGCGTTTGCGGCCATCGCAGGTGGCATCACGGTCGGCGATTTGTCCGTGTTTTTGAACTACGCCAACCAGTACACCAAGCCGTTCAACGATATTTCGGATGTCATGACCGAGTTCCAGAACGCTTTGGCCTGCGCCCAGCGTGTGTTTGACTTTATCGATGAAACGCCCATCCTGCCAGATGCCCCGGATGCGGTGGAACTGCCCCACGGTGCCGGTGCGGTCGAGTTTGAGCATGTGAAGTTCCGCTATGTGCCGGATGTGCCCTTGATCGAGGATATGAACCTGAAAGTGGAGCCCGGCCAGCGTATTGCTCTGGTTGGCCCCACCGGCTGCGGAAAGACCACGTTGGTCAACCTGCTGATGCGGTTCTACGAGATCAACGGCGGTACCCTGCGGTTGGACGGCCATCCCATCGACACCGTGACGCGGGACAGCCTGCGCGGCAACCTAGGCATGGTGCTGCAGGAGACCTGGCTGAAAGCCGGGACCATTGCCGAGAATATCGCCTACGGCAAGCCCGATGCCACGCGGGAAGAAATCATCGCAGCAGCCAAAAAGGCACGTGCCCACAGCTTTATCTGCCGCCTGCCCAACGGCTATGATACCGAGGTGGCCGAGGACGGAGGCAATATCAGCCAGGGCCAGCGCCAGCTGCTTTGTATTGCCCGCGTGATGCTACGCCGCCCGCCGATCCTGATTTTGGACGAAGCAACGTCCAGCATCGATACCCGTACCGAGGTATTGGTACAGGATGCTTTTGAGGAACTAATGAAGGGCCGCACGAGCTTTATCGTGGCCCACCGCCTGTCCACAATTAAAAATGCCGACCAGATTTTGGTGATGAAGGACGGCAATATCATTGAGCGCGGCACCCACGACGAACTGCTGGACCGCGGAGGCTTCTACGCCAAGCTGTACGAAAGCCAGTTTGCCAAGGCTTAAGTTATAGGGAAAGTAAATACGCTAAAGGAGAAATGAACTATGAGCAAGATCACTCTGCCGGAAAACTACCAAAGCCTGTTGGGCCTGTATGACACACAGAAAGCCATCGGCCTGATCAAGACCATCTTTCAGGAAAAGATCTGCATGGCCCTGCACCTGAAGCGCGTGACCGCTCCCCTGTTCGTCATGCAGGGCAGCGGCCTGAACGACGACCTGAACGGTGTGGAGCGCCCAGTCGCCTTTGATGTCCCCTGCCTGAACCAGGAGGCTGAGGTGGTGCACAGCCTGGCTAAATGGAAACGTTACGCCCTGTACAAGTACGGCTTCCGCCCCGGCCAGGGCCTGGTGACTGACATGAACGCCATCCGCCGCGACGAGGAACTGGACAACCTGCACAGCATCTATGTCGACCAGTGGGACTGGGAGAAGGTCATCACCGCCGACCAGCGCACGCTGGACTTTTTGCAGGACACTGTACGGGATATTGTGGATGCTGTCTGCGCGACCTCGGATGAGCTGCGCTGGAAGTTCCCAGAGCTGAAAAATATCCACCTGGACCGCGATGTGACCTTTATCACCACCCAGGAACTGGAGGACATGTATCCGGACTACACCCCCAAACAGCGCGAGAACGCCTTTGCCAAGGAGCATGGCACCATCTGTATCATGAAGATCGGCGGCAAGCTCAAGAGCGGCAAGCCCCACGACGGCCGCGCCCCGGACTACGATGATTGGGCGCTGAACTGCGACATCCTCTTCTGGCATGTGCCCTTGGGCTGTGCGCTGGAGCTTTCCAGCATGGGTATCCGTGTCAATGCGGAATCTCTGCGCCGCCAGTTGGAAGAAGCCGGCTGCCCGCAGCGTGCGGAACTGCCCTTCCACAAGATGCTGCTGGACGGCACCTTGCCCCTGACCATGGGCGGCGGCATCGGCCAGAGCCGCCTGTGCATGCTGCTGTTGGGTAAGGTACACGTAGGCGAGGTGCAGGTCAGCCTGTGGGACGACGACACCGTAGCCGCCTGCGAGAAGGCGGGCATCGCGCTGCTGTAAGTTTAGCATTGACAAACAACAGCCAATTGTGTTATTATTATCTAGTACCCGCTAGTATAGCACAATTGGCAGTGCAGCTGATTTGTAATCAGCAGGTTGCAGGTTCGATTCCTGTTACTAGCTCCAAACGCCCCGGAACACGGTTTGTGTTCCGGGGCGTTTTGTTTGCGATTTTTTGGAAAAGTAGATTATTTCCCAGCCTGAAGAGCAGCTTGCAGGGCGCAGTAGTCTTGCAGAGTCAGCTGTTCCGGGCGGGAGCGGGGGTCCAGGTGAGCAGCTTCCAGGGCGGAGAGGACGGTGGCTTTTGGCAGCTGCAGACCGTTGGAGATGGCGTTGGCGGCGGTCTTGCGGCGCTGAGAGAAGGCGGCGCGGATCAGGGAGAAGAAAGCTTTCTCATCTCCGCCCGGCACTTCAACCGCAGGTGTTTTGCGGACGTTCAAGCGGATGACCGCGCTAGTGACCTTGGGGGCCGGGTAAAAACTGCCGGGCTGTACGGTAAAAAGCAACTTTGGCTCGGCATAATAAGCCACCGCATAGCTGATGGCACCAGCGTCACGGGTACCAGGAGCAGCGCAAAGGCGCTGTGCGGCCTCTTTCTGGACCATGACGGTAATATTCTCGATGGGGAGTTTCTCTTCTAACAGGCGCATCAGAATCGGGCTGGTGATGTAGTACGGCAGGTTGGCGCAGACAGCCACCGGCTTATCGCCGAATTCCTCGGCCAGCAGGGCTTTGAGGTCGACCTTGAGGACATCGTTCAGCACCAGCTTGAAGTTGTCATAATCGGCCATCGTTTCTTTCAACAGCGGCGGCAGGCGCTTGTCCACCTCGATGGAAACGACCTTATCGGCGCGTTTGCAAAGCTGCTCGGTCAGCACGCCGATGCCGGGGCCGACTTCCAGCGCACCCCAGCCGGGGCCGATACCGGCCTCATCGGCAATGCGAGGGCAGATGCCGGGGTTGATGATAAAATTCTGGCCAAAGCCTTTGGACAGGGCAAAATCATACCGTGCGCAAAGGTCGCGGATGGTAGACAAATCGGTCAGGGTAGGCAAAGCGGACTCCTCTCAGCACAGGAAAATTCGGGAAAATCAGTTCTGGCCAGACAGCATCTTGGCGGTGTTCAGGGCCTTGCTGATCTGGGGGTCGGTGTCGACGGTGTAATCGTAATAGGCATTCTGTTCGTCGGAGGACAGCGCAGCGTCCACATCAGGGGTCAGGCCCAGGTCGTTCCAGGATTGGCCCTCGTTGTCCAGTAGCAGACCGATAGTGATGTAGGCGGCGGAGCCATCGGAAAAGCTCTGGGCGTCGCTCATCACAACACCCTTACCGGCGGTGCGGGTGCCTACGATGGTGGCGCTGTTCATCTTGCGCAGGGCATTGGCAAACAGCTCGGCACCATCGGAGGTGCTGCCGTTGACGAGGACGACCATGGGCACGGTGACCTCGTTTTCATCGGACATGCGCAGCAAGGTGATGCTGCCGTCCTTGTCCTCCTGTTGGGCGATGACGCCGGAAGGCACGCAGTAGTCGGCGCAGACCAGCGCGGCGTTCAGGTTCTCACCGATATTGTCGCGCACGTCGAAGATGAAGCTGGCAGCGCCCTGGTTCAGCAGGTTGTCCACAGCAGAACGGAACTCGCTGGCCGTGCCGGAGGAGAAAGCGTCGATGCGGACATAGCCGCAGGTGTCGCCAATCATCTGGCTGGAAACGGTGGTGGTGCGGTAGTTGCTGTGCACCAGGTCGACGGTCTGCTCCTGTCGGTCGGGCGTCAGGTAGGTGATGGTGGTGGTGGTCCCCTCTTCGCCCAGCAGGGCCGAGGTCAGGGAGGCAGTGTCGGTCATGGACTTGGTGGACATATCGCCGATGGCAGTGATGTAACCGCCGACCTGCAGACCGGCCTCGCTGGCGGGCGAGTTGCCGTAGACGCGGGTGATGCGGCCGTAGCCGGAGGACGGGTCGTTGACGACGGCCACGCCGATGCCGGTCAGCTTGCCGGACTCAACAGCCAGGCGCTCGCTGTAAGCTTTGGCGGTGTAGTAGCGGGCGTATTTATCGTTGATGCCCAACATGTAACCGGCGGCCAAGGTGTCGTTCAGCGTGTCCTCGTTGATAGTGAAATACTCGTTGGAGCGGACAAAACGGTCGATCTCGGCCAGCTTGTTGTACTGGCGCTCCTTGCTTTTGACGCTGGACACGGTGGAGTTGAACATATTCATCGAGACAACCATCGTCAGAGAAAAAGTGACCGCCATAGCGATCAAGGCAATGGTGATGGTAACGCCGAGACTAATTTTTTTGCTCATGGGTTCAGATGGCTCCTTACAAAATAGTGCGGTCTTTTACAGAGCATAGGCCAGACTGAAAAGAACGCTGGAGAAAAGGCTGATAATCATAACGACCGCAATAACAAGACAGAAAATGCGCACGGCTGGCTTATGTTTTTGGGGTTTCATCAGGACTTCCCTCCCCTTACGAGATGTAGTTGGTGACGCTGGTCAACACACCGTTGACCTTCATTTCCAGGTGCAGATGGTTGCCGGTAGAATTGCCTGTGGTACCGACATAGCCCAGCAGCTGGCCCTTGGAGACAGGTTGGCCGACGCTGACCACGGGGGCGCTGTTCATGTGAGCATACAGGGTCGAATAGGTATTGCCGTTGGAATCGGTACCATGGTAGACCTGCACATAGTAGCCCCAGCTGTAATGGTAGGTGGCGGCGGTGACGACGCCATCAGCGATGGTGTAGATCTCGGTGCCGCCGGGGGCTGCATAGTCAGTGCCGCGGTGACCGCCGCCGCCGAAGTAGCAGGAAATGTACTTAAAGGTGGCCAGCGGGCGGCCGAAGTCCAGTGAGCAGGTAATGGAGGCGTTGCCATACTTCTTGTTCTGGGCTTCCAG
The DNA here is from genome assembly GCA_025758045.1 of Oscillospiraceae bacterium. Taxonomy (NCBI): domain Bacteria; kingdom Bacillati; phylum Bacillota; class Clostridia; order Eubacteriales; family Oscillospiraceae; species Oscillospiraceae bacterium. Next base: position 2,578,809 of record CP107208.1, on the reverse strand, counting down.
ATAGGAGTCCAGGGCGGCGGTGGCTTCGTCCAGCTTTTTGCGGGCTTCGGCTGCGGCCGCTTCGGCGGCCTCCTGCTGGGCAGAGGCTTCGTCCAGATCCTCGTTGGCCTGGGCGATATTGACGGCCAGTTCATCCTGCTTGCTGTTCAGCTGGGTGGTCTGCTCCTCCAGGCTGGCCTGGGTTGCTTCCATCTCGGCCTTGGCATTTTCCAGCTCGGTGCGCTGGTTCTCCAAATCGGCGCGCTGGTTCTCCAAATCCTGGCAGATGGATTGATCCTTGCTGCTGATCTGTTCCAGCGTCTGAGCAAAGGTTAGCAGCTGGTACAGGTTGGTGGCGCTGGACAGCAGTGCGATGGAACCACCGTCGTTGAGCATCTGCATAGCGCCCATGCGTTGTTTGAAATCGGACCAGCGCTGGTCATACTCGGCCTGTTTGTTGTCGACCTCGATCTGCTTATCGTCGATCTCGGTCTGCTTGAGGTAGATCTGCTCCTGCAGGTCGGTGATCTGGTCGCTGAGCAGCGAGATCTGGCTTAAAATCAGGTTCTTCTGTTCTTCCAGCTGGCTCTTGATGGCCTCGGCGTTTTCCTTGTTGCTCTGCGCTTCTTTCAGCGCGGCGTTGACCTTGTCCAGCTCAGCCTGCTTGGCGGAGACCTCAGCCTTCAGCTGGTCCTGCTTGGAGTCAGCCAGCGGCATGACATCAGTGGAGAAGGTCATGGTAAAGGCCAGGGCGGTGGCCAGCATAGCGGAAACGATCCGTTTGAAACGACGGGAAATTCTCATTGGCTTTTCTGTTCCTCTGTTTTCTCTTTCAGTAAATCGTAAATCAGACGTTCAGATGTTTACGGATGCTGGTGGCGGTACCGATGCCGCAGAGCACGAAGCCCAGCAGCGCAAAGCCGCCGACAAGATAGTACCAGACGTCAGCCAGCGGCACCAGTTGGCCGCCAAACATCTGGGACAGATTGGAAGGGTTCTCGGCATACCAGCGGGTCAGGGCATAGTAAGCGCCGCAGATGATGCCGGAGGCCAGTGCCGCGGAAATCAGGCCGGAGGTGACGCCTTCGACAAAGAACGGGAAGCGGATGAAGCCGTTGGTGGCACCGACCAGCTTCATGATGTTGATCTCCTTGCGGCGGTTAAAGACGGTGATCTTGATGGTGTTGTTGATGACCACGATGCTGACAATGGCCAGCACCAGCACGATGCCGTAGCAGGCGTAGGAAACGACCTTTTGCAGCGAGACGAAGACCTTGGACATCTCCAGCGGGGCGTTGACCTGGTAAACACCATCGATCTGGCGCAGCTGCTGGGAAACAGCCTCGATGTTATCAGGGCTGTCCACCACAACGCGGTAGTTGGGGTAGAACGGGTTATCGTTAGCGAAAGCATCCTGCAGGTTGGTGTAGGAGGACAGCATGTCGCTGTAAACTGCCAGCACGTCCTGGGGCGACATGTAGGTGACGCCCACCACGTGCTCAGTGCTGCGGATGGCGGTGTCAGCGGCGGCAATCTGGTCATCGCTGGCCCCCTGGTCCATGTAGACAACGGTCTCGTTCTGGTCGCCGATATACTCGACCATGGCGTCGATGTTGACACCCAGCAGGTAGGCGGCGCCGATCAGCAGCATGCAGACGGTCAGTACGCCCATGGAAGCAAAGGTCATAAGCCGGTTGGCCCGCAGGTTGTGCAGGCCCTGGCCGACCAGATAAGTAAAGCTGGAAAAACGCATGGTATCCCCTCTTATTTATTCCTCATCATCGTAATCTTCGTACTCATCGTAGCCGTTCTCACGCTCGGCCATGTGGGCAGCGTAGCGGCGGGCAACTTCGGGGTGCGAAGTGTCCGAGGCGACCATGCCGTTGGCCAGCTCGATGACGCGGTTGTTGTATTTGCGGGCCAGCTTATGTACCAGCTCGTGCTCGTGGGTGACAACCACCACCGTGATGTTGACCTTGTTGATGGCCTCAAACAGCTGCATGATGTCCATGGACATCTCGGGGTCGATGTTGCCGGTGGGCTCATCGGCAATGATGAGCTTGGGGCCGTGGGCCAGGGCGCGGGCTACCGCCACACGCTGTTGTTCGCCGCCGGAAAGTTCGTCCGGCAGGCGGTCCATCTTATCCTCCAGACCGACCAGGGACAGAACATATGGGATGCGGGATTTGATCTTTTTGGTAGGAATGTTGGTCACGCGCATGGCGAAAGCCACATTCTCGTACACTGTCATGGTGGGGATCAGGCGGAAATCCTGAAAGACGACACCCATCTGGCGGCGCAGATACGGCACCTTGCGGCGCTTCATCTTGGTAAGGTCCTGACCGTTGATGATGACGCGGCCCTCGGTGGGCTTTTCTTCCATCTGGATCAGTTTGAGGAAGGTGGATTTGCCCGCACCGGAATGGCCCAGGATAAAGACGAACTCGCCGTCCTCGATTTGGATATTGATGTCATCGAGCGCTACGTTTTCGTCGTTGTGCGTCTCGTAAGTTTTTGAAACGTGTTCAAATTCGATCATTGGTTTTAACTCCCATGCCCTTGTGACTTCTTGTGGATGGTTACAGTCATACATATAATAGGATACCATGCCGGGGTGTTACGGTCAAGCACTTTTCTGTATGCAAAATGCTAAAAAAGTCCTGCTGTTGTGCGTAGCAGCAGGACTTTTTGAAATCTTTGTGAATTTATGGAAATCAATACTTGGCCGGGTTGGCGGAGAGGTACTTTTTGACCATCAGCGCTACCTTAAAGACGATGGCGTCATCGAAGTTGCGCAGATCCAGGCCGGTCAGCTTGCGGATCTTCTCCAGGCGGTAGACCAGCGTGTTACGGTGTACGAACAGGCCGCGGCTCGTTTCGGAAACGTTCAGGTTGTTCTCGAAGAAGCGCTGGATGGTGAACAGCGTCTCAGCGTCGAGAGAGTCGATGCTCTCCTGCTTGAAGACCTCGCGCAGGAAGGCCTCGCACAATGTAGTGGGCAGCTGGTAGATCAGGCGGGCGATGCCCAGGTGATCGTAGCTGATGACCTGACGCTCGGTGTCGAACACCTTGCCGACTTCCATAGCAATCTGGGCCTCTTTGAAGCTGGAGGCCAGATCTTTGATGTTGCCGATGGGGGTGCCGATGCCGACGACCGCTTTGATGTAGTGGTCGCCCTGCAGGGTGTCCACGATGGATGCGGCCAGCTTTTCCATATCGCGGGTGTTGTTGTCGGGCTTGATCTCCTTGACCAGCACGGTGTCCGTCTCGCTGATGTTAAAGACAAAGTCCTTCTGCTTGTCCGGGAACAGACCACTGACAACATCGTAAGCGGAAATATCGTTGCCGGAGGTCACGCGGACAAGCAGGACAACGCGCTGCACGTCGGAGACGAAGTGCAGCTCCCGCGCTTTGGCGTAGATGTCGCCGGGCAGGATGTTGTCCAGCACGACGTTTTTGATAAAGTTTGTCTTGTCAAATTTTTCGTCGTGATACTGTTTGATGCACTGCAGGCTGATCGACAGCATGGCAGAAAACTGCTCGGCCGTTTCATCAGTGCCCTCCACAAATGCAGCATAATCGTTATGCTTGGCATTGGAGAACTGATGGTAGGAGTAGCCGTCGCGCACAAAAGCATCACCGGCGGTCTGGTGGGCAGCAGCTACGCCTTCTCGCACCTCACCGATCTGCCCCAGCTCTGAGCAGGAAATCACGGTGCCCGTTTCATCAACAACGCCGACCACGCGGTCGACGGCGTCCTTCATCTGGTACACCACGTTCTGGAAGACCCTGTTCGCCATAGTATGTGCTCCCCTTCAGATATTTGTGGGCAAATTGCCGTTGGCCATCTTGCCCGAAAATCAAAAGCTCTTGATGTATATTTTACACAATTAGCTTGACTTTTGCAACATATTTTAACGAAAAAAGCGAGATTTTCTTGTATATTTTTTAAATTTGAGCAAAATAAACCCCACTGCCCAGTAAAACAGTGGGGAATTCATCCGTCAATTTGACGGTTTCTGTTCATTTGGCTCTTGTATAGAACCAGTTCCACCCTCGACGACACCGCGGCGCTGGAACACGTAGGAAAAGCTGTGGAAGAAGATCTTCAGGTCCATGCCGAAGGTCAGGTGAGTGGCGTATTCCCCGTCATATTTGGCCTTTACATCGATAGGCAGCTCGTCGCGGCCGTTGATCTGCGCCAAGCCGGTCAGGCCTGGACGAATGTCGTTGGCATGTGCTTTATCGCGCGCATCGATCAGGTCGTACTGGTTATACAGCGCGGGGCGCGGGCCGATGATGCTCATCTGCCCTGCCAGGATGTTGTAGATCTGAGGCAGTTCGTCCAGGCTGGTCTTGCGCAGGAACGCGCCGCTTTTGGTGATGTAACTGTCAGCATTTTTTAAAAGATGCGTGGGCACATCGTGGGGAGTATCGCCGCGCATGGTGCGGAACTTTAAAATGTTAAAGTGGGTCTTGCCCTTGCCGACGCGCCGCTGCTTGAAAAATACCGGGCCGGGAGAATCAGCTTTGATCCACAGGGCAATAATACCCATGGGAATGGCCAGCACGATGGTGGCGGCCAGGGACAGGATAAAATCCAGGATGCGTTTTACATAGCGTTGGTACATGGCATCATTCCCCCTTTGCGCCATGCAGTTTGCGGGCTTTGTCCAGCTCCTCGCGGGAAAGGATCATAGTGTTGCCGCTGGCAGCAACGACGGTGTGGTCGGCGCGCACGCGGCGGTTGGGATGGTAGCTGGGCACCATCTCCTGCAGGCATTCGACTACGGCGTCATCGTTGTGGTGGGCCGAAACTTTCAGCTCCTGCAGCTGGGTGTAGAATTTTTCCAGGTCGATGTCCATGGGCGGTGCGATGAAGATCTTGTTGTGGGCGGTCTTGAGCATCTTGTCCTGCTCAGCGTCCATCAGCAGCTCCTCGTACAGCTTTTCGCCGGGACGCAGGCCGGTAATCTTGACCTGCATATTTACACCCGGCTCGTAGCCGTAGAAGCGGATCAGCCGGGTGGCCAGGTCCATGATCTTGACGGGCTCGCCCATATCCAGCACGTAGATGCTGCCGCCCTTGGCCAGGCCGCCGGCCTGCAGCACCAGCTGCGCGGCCTCGGTGATGGTCATAAAGTAGCGCACAATATCCGGGTGTGTGATGGTGACGGGGCCGCCGCGCTTGATCTGCTCCTCAAACAACGGAATAACGCTGCCGTGGCTACCCAGCACGTTGCCAAAGCGCACGGCCACGCACTTCATGTCGGTGCCGCTGGCAAAGGATTGAATCAGCATCTCGCAGAGGCGTTTGGTGCAGCCCATAACGTTGGTGGGGTTGACAGCCTTGTCGGTAGAAAGCTGGACAAAGCGCTCGACACCATGCTCGGCGGCGGAAGTCAGCAGATTCTTGGTGCCGAATACGTTGTTTTTGACGGCTTCGGCGGGGCTGATCTCCATTAGCGGCACATGCTTGTGGGCGGCCGCATGGAAGACGACCGATGGATGATAGGTCTCGAACACCTCATCCAGGCGGGCTTTATCGCGGATGGAGCCGATGAGCGTGATGACGGGGGCCTCGGCACCGTACTTGTTGCGCAGCTCGGTCTCCAGCTCGTAGGCGCAGTTCTCATAAATGTCAAAGATGAGCAGACGGCGGGGCTGGTAGCGCATGATCTGGCGGCACAGCTCGCTGCCGATGGAACCGCCGCCGCCGGTAACCAGCACGACCTTATCGTGCAGGTACTCGGAGATCTGGGCGTTGTTCAGCTGGATCTCGTCGCGGGAAAGGAAGTCGGCGGTGTTCAGCTCACGGAAACCGGCGGCTACGGGGTTGCCGTTCTCGTCCACGGCCTGGGGGTCAGACAGCATGCGCACCCGGCAGTGGGTGGAGTTGCAGAGGTTGATGATCTCGGTGAGGCGGTCACCTTTTAACGTGGTGATGGCAATAACAATCTCGACGATGTGGTACTTGCGCACCAATTCGGGAATATCGGAAATGGTGCCGCGCACCGGCACGCCCTGCACGCGCAGGCCTTTTTTGGTTAGGTCGTCGTCCACCAGGCAGACCGGGTTGCCGAAGCTCTGGTTCTTGTTTTTGCAGAGGTTGACGGCCCAGGCGCCGGCATTGCCCGCACCTACGATCAATAGCGGCGTGTCGTCCTCGGGTTTATTAACACAGGCATCGTGCAGCGTCCTGCTGAACCGCCATAGGAAGCGCACGCCCGCTATGGCCGCCGTGTTGAACACCGCACCAAAGATCAGCACAGCGCCGGAAATGGGGCGGCTGTGATAGAACAGGTCGAACAGCATGATGATGCCGGTGGCCAGGCCCGACAGACAAGTCAGGCGGGCCAGGTCACGCATGCCGGCGTATTCCCACATGATCTCGTACAGGCCGCCGAACCAGAACACGATCATATAGATCGGCAGCACGTAGGCCAGCATGGGGGCCATAGCGCGGATGGTCAGCACCCGCTTGTAGGCATCGCCGCTGTCAAACCGCAGCATGACGGCCAGCCAGTAGCACAGCACGATCAGCCCGCAGTCCAGCAGCATCAGCGCAATGCGCCGCGGCAGACCCTTGATGATTTGTTTTGAATCCTGTTGCATGTTGTTTCCTTTTGGTTTGGATTTATAAAAAATCTTAATAGGATGGAAATATTGTGCGGAACTATGGGAAAGCAACTGCTATGCCAAACGGGCACGGGCGAACAATGTTCGCCCTTACAGAGTACTTCCCTGACAGCTCGACATTTTTGTATGACTATTTAGCCTTACACTCATTATAGCACAAAAATGCTCCGTCGTGTTGCATGCTGCGCACAAACGGAGCGGGCAGTTTTTATAAAGATAGGCTTTGCTTTTTGGTGAAAATTACTCAACCGTGACAGATTTTGCCAGGTTGCGCGGTTTGTCGACATCCAGGCCCTTGGCACAGCTGACGTAATAGGCCAGCAGCTGCAGCGGAATGACCGACAGGCTGGTGGCAAAGTGGGGATCGGTCTTGGGCACGTAGACGGTGAAACCGGCGGTGTCCTCGATGCTGTAGTTGCCGTAGGTGGTCAGGCCCATCAGGAAAGCGCCGCGGCTCTTGACCTCGACCATGTTGGAGATGCTCTTTTCGAACAGGTCCGGCTGGGTCAGGATACCCACAACCAGTGTCCCCTTCTCCACCAGAGAGATGGGGCCGTGTTTCATCTCGCCCGCGGCGAAGGCCTCGGAGTGGATGTAGCTGATCTCCTTGAATTTCAGACTGCCTTCCAGCGCTACGGCGTAATCCAGCCCGCGGCCGATGAAGAAGGCGTCTTTGGCGTTGGCGTACTTGCTGGCAAACCACTGGATGCGCTCCTTGTCGGCCAGCGTCTTTTCAATCTTTTCGGGCAGGGCTTCCAGCTCGACCACAAGGTTCTCGTACTGGCCGTCAGCCAGGGTGCCGTGCACGCGGGCAAACTCGGTGGCCAGCAGGTAGCAGGCTGCCAGCTGGGTGCTGTAGGCTTTGGTGGTGGCCACGGAGATCTCCGGCCCGGCCCAGGTGTACATAGTGGCGTCAGCCTCGCGGGCAATGCTGGACCCCACCACGTTGACGATGCCCACTGTGCGCACACCGCGGTCCCTGCACAGGCGCAGGGCGGCAAGGGTGTCGGCGGTCTCGCCGCTCTGGCTGATGACCAGCGCGAGAGAATCCGGCTCCAGCACAGGGTTGCGGTAACGGAACTCGCTGGCGACGTCGACCTCCACCGGCAGGCGGGCCAGGCTTTCGAATACATAGCGCGCGGCCATGCCCACATGGTAAGCGGAGCCGCAGCCGATGATGTAGATGCGGTGGATGCCGCGGATAGCGTCCTCGTCCAGAGCCAGCTCGGACAGATCAATCTTGCCGTCCTTCAGGCGCGGGGAAAGCGTATCCCGGACAGCGGCGGGCTGCTCGTGGATCTCTTTCATCATGAAATGCTCGAAGCCGCCCTTTTCGGCAGCCTCAGTGTCCCACTCGATGGTGGAAGCCTCGTGCTGGACGGACTCTTTGTCAGTATCGAAAAACTCGATGGAATCAGGCGTCAGCCGCGCAATCTCCAGGTTGTCGATGTAGTAGACCGTGCGGGTGTACTTGAGCAGCGCGGGCACGTCAGAGGCAATCAGGGTGCCGTTCTCGGCCTTGCCGACCACCAGCGGGCTGTCCTTGCGGGCGGCGTAGATGGTGCCCGGCTCGTCGGCAAACAGCACGCCCAGCGCGTAGGAGCCGCGCACATGCAGCATGGTGCGGGCGATGGCGTCCAGCGGGTCGCCGGCGGACTCGCCCATGTAATAGTAGTCCAGCAGCTGGGCCAGCACCTCGGTGTCCGTCTGGGAGACAAAGGTAAAGCCTTTGTTGGTCAGGCGCTCTTTGATCTCTAGGTAGTTCTCGATGATGCCGTTATGCACGATGGCAATTTTTTTATCGTTGGAGTAATGGGGGTGCGCATTGACCACAGAAGGCTCGCCGTGAGTGGCCCAACGGGTATGGCCGATGCCGCAGGTGCCTGTAAGGGTATTGCCGCCGTCCGTCATCTCACTTAATACTTTCAGGCGGCCTTTGGCTTTGACGACTTCGATCTTGCCGGCAGCGTTCTGCACGGCGAGACCGGCCGAGTCATAGCCGCGGTATTCCAGCTTGGCCAGGCCATCTAACAGGATCGGTGCTGCCTGGGCGGCACCGGTAAAACCGACGATTCCACACATAAGAGTTGCGCCTCCTTGTTTATGTTCAGTACGGTATAGATCTTGCTTTTTAACAATATACGCACATAAGTATATTCTATTTTACGAAAAATGTCTACTGTTTTGCAAAAAAAAGGCGGGCGGCCGTCAAGGGCTACGGCCGCCCGCTGCGCATATTCTTCTCTTCCGAGTTCTTACACCATAAGACTCATCACGAGTTCTTGCGCATTTATCAGTTTACCACGCCTGCAAAATTTAGGCAAGTATAAAAGCTGATTTTGCGCATAAAATTTTGCATTTACAAAAGGAAATAAAGTTTGTAATGCTATTACCGAAATAAATTAGGAACTTACCTTGCGGGCGACTACCACATACCGCCCGTTGGCCGAGGAATATTCGCAGGTAGAAAGGGTCAGCAGCTGCTCGCCATACTCGGGGCGGATGCCGCTGTCTACATCGCTGCGGCGGATGACCTCGGCCACGTAGTCGTTGTAGGTATCCTCGTCCATATCAACGTACTGGTTATAGACGAAGCTGGTGTCCTGTACCACGTCGATGGCAAAGGCGGCAAAGACCTCGTACTTGGCGTCGCCGTACAGGGTGTCGAACTCGATGTAGGGGTGTTCCTGATAATAGGCCGCTTTTTTATACTCGGTCAGGCAGCCGAAAATGGTGCCGGTCTTCATGTTGTGGCCGTAGACGATCAGGTTATTGCTTTGGGCATTGGCACCGATGGTCGTTTTTTCATCCAGGTACGGCACGCCGTAATCGCTGTACTGGTGCTTGAAATCGTGTTTTAAGTAGTAGTCTTTGTTGTTGGGCGCGTACATGACCGGGAAGTCCAGGCTGGTGCCCTCGATGGAGATCCAGCCCATGAAATCGCTGTTCTGGTCTTTCAGGGCGGCGAATTTGGCGGCGTTGGAAGGCTCGCTGTCCTCGGTCGGGGCGGGTGTAGCGGCAACGTCGATCATCGATTGCAGGTCGGAAAACTCGTTCTCGGTCTTTTTATCGTCGAAAAAGCGCTTGACCAGCAGCCCGCCGCTGACCAGGAAGATGACCGCAAAAACCACCATGGCGATGGTGTAGGCCAGATCCTTTTTACTTTTGGCTTTGCCCGCTTTCGCGGCGCTTCCCTTGCCTTTGGCCGGGTGCGGGGCCTCGTAGTCGGCGTCCTTGTCCTGGTCGTAGAACTGGGGTGCGGTAGCCTTGGGGGCAGCAGGTTCCGGCTCTTTGGGCAGGGTGATGGTTTGGGTGGGGTGCTGGACGGGCATATCGTTGCGGTGAATTTTGGCCATAGTGTTTGCTTCTCCCTGTCAGAATACTGCCCTTACTATACGCCAAAACGGGAAAATATGCAAGCAAAAGACGGCGGATTTTGTTGAGTTGTCTGCGTCAATGCTGTCAATGCTCAGGAAATGAACTGCAGGGGAGTGAAATCGATGCTGCCGGCAAGCAGGTCTTCCAACGGCATGACGCCGTACAGGCGCCAGACTGGCGTGTAGGTGTAGGCTGTGCCGGATTTGTCAATGCCCTGTCGGGTGTCAATCTGTTCATCGTAGATGACCAGCACCTGGCCGTTCTGGATGTCCAAAATCTGGATGTTCTGTACACCCTTGCCCTCGGCATAACGCTTTTGCGGGATGAGGGTCATCTGGCCGCTGCCATCGCAGAAATATTGTGCGCTGGTGCCATCGCCGGTGCCCATGCCGTCAGAACCGCGGCCCCACTCGTCCACCGTCAGCAGCCAGCCATCGTGATAACGAGCGATGCTGTAGTTTGCCTCGTACTCGGCGGTGGTAGTGGGCAGGTTTTCGGCAAGCACGGTGCGCTGCCCGGTGGCTGCATCCCGCACGGCGGCGGTGCCGTGTTCGTTGTCGCATTCGGCAATGCCGCTGCTGAAAGACCCGTAGTAGCCGGTCAGGGTGTAATAGAGGCGGCTGTGGCTGATGACACCGCTGTTTGTGTAGGTGTTGCCGTAATCATCGTGGACTTCCTGCGGCGGGGTGACGATGGTGCCATCATCGACCTCGTACCGTTGGGCGGCGGTGCACTGGTTGGCGGTAAGGTCATAACACCAGACCTGTACGGCGGAATTATAATAGTTATTAGGATCGGGGTTCCTTTCGGAATGGGTAAAATACAGCTGGCAGCCGCTGGCGCCGACCAGATTGACGAAAGTAACTTGCCCCGTGCTGCCGCGCCCGTTTTCAAGACCGTCCAGCTGGTAAAGCGTCTGCATATCGCCGGTTGCTTTAGAAACGGCCAGCAGCATGGCGGACATGGTGGCGTTGCTGTAGTTGTCAGTGGTTAAGAAATAAAGGTGCGTGTCATCCGCCGCCATGCCGATAGGCTGTACCCATCCAAACGGTAAATCATCTGCAAGGCAGGTACGTTGGGTATGGTCCGCGTTGATTTTCTCTAAGCGGAAAACGGTTGTATTTTCCACTTCTTTATATAGGCAGATGTAGAGATAGACCTCGCTGCCATCGGCATAACAAGTGGCCGAGCCTTGGATGTAGGCTGGGCAGGCATCACTGTCGTGGGTGCAGCCGGGTACATTGCAGGCCGGGCGGGCCAGACCAGTGGTTTCCTCGACCGCATAGACAAGATTGCGGCCAATGTCGACCTCGTGGTTGACCTCACTGTCGGCAAAAGTCTGATAGTAGATCCCGCCGTCCGCGGCGCTTAGCATGCGCACTTCCCCACTGCCGACGTCTTGGATGGTGGTAGATTCTTCCGGCGCGGCTGGTAGAGTATCAGATGTAGGGGCGGTACAGGCGGTTAACGTAAAGGTCAGTGCGGCGGCGAGGGGGAGTAGCTTTTTCATGGGGTGTCTCCTTTAGCGTAGAGGGCGTCAAGATCAGCATAGTCCTGCGGGGTCATGCTGGCGGCGGAGAGGGTGATGCCATAGCGGCAGTTGGCGGTGAGGTAGAGCTGTGCGGTCTCGCTGTAGGCGGCGACGCCGAAATCCCGCACGGCGGCTCTCCAATCCGGGTACTGCCAATCGGCAAAGGAATCCAGTCCCAAAAGGGTGCTGTACTTTTGCAGGTAGGTGGCGTCCGCGATAAGGTGGGTGGTATCCTGGCCGTCCTGGTAGTTGAAATAGACCGGGGTGTCAGCGCTTGTCAGAATCAGGTTCAATGCAAAGCTGCTGTAAGAATCAGGCGATTCATCATCAAAATTTTCTATGACATTGCAGCTTACCTGTGTCAGGCCGCCGGGGGCGGTGGCGGCGTTCCAGTTGGTGGCTTTGTCGTTTTGGGTGCAGACGGCCAGGGCTTTGGCAAGTTGGACGTCGGTCAGCAGCCCGGCATCGTGAAGGGCGCGCAGGGCACTGCGAGCACGGTCCAGCGTGGCGTCATCGATGGCGGTCTGCGCCCAGGGGTTTTCGCTGCCGCTGTTGTAGCCCAGCGGGACGTTCAGTACATGGCTGCAGGCGTACAGCGTGCAGGCAGTGGAATTGGCGCGGGCTTCGGCGGACAGGCCCTCGGCGGCCGTCTGGCTGTGCGGGGCGGAGAGAAGTGCTTTGTCCCACAGCGAAAAAACAGCGAAAGGCAGCGCCAGGCTGAGGAGGACCACCAGCGCACAGGCCAGTGGAAGGCGATATTTTTTCATGGTTGCTCCTTTCCGTCTGCATCGGCGGCAGGCAAATCATCAGGGCCAAGGATAGGTACGGATACGGTCACGGTCGTACCCACACCCTCGGTACTGTCGATTTGTAATTGGGTGCCGTGGGCCTGGGCGATTCGGGCGCACAGCGCCAGCCCGATGCCGCTGCCACCATCGGCACGGCTGCGGGACTTGTCCACCATATAAAAGGCTTCGGTCACGCGGGGCAGGTCGGCGGCAGGGATGCCGCAGCCGGTATCGGCCACTGTGAAAACGACGGTGCTCCCCTGCTGCTGGCAGCGCAGTGTGATGGCCGCCCCCGCAATGCCCTTGCAGGCACGCTGGGCGTTGATGGTCAGATTGCGCAGCATATCCACCCAGAGGGCGCGGTCCACCTGCACGGCGCAATCGCAGGCGATGATGCGCGGCACAGGTGTGCTGCCCTGGGGCAGGCTGCGCACTACTTGATTCAGCAGGCTGCGGTCGCTGACAGGTTCCGGCGTCAGGCGGTCAGCGGCGTCTAAGCCCATCAGGGCCAGCAGACGGCGGCTGAGCTCCTCCAACCGGCGGGTCTCGTGGTAGATGTAGTTGGCAGATTCCCGCTGCAAGTCTGCGTCGTCAGGCGCGGCACGCATCAGGTCGGCATAACCAAGCATGGCAGTCATGGGGGTCTTGACCTCATGAGTAAAGGCTGCAATGAAGTCTTTCTGGCTTTGCAGCGTTTCGTCCATCTCGCCAATTTTAGTCTCTACCGCAGCAGCCATAGCGTCAAAACTGCGGCTCAGTACACCGATCTCATCGTTGGTCTGCACCTGGGTGCGCTCGGTATACTGGCCGGCAGCAATCTTCTCACTGGCAGATTGCAGGGTGGTCAGCGGCCGGGTGACGAGGCGGCTGAAGAGAACTGCCGCCGCGCCGCCCAGCGCCAGCAAAGCGGTTGAAGCCGCCAGCCAGGCCCGCAGCTGGGCGTTGCGCGTGGCAAACACGCTGGTGACATCGTAGGAGCAGAGTATGTCTGCCTGCACGCCGGGAATATCCAACGGCTGGGACAACAGCAGATACCAGTGCCCCGCGCAGTGAGCCAGCTGCCAGTGGTCAGCTCCATTGGAAACGGCCTGCATTTGCACAGCACGCGGCAATGCCGTGGGCAGGTTGGAATACAGCGTATATGCACCGTTGACCCATAGAGCAAGGCCGCTGTTGGCATCGGCCGTTTGCTCGGCATACTGCTGGGCGGCGGTGGCCAGGGTGTAGTTCTCGACCATAGTGTTGGTCGAGAACAAGGTGTTGGTTTCGGCAGCGGTAAAAATGCAGCGCTCGAGTGTGTATTTTTCTTTGGCCTGCTGAGCCTGCATGGCGACGCGGGTGGTCTCTAAACTGCCGGAAAAGCTTTTGCCGGTCAAGATCAACCCCGCCGCGCAGAGCGCACAGGAAAGTAGCGTGATGCAGCCAAGGGAGAGTTTGGTGGCAAATTTCATAGAAAAATCCTCATGTAGTGGCCTGTGGGCTCAATCAAAAAGTGCCCCGTCCAGCATGGCGACGGGCGTCCAGTTTTGGCCGCCGGAAAATAAGTCTTGCAGTGGGATCAGCGCTAGTTCGCAGATGGTTTGCTGGCGCTGGTACGGGAGACCCTCCGGGGTAAGCTGCGGCGTAGAAATGGCGCGGTCGCTGACTTTGATCAGTGCTATCGTGCCATTCTCGGCATAGATGACCAGAGAGCGGGCAACAGCAGTGTCCTTGCACCAGGTGGGGGCCAATTCTATGGCGGTATCGCTGCCGGGGGTCCAGGCATAGTTGATTTCGTTGCTGATCAGGCCAATGGTGCCATCGCCGTAGGCGATGCAATAATTGTTCCAGCCACCGCCAGCAGGCAGCGGGAGCGTCTCGGTAGTTTGGGCGGCAAGGTCGGTGACCTCGATGGTTTCGGCCTGGTCGCCGCTGCCGGGAACGTAATAAAGCTTGCCGTCATGCAGGGTGGAAATCCAATCGGTAGGGCTGCCAAAGTCGATGCTGTAGCTGCCCAAATCCGTAACGGAGCCGTCGGCATGCACGCCTATCAGGCCTGTGCCGCTGCCGCTGAGGGACGGTGTGCAGGCAAAGACGGCCATATCCTGCCAGCAGCCAAGGATGGTGCAGCGGGGCGTGTTGTCCTGCGTATAAAGCGGGTTTTCTGGCGTGGGATGCCCATCGTTCAGCGGGAAAACCGAGGTCAGGCCGGTATCATCCAGCCGGACAAGGCTGCTGGCGGCGGTGGCAAGATACAAAGCATCACCATCGGTAAAGCACATGGACATCGTGCAATCCAGCTGGAATATACTGCTGTTCTCAACAATCGTGTGACGATTACTGCCGTCCAGTGCGCTGACATCGACCCGGACATTGACGGGCGAGGCCCCACCATTGATAAACCAGTAGAGCCTGTCCCCTGCGGCAACTAACCCGCCGGTGTAGTACTGCGACAAAGCATCATCGTCAGCGGCCATAAAGGCCGGGCAGCCTGCATCAGCGTGGGAGCAGCCGTCTACGCTGCAAAGCACCTGCTGCTGTGCGGTGGCAAAATCAATTTTGGTAGCCAGCAGTGTGGCGCCGAATTTCATAGGCAGATAGGCGGCGGTGTCCGTTATAGTAAACTGTGGGGCTGTGCCGCCACTGTTGAGGATGTACAGCGGCTTACCGCTGGCAACTGCTGCGGCGGGAGGCTCCTGCGTGGTGACAGCGAGCGCGGCGGATTCCGCCGATGGCGTGATGCCTGCGGCAGGTTCAGCAGCGCAGGCGGTGAGTATCATGGCGGCCAGAGCCATGGCAAAAGCTGTGCGGTATTTCATAGAAAGCATCTCCTTTGTTATGTTCTGGCCTTAGTGTACGGCGGCAATGTCACGGTTTTGTTTCCGGCAGGCGTCCGGGATGCAAACTTTTGCGACGATTTTAGGCAATACCGCATAATTCTAAGTGCCGATACGGCGAGCGAGGTGCGGCAGCTGCTAAGCCAAAAGCGCAGATAATACTTTGTGTATTATCGAGCATTTTGGCAACGCAGATGCCGTGCCGCAGCCGCCGGAGCGGTGCTTAAGCCGTTAGGCGGGAATTGTGCGGTGTTGCCTTTACTCTTTTTCCAGCATATAACCCACATTGCGCACGGTACGCAGGCGGTCGCCCAGATGCAGTTTGCGGCGCAGCCGGGTGACATGGGTATCCAGCGTGCGGGTGCTGTCGGCAATGTCATCCTCGCCCCAGACGGTTTCGTACAGATAGTCCCGGTAGAGTGCGCGACCGCGGTTACGCAGGAAAAGCAGCAGTAGTTCGTACTCTTTGGGCGTCAGGCGTATCTCCTCGTCCCCGCGCTGGATGCGGCAGGCAGCGGTGTCTACGGTCAGATCCCACAGGTGGTAGACTACCATGCTGCGGCCCGCGCGGCGCAGAACGCTTTCTACCCGGGCTACTAATTCGGCCGGGGCAAAGGGCTTGACGATATAATCATCGGCCCCGCTGTGCAGGCCGCGCACGCGGTCCTCTACCGCCGCCTTGGCCGTGATGAAGATGCAGGGTGTGCCGGTGGGGCGGATATAGTTCAGCAGGTCGTAGCCGTCGATTTGGGGCATCATAATATCAAGCAGCACCAGGTCGTACTGTTTTTTCTCCAGCAGATCGGCGGCTTTGATGCTGTCGGTCACGGCCTCGCAGCGGTAGCCTGCGTCGGTCAGGATGCGGCGTATCAGCATGGCGATAGCCTGTTCGTCGTCTACAACTAAAATCGGATGCATGGCAAAAACCTCCTTTGCCTCTATTGTACTGCAGAATGTGTCCGATTTGAAAACTTTTGCAAAGAAAAAGCCGTCGTGCAGCAAAAAGCGCACAGCGGCTTAGAAATTATAAAATTACTCGCGGATCTCGATGCCAAGCTTGAACTTCAGGTTGCCGAGGATCTTCTTGACGAAGCGATCGACCTCATCGGCAGCGAAGGGCTTCTCGCCGGGCTGGAAGTACAGGCTGAAAGCCATACTCTTCTTGTCAGCGCCCAGCTTTTCGCCGCGGTAGATGTCGAACAGCTCCACCCTGGTCAGCTGCTTGCAGGCGCGCTGCATCTCGGTGATGAGGGTGCCGCACTCCATGCTTTCGGGAGCAACCAGGGCCAGATCGCGTTGGACCGGGGCAAACTCCGGGATCGGGGTGTAGTGCAGGCTGGTGGGGACCAGAGCGTGGAAAGCGACCCAATCGATCTCGCCCAGGTAGATGTTCAGGTTGGAGCGGCTGTCCTTGGGCAGCTTCAGCTCAGCGGTGACATCATTGGCCAGCTTGCCGAAGACGCCGACGCGCTCGCCCTTGCACAGGATGTAAGCGGCAATGCCGGGGTGCAGCCAGGCAACATCGGCGGCACGCTCCACGGTCAGCTCCACGCCGAAAGCATCGCCCAAAGCGGCGACAGCGCCCTTGACGGTAAAGAAATCCTCGTCACTGCCCCAGGCGGCGAAGCCCAGGTGCAGGCGCTCTTCCGGCAGTTCGGTGACAGGCAGCTGCTTCGGGATGTAGATGTTGGACATCTCGAACAGGCGGCCCTCGCCGTTGCCCTTGCGCAGGTTGTCAACGACAACGTTCAGCAGGGACGGAGCCAGCAGCGGGCGCATGATGGTCAGATGAGAGGAAATGGGGTTCAGGATGCGGATAACCTTGCGCTCCGGGGCGTCGGCAGCGATATGCAGCATATCCAGGTCGGCATCGGCGTAGAACGCGAGGGTCTCGGCCTCGTAGAAGCCCTGGGCGCACATGGTGCGCTTGGCCTTGGCGCGGGCCTTCTGCTCAGCGGTCAAGCCGCCGGTGGTGACCTGGGCAGCCTTCAGGAAAGTAGGTACGATGTGGTCATAGCCGTACTCGCGGATGACTTCCTCGGCCAGGTCAGGCTCGCCGACCTCGATGTCCTCACGCCAGCGGGGCGCGACGACCTGCATGGTGTTGCCGTCGGCTTCGAGGGTGACCTCGAACTGCAGACGGTGCAGGATGTCGAGGATGGCATCGGTGGGCACGGTGATGCCCAGGATGGCGTTGATGCCGCTGATGGTGGCGGTGAAGTGCTTACCCTCACGCGGGGCACCGGCGGAGCAATCGAAGTGTGCAGCGGTGACTTCGCCGCAGCCCAATTCCTGAATGAGGTGCAGGGCGCGGGCCATGCCCAGCTCGGTGGTGTACTCAGAAATACCCTTTTCATAATGGCTGGAGGCATCGGTGTTCTGGCCCAGGCCGCGGGCGGTCTTGCGGATGTTGTCGCGGGCGAACTTGGCGCTCTCGAAGAGCAGCTGGGTGGTGCTGTCTTTGATCTCGCTGTTCAGGCCGCCCATAACGCCGGCCAGGGCAACGGGCTTGGAACCATCGCAGATGACCAGGTTATTGGGGGTCAGCTTGAAGTTCTTCTCGTCCAGGGTGGTGATCTCCTCACCATCCTTGGCGCGGCGGACGATGATCTGGCAGCTTTCCAGCGTGTCCATATCGAAGGCGTGCATCGGCTGGCCGATCTCCAGCATGACGTAGTTGGTGATGTCAACGACGTTGGAGATGCTGCGCAGGCCGCACAGGGCCAGCTGGCGCTTCATCCAGCGCGGAGAGGGGCCGGGGGTGATGTTGCGGACATAGTGGCCGATGTAGCGCGGGCAGAGGTCCGGGGCCTCGACGGTGATGGACAGACGGTCGTCGGTGGTGTCGGAGACGGTATAGTCGATGGCGGGCATCTTGAGGGGCTTGCCCAGCACGGCGGCAACTTCGCGGGCGATGCCGAGGACGCTCTGGCAATCGGCACGGTTGGCGGTGACGGAGATGTCAAAAATGTAATCATCCAGGCCGACAACTTCCTGAATGGGGGTGCCGGGAACGGTATCCTTGGGCAGGTCGAGCAGGCCGTAGACCTCAGCGCCGGGATACAGGTCGTCGTTCAGGCCCAGTTCCTCACCGCTGCAGAGCATGCCGTTGGACTCAACACCCATCAGGGGCTTGGCCTTGATCTTGATGCCGCCGGGCAGCGTGGAGCCGTCCAGAGCGGCGGGGGTGTGCATGCCCTCGTAAACGTTAGAAGCGCCGGTGGAGATCTGGATGTCGTGGCCGTACTCGCCGCAGTCTACTTTGCAGATATGCAGGTGGGTGCCCTCCTGAGGAACGCACTCGGTGACAACGCCGACAACGACTTTGCTGATCTCGCCGCCGAGATCAATGAGTTCTTCGACCTCAAAGCCGCAGCCAAAGAGCTTATCTTCCAACTCCTGTGCGGTGACGTCAATATCAACATACTGTTTTAACCAGCTGAACGGTACTTTCATAATCTGTACTCCTCCCCCATCAATCCTCGAACTGCTTCAAGAAGCGCAGATCGTTTTCAAACATCAGGCCGATGTTGTTGATGCCGTATTTGAGCATGGCGATACGCTCGATGCCGATGCCAAAGGCAAAGCCGGAATAGACGTTGGGGTCAATGCCGCAGTTCTCCAGCACGCTGTGGTGCACAACACCGGCACCCAGGACCTCGATCCAGCCGGTGTGCTTGCACAGCGGGCAGCCCTTGCCGCCGCACTCGAAGCAGGAAACGTCGACCTCGACGCTGGGCTCGGTGAACGGGAAGTAGGACGGGCGCAGACGGGTCTTGACGTCAGCGCCGAACAAAGCCTGGACGAACTTGTCCAGCATGCCCTGCAGGTCGCACAGGGTGATGCCTTTGTCCACGACCAGACCCTCCATCTGATGGAACATCGGGGAGTGGGTGGCATCGGAGTCAGAGCGGAAGACGCGGCCTGGGACCAGCACTTTGATGGGGGGCTTTTCCATATCCATCACGCGGATCTGGCCGCCGCTGGTCTGGGTGCGCAGCACGATGTCATCGGCCACATAGAAGGTGTCCTGCATATCGCGGGCGGGGTGATTCTTGGGTACATTCAGGCGGGTGAAGTTGTGGTCGTCATCCTCGATCTCGGGACCTTCGTAGATCTCAAAGCCCATGCCGGCGAAAACGTCAACGATCTCGTTCTTGACGAGAGTGATGGGATGCAGGCTGCCGTTCAGGCGAACCTTCGGGGGCATGGTGATGTCCACGGTTTCGGCGGCGTTGCGGGCAGCCAGGGCAGCCTGCTCCACCTGGACGGACAGGGCCTGATACTGGCCCTCGGCCCACTGCTTGAACTCGTTGATGGTCTTGCCAACGGCAGGGCGATCCTCTTTGGGCACATCGCGCAGGGACTTGGTCAGCCCGGCAACAGCGCCGTTTTTGCTCAGGAATTTCTGCCAGAAGTCCGACAGCTGTGCCTGATCGGTGACAGCGGCGGCAGCTTCTTCAATCGCCGCGCGCAGCTCTTTGATTTTCTCTTCCATAGTACACCTCTGTTTATGGGTCTTGCGGGACAAAACAAAAAGGCCTCGTCCCTGTGCTTGTCAGGGACGAAGCCTTGCACATCAAAACTCCGCGGTACCACCCGTGTTCCGCGCAAAAAAGGCGCGGCACTCTTTAACTGCCGGTAACGGTGCAGAGCCGTTGCGTACTACTAAGCGGGTATGCCGTTCACGCGCACCACTCAGGAGTGAACTTCGGCGCGGGGGCTTGGGGGCGGCTTGCAGCCGGTGACCGCTCTCTCTGGTCCGAAACGAACCGCGCGTACTTTCTCCGTCAATGTGTTTTAACGAATACGGATTTAGTATAGCGGTTTCGGCAGGATTTGTCAAGGGCGGTTTAGCTGTCGCGGCGGCGGCCAAGCAGACGCACCACGTACAGGAAGATGTTGATGAAGTCGAGGTAGAGGTTCAGTGCACCGATAATGGAAGCCTTGTGCAGCATGGCTGCATCACCGCCGAAATAGGCGTAGTGATGCTTGAGCATCTGGGTATCATAGGCGGTCAGACCCATGAACAGGAACAGACCAACGGCGCAGAGCAGCAGATCACCAATGCCAAAGCTGAAGCCAAACAGGCTGAACAGGCTGCCAACCAGGGAGCAGATGATAATGGCAATCAAACCGCCCATCAATTTGGGGCCCCAGCCGACCAGGCTGCGGTTGGTGGTAGCACCGTACACGGCCATAACGCCGAAGTAGACAGCGCCCACCAGGAAGGCCAGCACCAAGCTGCCCAGATCATAGATCAGGAAGATGGAGCAGAGGTTCAGGCCGTTGAGCGCCGCATAGGCAAAGAAGATGCCAGTAGCGGTGCCTGGCTGCAGGCTGGTGACACGGGCGGACAGTACACCGACCAAAATCAGCTCTGCAATGCAGGTGATGAAGAAGACGCCGCTGTTGATGAAAGCATAGACCAAACCGGTGGAAATAGCACCGATGGCCACGGCGAAGGTGACCAGCAGACCGGCAAACATCCAGCCGAAGGTCTTGGTCATATATTGATTTAAGGTTCCAAACGGACTTTCAGCATAAGAAATATCATTGTAATTCTGATACATGGTTGAAATCCCCTTTCTGTATGAAGTATTATACTGTTATTAGGATGTCAATTCATCACAAAACTATTAAGAACCATGGATAAAAGGTGAAAAATGTCTGATTTGTACGGAATTTATCTGCATATTCCCTACTGCCGGGCCAAATGCCGGTATTGTGATTTCTACTCGGCTCCCGGTGCGCGGGGAGTGCCGCAGGCCTATGTGAGTGCGCTGCTGCGAGAGCTTGCAAAGAACGACCGCCGCCCGGATACGCTCTACTTTGGCGGCGGGACGCCTGCCCTGCTTTCGCCTGCCCAGGTAGAAAGCCTGATTACGGCGGCGAATCCTTTGCCGGGGGCGGAGATAACGCTGGAGGCCAACCCCGATGTGGTGATGCAGGAAAGCTTGGCAGGCTTCCGCGCGGCAGGGGTGACGCGCATCAGCTTTGGCGTGCAGAGCGCCAGCAACGCCCAGTTGCGGCGGCTGGGGCGCACCCACACCGCCGAAAGGGCCGCACAGGCACTGGCCTGGGCGCGGGCGGCGGGTTTTGAGGAAATCTGCGGCGACATTATGCTGGCATTGCCGGAGTACAGCAACGCCGAGTTTGATGCTACGCTTGCCTTGTTGCGGGACGGCGGCTGTACGCATATTTCGGCTTACCTATTAAAGGTAGAGCCGGGCACGGCGTTTTACCGCAACCCGCCCGCGGGCCTGCCGGACGGCGACGCGGCGGCGGACTTTTATTTATATGCGGTGGCCCAGCTGGAAAAGGCCGGGTACCAGCAGTATGAGATCAGTAACTTCTGCCGCCCCGGCCATGAGGGACGGCACAACCTGCTGTACTGGGATTGCTGCGACTACCAGGGCTACGGCCCTGCGGCCCACAGTTGTGTGGGCCGTGTACGGAAATACTGGCCGGACGATGTGCAGGCGTTTATTGAGGGCACCGCCGCCGAAGCGATGGAGGACGATTGCACGGCCGAGGATTTTTTGCTGATGCAGCTTCGCCTGCGCAGAGGATTAAGCTTAGCCGAATATGGCCGCTGGGGCGGCAGCTTTACCTCGGCGCAGAAACAGTTTATCCGCCAGTGCGTGGCCCACGGCTACGCCGAGTTTGACGAGAAAACGCTTCGCCTTACTCCCGCCGGTATGGTGGTACAGAACTCTATTTTGACCGAATTGATGTGAAATATAAAATGCCGCCTCTGCCTTTTTTGAGGGCAGGGGCGGTATTTGTATGCGTTTAAATTTCGCGGATAGGCCAGCCGAGCAGCTCGGCTGCGGTGCGATCATGGGTGACCAAAATCGTGGGCCGCTCCCCTGCCAGGCGGCGGGTAACGGCGGCGGCATCGCGCACCAGGTCGGCATCCATGCCGGTGAAGGGTTCGTCCATCAGCAGCGTTTGTGCATCCTGGCACAGCAAGGCGCGCAGCAGGGCGGCGCGGCGCTTTTGTCCGCCGGAAAGCCGCACGGCAGGCAGGCGCAGGTCAGCCTCGGTAAAGCCAAGGGATTGCAAGTCGCTGCGGGCCTGGGCGGCGGTCAGACCGTGGCCTGTCAGCACAAGGTTGTCTACGGCAGTCAGCTGAGGGCAAAGACGGTCCTCCTGAAAGACGACGGCAGGGGTCACCACGCCGGTGACGGTGCCGCTGTCGGCGGTCTCCAGCCCTGACAGGATGCGCAGCATCGTGGTTTTTCCACAGCCGGAAGCGCCCATCAGTACCATGGGGCGGTCTACCGTCCAATTGAAATTTTGCAGCACGGCGTGGGTGCCGAAGCTTTTGCAGAGGTTTTCGATAACGATGCTCATGCCTGCACCTCCCCGCAAAGACGGGCTTTTACGGCCCGCAACAGCCGGGCGGCCACGGTGGACAGCAGCGCCGAAAGCAGCACGATGACCAGCGTCCAGGCGAACACATCGGGCGTGGACAGGGTGATTTTGGCGCGGTAGAGCGCGTCGCCGACCGAATGGTCCGGCAGGCCGATGACCTCGGCCGAGACGCCGCTTTTCCAGCACATACCCATGGCGGCAATGCAGCTTTCACAAAACGACGGGAAAATGCCGGGCAGCCAGATATACCGCAGCCTAGTGATGAGCGGCAGGCGGTAGACATGGGCCATCTCCAACAGTTGAGAGTCCGTATCAGCAATGCCGCCCTGCACCCCGGCGTAGACCACCGGCAGCACATGGGTAAAGCTGACTACCACCGAAAGGTTAGCACTGCGCACCCACAGCAAAGCCAGGATGACAAAGCTGGCTACTGGCATGGCGCGGATAAGCTGCATGGCAGGCTCAATAAAAATGCGCACCCAGCGCCAGCGAGCACCCAACGCACCCAGCACCAGCCCACCGACGACCGCCAGCAGGAACCCGGCCAATATGCGCAGAGCACTGAACACGATGCGCTGCCAGAAACCAGCTGTAGGCGCCAGCTGAGCCAGCGCCTGCAGTGTTTGCATCGGTGTGGCGAGAAATAGCCCGCCGTGCCCCAGAGAGACAGCCGCCAACTGCCAGACCACGATCCATGCGGCCAGGGCGGCGGCTCGCTGCCAGAATTTAACCGGCATAGTAGAAGTCGTCAGCCGGCATGCTGCCACCCACACTGGTGGGGTCAGCGTCGAACAGGACCTGATAGTAGGTGGTCAGGTCGGTTTTCATCTGGTCGCCGGTCTCGAACACGATATTGCACTGGGGCAGGGCCTTCTGGGCCAGGGCAGCCTTGGCAACGATGCCGTACTCCTCGCACAGGGCGGCAGTGCCTTCCAGATCGGTGTTGGCGGTGTCCACGCTGGCCTGGTAAGCGTCCATGAAAGCGGTGAAGCGGTCGGCATCGGCCTCAACGGCGTCCTTGCGGACGACCAGAACGCCGGTGACCAGCTTGGAACCGGCGACCTTCTGCCATTCCTCGTTCATATCCAGGGCAACGCGCAGGCCCTCGACCTGGGACAGAGCGCTGGTCACGAAAGGCTGGGGCAGCATGGCGATGGTGGCCTCGCCAGCCTGGACCTTGCTCAGAGCCTCGGTGGCTTCGCTGCAGTACTCGATGGTGACATCGTTGTCGGGGTCGATGCCGTTCTCGGACAGGACATAGCGCAGGACATACTCCGGCGTGGTGCCCTTGCCGGTGGTGACGAGGGTCTGGCCCTTGAGATCAGCGACGCTGTTTATGGTCTCGCCATTTTCGACGATGTACAGCACGCCCAGCGTGTTGACGCAGGCAACCTCAACGGCACCGTTGGTCTTCTGGTACAGGGTAGCAGCTAGGTTAGCGGGCACAGCGGCGGCGTCGATGTCACCCTTGACCAGCAGGGGCACGACCTCGTCGGCAGCACCGTACATGTTGAAGTCGACCAGGTCGGCGGCATCGTCAGCTGTCAGCATGTTGACCAGGCCCATGGTGGTGGGGCCTTTCAGGCCAGCCACGCGCAGGGCAGTGGTCTCGGCAGAGGTTTCGGGGCTGGCTTCCTCCTCCACGGTGGAGACGGCTTCGGTAGAAGCGGACTCGGCGGTGGATTCAGCCACAGAAGATGCGGATGCGCCGCAGCCGGCCAGAGATGCGCAGAGCGCAAAGGCGGCAACAGCAGAAAGAATACGTTTCAGTTTCATGATTTTTCTGTTCCTCTCTTTTTGGGATGCTGATAGAAACATCTCTTGCTTTTGCTGCCCCACTATACTATAATAAATAGAAAATGTCTGTTGCCTGTGCAACATTCTTGAGAGAGGACCCCTGCATGGAGTACACCCCTTATTTTGATACATTGCGCAAGACCCGTCTGCTGCGCGGCATGACGGATGCGGAGCTGACCCTGCTGACGGAAAGCCTGGCCCCGCGGGTGCGCCGGTACGATAAAGGCGAACTGCTGCTGATGGCCGGATACGAGACAAAAGACGTGGGCATCATTTTGGAAGGCGAGATCACAGCCACCAAGCCGATGCCTGACGGTACGCCCATCACGATGGCCCGCATGGGGCCGGGCGGCGTGTTTGCCGATGTGCTGGCAGGCGGCCGCAGCAAAAGCCCGGTCAACGTGACGGCGGCTGTTCCCTGCCTGGTGCTGTACCTGCCCTACGATGGTATGCTGCGGCCAAGCGGAGAGTTGAGCGCTGCCCACTGGAAGCTGCTGCAGAACTGGCTGGAGACGATCAGCGGGAAATATTTTTCGCTGGACTGCCGCCTGGAATTACTGTGCTGCAAGAGCCTGCGCGGGCGCATCTGCCTGTGGCTGCTGGAACAGCGCGACCAGACCGGCAGCGACACCTTTACTATCACAATGACCCGCGCGGAACTGGCCGCCTACCTGAACTGTGACCGCAGCGCTTTAAGCCGCGAACTGAGCCGCATGCAGGAAGACGGCCTGATCGAACTGTTCCGCAGTACCTTCAAACTGCTTGACCCGGAAAGGTTGGCAAATGAAATGTAAGGAGCTTACCATGCCATTTAAAACTGCAGTGCAAGCCCGCTGGAATAATGTGTACCAGTGGCTGCAGGAGACCGACCATATGGATACCCACCCGGAAGGCCCGGTGTTTGTGTTTCTGGAGCGCCACGAACTGCAGGATATTCTGGGGGAACACACCCTGGATAAAGGCACTGTGGAGTTTGAAAACGAGAATTATATCGCCTACGGCTATCCCAGCTACGATGAAATGCGTGCTGACTTTTTTGATTAAGTGAGGATTCAACTATGAATGACCGCAAAGACCCGATCCTTTACATCGTCATCCCCTGCTATAATGAGCAGGAGGTGCTGCCGATTACGGCACCACTGTTTTTGCAGAAAATCAACGACCTGGCGGCGGCTGGGAAGATCAGCCCCGACAGCCGGGTGCTGTTTGTGAATGATGGCTCTAGGGATCGCACCTGGGAGATCATCAACGAGCTGGCGGCCAGTGATGAACACTATGTCGGTATCTGTCAGAGCCGCAACCGTGGGCACCAGAACGCTGTGCTGGCGGGCCTGATGGAGGCAAAAGACCGCTGCGACATCACGATTTCCATCGATTGCGACGGCCAGGACGACATCAACGCCATGGACGGCATGGTGGATGCTTATCGGGACGGCTGCGATGTGGTGTACGGTGTGCGCAGCAAGCGCGATACCGATACTTTCTTTAAGCGTTTTACCGCCGAAAGTTTTTATAAACTGCTGAACGCCATGGGGGCTGAGGTGGTGTACAACCACGCTGACTACCGCCTGATGAGCGCCCGTGTACTGCAGGAGTTTGCCAAGTTCAAAGAGGTAAACCTCTTCCTGCGCGGCATGGTGCCGCTGGTTGGCTTTAAGTCGACCAGCGTAGCCTACGAGCGCCACGAGCGCATTGCAGGTGAGAGCCACTATCCCCTGTCCAAGATGCTGTCGCTGGCCTTTGACGGTATCACCAGCCTGTCCATCAAACCCATCCGCTTTATTACCGGGTTCGGAGTGATCGTGGCACTTATCAGCTTTATTGGTGTGATCTGGGCCATGGTGGAGGCCATCCTGGGGCTGACGGTCTCCGGCTGGGCCAGCATGACCAGCATTATCTGCTTTGTGTCCGGCGTGCAGCTGATCTGCCTGGGCGTGATTGGCGAGTACATCGGCAAAATCTACATGGAGACCAAGCATCGCCCGCGCTATATTATCAGCGAGACGACGCCGAACTTTGGCGAAACCAAGGAGGACAACGCATGAGCCGTCAGGTCTGGAAAGGTTCTACCCTGCTGAACCCGGAGCCGCCGGTGCTGGTGAGCTGCGGCAGCCCGGAAAAGCCGAATCTTATCACCGTAGGCTGGTGCGGTACCATCTGCACCCAGCCGCCGATGCTGTCCATCAGCGTGCGGCCAGAGCGATACAGCCATAAGCTTATCAAGGAAAGCGGCGAGTTCGTGGTAAACCTGCCCACCGAGAGCCTGGTAAAGGCTATCGATTGGTGCGGCGTGAAAAGCGGCCGCGATGTGGACAAGTTTGCCGCCATGCATCTGACCGCTGCCCCCGCCGCCAAGTTGGGCACGGTGCTGCTGGAAGAAAGCCCGGTCAATTTGGAGTGCAAGGTGACGCAGGTCATCCCGCTGGGCAGCCACGATCTGTTTTTGGCTGAGTGCGTAGCCGTGGATGTGGACGAAAAGCTGCTGGACGAAAACGGAAAACTCTGCCTGAACAAGGCAAAGCTGATCGTCTACTCCCATGGGGACTATCTGGCACTGGGCCGCAAGCTGGGCAGCTTTGGCTACAGCGTGCGCAAAAAGAAAAAGCCGATTAAAAAGTAATTTTGCTGTAAATAAAGCGGCAGGGAGCGCAAAGTGATGTGCACTTCCCTGCCGCTTTTATTATAGGCAAAAAGAAACACCCCCGAAGCGGTGAAACTTCGGGGGTGTTCCCGGTTAAAGGATGCCCTTGCTTTTCAGTATGCCGATGCCGACTACTGCGACAAGAGCGATAGCGCATACGACGATGAACGCATCAATGTATTTCAGCGGAACTTTGGAGAAGTTCTCATAGAAATTCTCAAAGGCGTTCAGCTGGCTGCGGTCGGGACGATCCGATTTCTGTTCAGTCCCTTCAGGGGCAGTCTGCGGGGTCTCGTTTTTGATTTCGTCTGCCATAGCGGATTACTTCTTGGCCAGGTACTTGCGCAGGTCAAGGGCAACGGCGATGACGATGACAAGGCCCTGTGCAATGTAGGTGTAAGCGGGGTCGACGCCCAGGAACTGCAGGCAGATCTTCAGGACTTCAAAGACCAAAACACCGACCAGAACGCCGGAGACCTTGCCGACGCCGCCGTTGGTGGAAACGCCGCCGATGGTGCAGGCTGCGATAGCTTCCAGCTCATAGCCGTTGCCGGTGTTGGTGGAAGCGCCGCCGGCCTTTGCGCCGACGAGGAAACCACCGAGAGCATACATGCAGGATGCCAGGATGTAGATACGGATCAGAGAAGCAGTGACGTTAACACCGGCGACCTGGGCAGCATTCTCGTTGCCGCCGATGGCGTACATGTACTTGCCGTGACGGGTCTTATTGTACAGGAACCAGAAGAAGATGCCGACGATCAGTGCAAAGATGGCCAGGAACGGGATGGGGCCCAGCGTGCCGCTGGCAACCGTCAGGTAGCTCTGCTTGTAACCGCCCATGGGCTGGTTGTTGGTGATGACGGAGCACAGGCCGTAAACGATGGTCTGCATGCCCAGCGTAGCGATGAAAGGAGGAACCTTCAGGAATGCGATAATGCAGCCGTTGATGGCACCAAAGCAGGCCATGATCGCTATGACGATTAGCAGGGCCACGGGCCACGGAATATCGGGCAGCCAGGGCAGCATGCGGGCAGAGTAGTCAACACTCTGCAGCAGCATGGCGGAGAAGCAGGCGGCCAGGCCGACCTGGCGGCCTGCGGACAGGTCCGTGCCCTTGGTGATCAAGCAGCCGGAAACGCCGCAGGCGATGATGAAACGCGGGGCAACGTTCAGCAGCAGGTTTTTGCCGTTGGTAACGGTAAAGAAGTTCTGGGTAGTAGAACCTACAAACAACGCCAGCAGAGCGATCAGGATGATGATGGCGTTATTGGAAAGGAACTTTTTTACATCGAATTTTTTCTCCATTTTCGGATCTCCTCCTTATTCAAACTGGGTAGCCAGCGTCATGATGTTCTCCTGATTTGCCTTATCACCATCGATAAAGCCGGTGCAGCGGCCATCGCACATGACCATGATGCGGTCAGACATGCCGATCAGCTCGCTCATTTCCGAGGAGATCATGATGATGCTCTTGCCCTGTTTGGCCATCTCGGCGATGATGCAGTAAATTTCATACTTTGCACCGACGTCGATGCCGCGGGTCGGCTCGTCCATGATGAAAACATCGGGGTCGTTGGCCAGCCAGCGGGCAATCAGCACCTTCTGCTGGTTACCGCCGGACAGCGATTGAATCTGCGTTTTGGAGGACGGCGTCTTGATAGACAGCTTGGCGACATTATCTTGCACGAGCTTTTCGATTTTGTTGTCGTCCAGCATGATGCCGCCGATCAGATACTTGTTCAGCGATGCAATGGAGACGTTATCCGCAATGGAAAGCACACCCAGAATACCGGTGGCGCGGCGGTCCTCTGTCAGCATGGCGATACCGTTTTTGATGGCGTCCTGCGGCTGGTTGATGGTCAGTTCCTTGCCCTTATAGGTGATGGTGCCCGACGTGTGGCAGCGCAGACCGAACAGACCCTCCATCAGCTCGGTGCGCTGGGCACCGACCAGACCCGCAACGCCGAGGATCTCGCCCTTGCGGACGTTGAAGTTGACGTGACGGAAGCTCTTGGGGTTGATGGACGTGAAGTCCTTGACCTCAAACACGACCTCACCGGGCGTATTCGAGCGCGGCGGGTAGAGGTTCGACAGCTCACGTCCGACCATCTTGGTGATGATCATATCGGTGGTCAGTTCCTTGGCCTCCCAAGTACCGATGTACTGGCCGTCACGCATGATGGTGACTTCATCGCTGATGCGAAGAATTTCGTCCATCTTGTGGCTGATGTAGACGATGGAAACGCCCTTGGCGCGCAGCTCGTCCACGATGGTGAACAACGCCTCGACCTCGGCCGCCGTCAGCGAGGAGGTCGGCTCGTCGAGGATCAGTACCTTGCAGTCTGCGGAGACCGCCTTGGCGATCTCAACCAGCTGCATCTGGGAAACACTCAAGGTTCCGAGCTTTGCGTGCGGATCATAATTCAGATGGACTTCCTTCAGGACCTTGGCCGCATCCTCATACATCTTGTCGTGGTCGATGACGGTGACGGGTCCGTATTTCTTGGTTGGGTAGCGCCCGACGTAGATATTCTCGCCGATGGAACGCTCCGGGATGGGCTGCAATTCCTGGTGCACCATCGCAATGCCGCGATTCAGTGCATCCAGAGGTCCCTTGATCTGAACCTCCTGCCCCTCATAAATAACCTTGCCTTCGTCCATGTGGTAGATACCGAACATACACTTCATCAAGGTGGACTTGCCCGCGCCGTTCTCGCCCATCAGTGCATGGACGGTGCCGGGTTTCAATTTCAGCTGTGCGTGATTCAGTGCCTTGACGCCGGGGAACGTCTTGACGACATCACACATCTCCAAGCGGTACTCTGACAATTCGCTGGCCCCCTTTAACCTTTAAATCTTTTGTAACCATTTTCTGATAAAAAAGGAGTGCGTGCGCCTGTGCACACGCACCCCGGATTTCGGTTTTAAGTAAGCTGATTACTGGAAGTCCTTAACGTTGTCAGGAGTGACCTTGACGTAGTCAACGTAGACACTCTGCTCACCAGCAGCGTAGGTCTTGCCGCCCAGCAACTCTTCCATGCACTCAACAGCCTGGGTAGCCTGGCCCTTAGCATCGTTCAGAACAGTGCCGGTCATGTTGCCGTTAGCAACTTCGTTCTTGGCAGCGTCCAGAGCGTCGACACCAACGAGGTAGATGTCCTTGTTGACGGTACGGCCGGCAGCCTGAATAGCCTGCAGAGCGCCGATAGCCATGTCGTCGTTGTTGCAGAAGACAACCTCGATCTGGTCGCCGTACTTAGCGAGGTCGTTCTGGCAGATTTCCTGGCCCTTGTTACGGTCCCAGTCACCGCGCTGCAGGTCGAGCTGTTCAACTTCGACACCGGCATCGGTCAGAGCCTTGACGGAGTACTCAGTACGCAGCTGGGCGTCGATGTTCTCGGGGTCACCCTGGATCATGATGTAGGAAACCTTGCCGTCGCCGTTGATGTCGCCCTTGTTCTCGGTGTCGAGGATCAGCTCGCCCTGGAAGGTGCCGGACTGAGCGGCGTCGCAGCCAACGTAGACCAGCTTGTCGTAAGCGGACATCTGATCGGCGGTGGGCTCACGGTTGATCAGGACGGTGGGAACATCGGCATCCTTAACGGTGGAGATGATCTGGTCAGCAGCAGAAGTCATAACGGGGTTGATGATCAGTGCATCGACACCCTGCGTGATGAAGGTGTTGATCTGCTCGTTCTGCTTAGCCTGGTCGTTGTTGCCGTCAACGATGGTGACCTCGTAGCCCTTGCCCTCGAGGATTTCCTGCAGAGCATTACGGTAGGTGGTCATGAAAGCATCATCGAACTTGTAGATGCAGACGCCAACCTTGCCGCCCTGAGTGGTCTCGGTAACGCTCTCAGCTGCGCTCTCGGCAGCGGAGGTAGCAGCCTCAGAGGTAGCTTCGGAAGAAGCGGGAGCGCTGGACGCGGAAGAACCGCAAGCGGCCAGAGAAACGGCCATAGTGCCTGCAACAGCGAGTGCGAGTAACTTTTTCATAATTGTTTTCTCCTTC
The DNA here is from genome assembly GCA_025758045.1 of Oscillospiraceae bacterium. Lineage (NCBI taxonomy): Bacteria > Bacillati > Bacillota > Clostridia > Eubacteriales > Oscillospiraceae > Oscillospiraceae bacterium. The sequence goes on along the minus strand of CP107208.1, from coordinate 2,547,848 downwards.
TTTTTGCAGTGGATTTTTGTGGGTTGCCTGTAGAGGAGGCAGACCCTGTTGACAGTTATTATGTTACCTGATAGAAGATGAAAAAACAAGGAGAAATTTCACCGATAAAGATGTAATTTTTTCACCCTATTGGACGGTTTCTACATTTACGGACAATATGTTTTGTGCAGAATGCACAGCAAAAGTGACGAAAAAGTTATTGCTGTAATAAAATTGAAGAAAAAATATCCCGCAGAAACCTGCGGGATAGGATGAATTTATACGGTTATTCAAACGGGAAAACGGCTTTTTGGCCGTCGAGGGCGAAAATGTTACTGCGGTCAATGATGCGGGTGGTGGTTTGGGTCTCGCGGGCAACATCGTTCCCCTGCCCGGCCAACAGCTTGTAGGCACTCTCGACGCTGAAATAGCCCATGTCGTAGGTGTTCTGCACGACCATGGCATCTACCGCGCCGGTGTGCAGGGCATCGACCGTTTTGATGTTGGAGTCGAATGCAACCATCCAGAGGTCCTCGGCACGGCCAAGGTCAGAGACAGCCTGCGCGGCACCGACACTGACGGCTTCGTTAAATGAAATCAGCACGTTGATCTCAGGGTGGCGGGCCAGCATGGTCAGCGTCTCGGCGCGGGCATTTTCCGGGGTGGCCACGCTGTAGACGGTGGCGGCAACCTCGGCACGGCCGCTGTCTGCAAGGGTATCAACGACGCCTTTTTCGCGTTCCTGCGCGTTGGGACTGTTGACATTGTAGTTGACCAGGCCGACGTGCAGCGGACCTTCGACGTTTTCCAGCGCTGACTTGGCGGCCATCTGCCCGGCACCGTAGTTATCGGCACCGACATAGGCAGAAACATTGCTGGAGTTGACCGCCGAATCCACCACGACGATGCACACGCCTTTGTCGGCGGCGGCATCGATGGCGGCGGCATTCTTCTGGTAGTCTGACGCCGAGAAGATGATGGCCTGGGCACCCTCCTCGACGGCCTTTTCAATCAGGTCGTTCTGGGAGGAATAGTCCTCCTCACTCTCGGAGCCGGTGATGGTCAGATCCATGTTGTACTCAGTGGCGGCGGCCTCGGCCCCGGCAAAGACCGCACTCCAGAACTCGGTGCTGGTGGATTTGGCAATCATGGCGACATGGTAGCGGGTCGTGGTGGGCGCGGGGGTGGGCGAAGCCGCACAGCCTGCCAGAAGCAAGGCCGACAGACAGGCGGCAAGCGTTTTAACGTGTTTTATCATAATCGCCCTCCCGGTCGGCTGGGACCTGCGGCATGCGGATGGTGACGGTGGTACCCTCGTCGGGCACACTGTCGATGGAAAGCCCGTAGCCGGGGCCAAAATAGATGCGCAGACGGTCGTTGACGTTTTTGATGCCGATGCCGGTGCGGTCGCTGGGTTCGTTTTGCAGCAGTGCGGCTACCTGCTCCGGTGCCATGCCGATGCCGTCATCGCTGACTTTCAGCAGCACATCGCCGCCGTCAGGGCAGACGGAGATCTCAATGTGGCCGTCCTCGACCATCAGGTCCAGACCATGAACGATGGCGTTTTCGATGATGGGCTGCAGGGTGATCTTGTTGCAGAGGTACTGCGTGCAGCTTTCATCCACTGTGAAATGGTAGGTAAACTGGTTTTTGTAGCGGTATTTTTGAATTTGCAGGTAGGCCTCGGCGTGCTGCAACTCTTTCTCAATTGGGATCAGCTCGTGTCCGCGGCTGATGCTGATGCGGAACAGCCGCGCCAGAGCATGCACCATCTGGACGGCGTCAGCGTTTTTGCCGCGCTCACACATCCAGGCGATGGAGTCCAGCGTGTTGTAGAGAAAATGCGGGTTGATCTGCGCCTGCAGGGCTTTCAGCTCGGTTTTGCGCAGGGCGACTTCCTCCTCGCGCACGGCGGTCATCAACCGCTGGATGCGGCCCACCATGTGGTGGAACGAATCGGACAGCTCCTCGACCTCGCGGGTGCCGGTGATAGCATTGAACACAAAGCCGTCGGCGTTCTGCTCGAAGGCTTCCATGGCATTTTCCAGTTGCTGCAGGGGGCGGCTGAGGCTGCGGGACAGCACATAGGCGACCACGAAGGCGGCCACCAAAATCAGCGCGGAGGCGAGGAGGACGACACGGGTCATCTGCCAGAAGCTTTCGTTGACGGTCTCGTCAATGTAGCTGACACCGACCACGCGCCATGTGCTGTTGGGGACTTTCTGCGTGGTGTAGATGACGGTATCCTCCACATAGGTGCCGTCACCCAGACATGCCAGCCGTCCGGCCTCCTCCTTTTTCAGCCCTGCGTAGAGCAGCTGTTGCTGGGGGTGGTAGACCATGTTGCCGCGTTCGTCCATCAAATAGCAGTAGCCGTGCTGGCCGATGCCCACGTTATTGATGGTGGCGGCCAGGGCCGAGAAGCGGATGTCCATCGAAATCCATTGCCGTGGCGAATTCTCCGGCATGCGGTGCACGACGCTGACGACCCAGGGGTAGTAGCCCTCGAAAATAGTCTCGACATGGGGGATGCTGACGTAACCGCGGCCGCGGCGCTTAGCCGTAACCAGGTCGAAGGAACTGTTGCGCAGGATGTTCTGGCGTGGGGTGTGGTCCTTGGCCCAGCAGTCCTGCAAAACGCCGTCGGCATCATAGGTGGTTATAGCAATCACCTCGCTGCGGGTGGTCTGCAGTGCATCCAGCAAAGCATTGCGCTCCTCCGGCGATTGGTTCATGGAGTCCATGACAAGATCCATGATCTCATCGATATTATCGACATAATTGCCGACAGACCCCACCACCTGGCTGACCGCCTGAGAACTGCTGGTGCGGGCCCCCTCCACGATAGCCTGACGGTAGCTGCGCAAAAATGTGGCGGTAGATAAAATCAGCGTAACTGCTGCGATGGCCACCACCAGGGAGGCTATCAGCGGGGCGGTGCGCGGTGCGTGGCGGGGCTTCATGCCTGGGCTCCTGCGGTATGGCTGCGGCGCAGGGCACCCGGCGAGGTGCCGCTGTACTTTTTAAAGCAATAACTGAAATAGTGCTGGTCGCTGTAGCCGCAGCGGCGGGCGATCTCCTGAATCTGCAGGTCGGTGGTCAGCAGCAATTGCTGGGCGGTCTCCATGCGGCGGCGCACCAGAATGTTGATGAAGGTCTCCCCTGCCGTTTTCTTGATGCAGGCGCTCAGGTGGTTGGGGCTGACGTCCAGCATGGCGCTTAAGGATGCCAGCGAGAGGTCCTCGTCAGAGTAATGCTGCTCGATGATCTCCAGTGCGCGCTCACACAGGCTGCCGCCCTTGCGCACATCGGGGGTGAAACTGACGCCGCCCTCGGTCTCTTTTGCGGCGGCCAGGGCCTCCATGGACTGGCGGTATCCGGCGTTCAGCTCGCAGAAGCGGGCAGCGGCGCGGCTGACACCGACGACGCAATGCTGCCCAGGGCACGCTCGGTCAGCTGGCAGATCTCGTCGGCCAGAATGTGCAGGTACTCGTCGAAATCCGAAGGGTTTCCGAACAGCACAGCCACCACATGGTCGTTGCAGAAAAACGCATAGTGGCGCAGATATTTGTTGGCCAGCTGGTCCACCATCCGGACGAAACCGGCAGCGTTCTCGCTATTGTCGTCAGGTTGGGCGGTCAACACCACCAGCTGGCTGCGGTCATCGGTGCCGCGCAGCAGGCCGCAGGCGGCAGCCGAGGTGCGCAGGGCGGCTTCGACGGCGTCGGAGGTATTATCGCAGTGTTCCAGCACCAGCGGGATCAGGAAGGACGAGCGGTCCTCCTGCACGATGCCGCTGCGGCGCAGGCTAGCATACTGGTGGTCGATGCGCTCATGGATGGATTTCAGCTCGGCGGCCAGGCCGTCCATGGTGAGAGGTTTGAGCATGTAGCTGATGATGTTGTACTGGATGGCCTGCTTGGCGTACTCGAAATCATCGTAGCCGCTTAAAAAGGCAATGTGCATGGCGGGGCGGATCTCGCGGACCTGGCGGGCCAGCTCAATGCCGGTGATGAAGGGCATGCGGATGTCGGTGAGCAGCAGGTCGGGTTCCAGCTGTTCGACAAGTTCGAGGGCGTCCAGGCCGTTGCTGGCACTGCCCACCAGGTGGAAACCGAGGGCTTCCCAGGGGATCATTGTGCAGACGGCTTCCCGCAGCTCGTCCTCGTCATCGGCTACGATAACGGTGTAGAGGTTCTTTTCTGCCATAGAATGGCTCCTTCTCTTTTCTTTCTTTTTTATTTCGGGGGTTACAGCCAGAACTGGACTAGGCGGCTGACGTTTTGGTAGAGGGCAGGGTTCTGGCCAATCAGGCCGGGCTCGGCAGTGAAGTAGACGCAGAAACTGTAGCAGGCACCGGCCAGCACAGCCAGCGGCAGGATGGTGCAGAATGCACGCTGCAATACATCGATGCCGGACTGAGCGGCGTGGGCTTGCAGTACCTGCTCGGCCAATGCCCAGGCCAGCGCGGCGGCCAACAGCAGCGGACCAAGCCAATCGGATTGATAACGGTAGAGCATACCGGCCATCTGGCAATCCAGCACGGCCAGCACCAACATGGCAGCCAGTACCACAACTACAAAAGTGCGCAGATCACGCTTGGCAGCCAGACGGCGGCGGGCAAGCGGCAGGCTGGCCAGCCCCCACAGCAGAGGCAGGCAGGCAAAGGCGCCGCCGTAGAACAGCTCGGTGATGGTCAGGCCCATATAGTTGGTCTGCATTTTGGTGGCGGTCAGGTACGGGAACACCGCCTGCACGCCGGGGATGCCGAAGAGGAAAGTAAGCACGGCGGGGGCAGTGCGGCCCACCGAGAAGCCGCGGCGGGTCATATCGTTGCTGGTCAGATTGTAGTTAGCACCAAAATCAAAAGGCGAACCGAACCGGGCGGCGTTGTACCACATCAGTCCGATGGCGACCAGCACTACGGGCAGCACAAAGGCAACGGCCTCGGTGATGCCCTGCTTGGCGAACAGGCGCTTTTCCCGCAGGTAGCGCTGCCAGAAGATGGGCAGGCAGAGGGCAGCAAACAGCACCATCTGAGGGCGACAGCCAGCCACGAAGGCCATGCACAAGCTGCCCAACGCGAGATGAAAGAGGATGCAGCCGTGCTTTTCGGCGGGCTGGTTGGCGGCCAGCAGCCATTGCCACAGCGCCAGCATGACGAAGGCAGCGCCGGACAGGATAGCGTACTCATAGATAGAGGGGCGCAGCAGCAAATAGTAAATTTGGCTGCCGGTGCCGATGCCTGCGCAGAGCAGCAGGTAGACAGCAGCGCTCATGTCCGGGAACCAGCGGCGGGCGGCCTGTTTGATGCAGCCGAACGCCGCCAGCAGGAACAGCCAGCTAAGCAAGATCATCGGCAGGCTGGGCGGCAGATCCCGCACGCCGGTCAATGCCTCAAAGGGCAGCTGGAACAGCAGGCACGGGATGACGCCAAAATAGACGTAGTAACGGCCCTGATAGTAGGCAACATCCCACAGGGCGTCCGGCGCAGCCTGCTGGCGGGCAGCAGTGTCGTAGGGGTTGGCCATCTCCTGCATGGCGGCGGGCGGGTTTTGCTCCAGGTCCAGGCGGCCGTTCAGCAGGCTGTGGGCCAGGGCACCGTACTGGGCGGCGGCATCGCTGGCCCAATCGTCGATATGTAAGGTGAAGTTGATGCGGCTGCCGCCGTCCCAATCGGCCGTGTTGTAAAAGCTGGTGGAGACACCGGCGTTGAAGCGGTCGGCAAACGGCGCAAAGAACGCCGCCGCACCCAATATGACCGCTACCAGCAGGACAACGGGGCGGTACTTTTTGCGGTGCGTAAGGTAGGCATCCCGCCAGGCAGCAGAAACCGGGCGCAGTGCATAGACGGCGGACAGCAGCGCCAAAACTGCTGCCCAGCGCACCAGCGAAAAATCAAAGGCGCGGGGCACGTTGGCGTAGATGGTCTGCAAGGTGTAGCTGATTGGGTACTGGCGGTACTCGCCGTTATAGGGGTAGGCCGTCAGCGTGAGGGTGGACGCCTTGCCGGAAAGGTCCAGGCTGCGCACCTGGCTGCGGGGGGCGTTGGCGGCAACTTCCCAGTTCCAGCTCTGGCGGGAGGCTGATGTGGCTTCGTCCGTGGCGGCGACGTTGAGGATAAACAGCGGGTTCTGCACTTCCGAATGGGGGCCATTGTAGACATATTCCAGTCCCGAAAGCTGCAGATTGTACAGCTCCCGGTCCAGGCCGGTGAACGTTAAGGTGGTATGCTCGTCGTCCAGCGTCAGGGCGTTATGGTCGTCCTCGGCCTCCTGCAGGTAGGCCCGCAGGTCGACAGGCTCATAGCTGTGGGTGGCCCAGAAGTTGAGGTTACCGATAAATACCTCGGCCCCGAGAGACGCTGCCAGCAGCAGTGCCGCCGCGGTCCATTTGCGCACCGAGGCATGGCGGAACCCCGCCGCAAGGCCGCAAGCCCACAGCACCATGGCCGTGATGCCAAGGCAGCGGAAGGCGTCAAACCCGATGGTCAGCCCCGGCTTGGACCAGATGCAGGCGGCCCAAAGCCAGACAAGTACGGCGGGCAGCAAGGCGCAGCATCCATCGGCACGGGTGGGCTTTCGGCGGCCAAGGCGGGCGGGCACCACCGCAAAGGCGGCGGCCAGCACCAGCGTGAATAGAATAGCCAAAATCAGCATAAAGCAAATTTCCGTTCTGTTACTGTTTATTGGACGGCAGCACCGCCCGAGATAAAATCATTATACACCATTACGCAGGGCGTTGTACAGCATTTCCGCCTTGGCGTGGCTGATGCCCTTGACTTCCTCCAAATCGGAGATGCTGGCGGCCTTGACGGCGGCCACGGTCTTGAAGTGGGCCAGCAGCGCGGCGCTGGTCTTTTCGCCCACGCCGGGAATGGCCGTGAGGGTGGCAGCGTAGGACTTTTTCTTCATCGCGCGCTTACGGTAGTCGTTAGCGTAGCGGTGGGTCTCGTCCTGAATGTTGGTGACGAAGGTAAAGATGTTGCGGTTGCGGTTGATGGCAATTTCGCCGCCCTCGTCGTCCACGATGGCACGGGTGCGGTGGTGGTCGTCCTTGACCATGCCAAAGGTGGGCACATGCTCCAGCGCGGTGCCGCGCAAAGCCTGTTTGACCGCGCCCACCTGTCCCTTACCGCCATCGATCAGCAGCAAGTCCGGCAGGGTGGCAAACTGATTTTGGGGGCCGTCCGGCTTTTCGCCGCGGCGGGCCGCTTCGTATTCGGCGGCGCGGCGGGAAAGCGTCTCGGCCAGCGATGCGTAGTCGTCGGTGCCTGCAACGGTCTTCATCTTAAAGCGGCGGTAGCCGGAGCGGTGGGGCTTGCCGTCCATAAATACGACCATGCCGCAGACGCTGGAGCCATCGCCCCAGTTGGAAATATCGTAGCTTTCGATGACCCGCGGCGGGGCTTTCAGGCCCAGCACCTGGGCGGCTTCTTCCAGCAGCTTTTGCTCGCGGGTGTAGCGGCCGCTCTCGCGGCCCAGGCGCTCTACCGCGTTCGTGTAGGCCATTGTCACCAGTTTGGCTACATCGCCGCGCTGGGGCACGTACAGCTCCACCTTGGTGCCGCGGGCCTGGGCCAGCGCTTCGTTCAGCGCCTCGGCATCCGGCGGCAGAGCGTCGACAGCAATCGTTTTAGGGACAGTCTCGCCGTTCAGATAATACTGGGGCAGGAATTCCTCCCGCACGGCATCAATGTTGGTGGTGTCGTGGAACATGAACTCCCGCTTGTCGGTCAGTCGGCCGTCGCGGTAGCGCAGCACAGCGGCGCAGACGGCCCGCGTGGTGCCCGCCAGGGCGATGATATCCATCTCGGTGTCAGCATCCATCACGACTTTCTGGCCGGCGGCCACGCGTTCAATGGCCTGGATCTGGTCGCGCAGCAGGGCGGCGGTCTCGAAGTCCAAACGATCGGAGGCGGCTTCCATCTTCTCCCGCAGCTGCTTGACGATATCCTTTTTGCCGTAGCGGACCATTCGCAACGCACCCTGCACGGCATCGTTGTAGGCCTCGCAAGTAATCTTTCCGCTGCAAACGGCCATGCACTTGCCGATGTGGGCATTTAAGCAGGGGCGGCCTTTGCCGAAGTCACGCGGGAACTCCTTGCTGCAGCGGGGCAGCAAAAAGCAATCCTGCGCCATCTCCACCATCTCCCGCACGGCGAAGGAGGATGTGAACGGGCCGATGTAGTCGGCATCGTCGTCATCTTTCTGCAAAACCGCCGAAACACGGGGCCAGGGGCCGCGGGTGATCTTGACATAGCTGTAGCCTTTGTCATCCTTGAGCAGGATGTTGTACTTGGGCGTGTGGGCCTTGATCTGGCTGGCCTCGAGGACGAGGGCCTCAAACTCTGACTGGCAGACAATCACATCAAAGGTGAAAGCATGGTTGATCATCTGGGTGACTTTGGCATCGTGGGGCACACCCTCGCGGAAATACTGCGACACGCGGATCTTGAGCCGCTTGGCCTTGCCGATGTAGATGATGGTATCGGTTTTATCCCGGATGATATACACCCCGGGCAGCAGCGGCAGCATACAGGCTTTTTTGTAGAGTTCAGCTTTTGTCATGGACGCCTCTTTCGTGGGAATGCTTATAAGAAATTACAAAAAAAGCGGCGGGTCGCCCCACCGCTAATTTTTTGAGAATGGATCACTCAGCAAAGCCGGAGCTGACCAGCTTGACCAGGCCATCAACAGCAGCCTGCTCATCGGCGCCATCGGCAATGATGCGGATGGTGGTGCCGCCAACGATGCCCAGGCTCAAGACACCCAGCAGGGACTTAGCGTTGACGCGGCGCTCCTCTTTCTCGACCCAAATGGAGGACTTGTACTCGTTCGCCTTCTGGATGAAGAAGGTAGCCGGACGGGCGTGCAGACCAACCTGATTCTCAACGGTAACTTCTTTGACGTACATAGTTATTCTCTCCTACTTTTGAAAATAATATGCCCTTGTATTTATACCGTGGGCTACTTCCAGGCGGTCTATTGCGCATAATACGCCGCCTTGATTGTCTCTATTTTATCCTATTTGGTCGATTTTGTACAGTGTATTTTTACAAAATCGGCAGGATTCTGTAATTCCGCCAAATCTCGGCACTGCCGTTTGTGCAAGTTTACTAGTTTGTTTTCAACATTGTTGTCGATTGATACTAAAACCGCAATCTTAACCGTGAAAACGCATGCGCAGTTCCTCGCAATACACGGCAAAAGGGGCGCCCTGGGCGGGGTCATGGACGGTCAGCACGCCATTCAGCCGCCATCCCATGCGCTTGTATAGGCTGATGGCGCGGGTGTTGGTGCTGAGCACGCCTAACGTGGGGTGCTCGTGTTCCTGCAGTTTTTTGCGGGCAAAATCCAGCACTTTGGCACCGATGCCCTGCCCGCGGGCGGACTCGGTGACAAACAGATGGCCGATCATGCCGGTTTTATGGCAGACGCCTACCATGGCATCGGTCTCCCCTACCTTATTGTAGTGAAGGTAGAAGGCCCAGCCGTTTTTTCGCTCTGCGTCCAGGTCGGGGCGCCAGTGCTCCGGCGTCATGGCAGCCAGCTGTTCCTCTGTGCAGACAGGGGCACAGACGGTACGACGGCCCTCGGCCATCAGTTCAGCGGCACGGGCCATCTGCTCCTCGGTCTTGACCAGGCGCATGTTCTCGCCGCGCTTCCACTTGGGCGGTTCGGTGAGGGGGTGAGTCTCGCACCACCGGTCGTACAGGTCAGGGCGGCGCTCCCGGGTGCGCTGACGGCTCTGGTCGCCGCGCCAGGCGTCGATCTTCTTGTGGTCACCGGTCAGCAGCACAGGCGGCACGGCGCGGCCCTCCCACACTTCGGGGCGGGTAAACTGGGGATATTCCAGCAGGCCGTCCCAGTAACTTTCGTCCTGGTAGCCTTTTTCCTCGGCCAAAACGCCGGGCTGCAGGCGCAGGACGCTGTCGGCCACCACCAGGCTGGCCAGTTCGCCGCCGGTCAGCACGTAGTCGCCGATAGAAATCTCCTCGTCGCCGAAGGCATCAATGACGCGCTGGTCGATGCCCTCGTAATGGCCGCAGACCAGCGCCAGCGAATCGTAGGAGGCCAGCCGCTTGGCGGTCTCCTCATTGTACTGCTGGCCGGCAGCGGTCAGAAAGACAACATGCGGCTTGGTGCGGCCTTGGGCGGCGCACTGGTCCTGCACGGCGCGCAGGCAGTCGGCGATGGGCTGGGCATACAGTACCATGCCGCAGCCGCCGCCGTAGGGATAGTCGTCGGTCTGCTTCTGCTTGTTTTTGGTGTAGTCACGAATCTGATGACAGTGGGCTTCGAACAGGTTCTTGGCCCGGGCACGGCCCAGGATGCTGGCCGAGAGGAAACCGTCGCACAGCTCCGGGAAGAGGGTCACAATATCGATACGCATGCCTTACTCCTTGTCACCGTTGACAGCATCGTTGAACATGCCGTCGATGGGGGTGACCAGGATCGTGCGGGCGTCGATGTCGATGGTCTTGACAAACTCTGGCACGGCGGGCAGCATGTGCTTCTCGCCTGCAGCATCGGTGACGGTGTAGATGTCCTGGGCGGCGGGGTGGTCCACCTCGGTCAGGATGCCGTAGACAGCGCCGGTGTCGGCATCCCTGACCTCACAGCCCAACAGGTCATCGATAAAATAACGGCCCTTGGGCAGACGGGCGTCGGCCTTGGCAAAGTAGTAGGTGCGGCCCACCTGAGCGCGTGCAGCGTCCATATCGGTTACATCAGCCAGGCGCAGCAGGATGACATTGCCCTGGGTGCGCACGCCGAGGACGCGGCACTCCCCTGTGCCGTCGGCGGTAGCGTACAGTCGCTTGAACTTGGCCAGGAATTCTGCGCCGTCACACAGCGGCAGGGCTTTCATTTCGCCACGCACGCCGTGGGTGGATACGATCTTGCAGGCGGGAAGATAGCTTTGCATGGAATGATCCTCCTTACTAGAATAAAAAAGCACTTTACCAGACGGCAAAGTGCTTTAAAGGTTTTAGTCAATCTCAACGATGACTTTTTCGCCCTGGCGGACAGCAGCGGCACGCATAACAACGCGGATTGCCTTTGCGATACGTCCCTGCTTGCCGATGACGCGGCCCATATCGGACTCAGCCACTTTGAGGTGATAGACGGTAGTGCCGTCATCACGCACGGGGTCAACGGTCACCTGCACAGCCTCCTTGCCTTCGACAAGGCCGCGGGCAACGGCTAATAAGAGTTCCTGCATGTGGCGTTCCCTCCCTTATAACAAGGCGAACAGATTACAGAACGGAAGCTTTCTTCAGCAGCTCACGAACGGTATCGGTGGGCTGAGCGCCGTTGGACAGCCACTGCTTGGCCTTATCGGCGTCGATGCTGACAACGCTGGGGTTCTTGGTGGGATCGTAGTAGCCGATCTCCTCGATGAAACGGCCGTCACGAGCAAAACGGCTGTCAGCGACAACAACGCGGTAGAAAGGAGCCTTCTTGGCGCCCATGCGGCGCAGACGAATCTTAACCATAGTAATATTCCTCCAAAAATTGTTTTACGGCCCTTGCGGGGCTACTGTTTATATTGTACATCCCGTGGGCCGTAAAGCCGAGCGGGTCATACCGGATTTATAGTGGGCTTTACCGGCCGAAGCCTTTAAAGCCGCCCATGCCGCCAAGGTTGCCCAGGCCGCGCATGAAACCTTTGGGATTGCGCTTGACCTTTTTCATCATCTTCTGCATCATGTCGTACTGCTTCAGCAGCTTGTTGACATCCTCGACCGTCAGGCCGCAGCCTGCGGCGATGCGGCGCTTGCGCTTGGGGTTGATGATGGAAGGTTTGGCGCGTTCTTCGGGGGTCATCGAGTAGATGATGGCCTCGATGTGGGGCAGGGCCTTTTCGTCCAGAGCATCAGCGTCGATCTGATTGCCGCCGGGCATCATGGCCAGCAGAGCCGAAGCTCCGCCCATCTTTTTGATCTGTTTGAACTGGGCCAGCAGGTCGTTCATGTCGAACTTGTTTTCCATCAGGCGCTTGGCAGCGTCCTCAGCTTCCTTGTCAGACTGAACGCTCTGTGCCTTTTCGATTAGGGAGAGCACATCGCCCATGCCCAGGATTCGGCTGGACATGCGGGACGGATAGAACGGCTCGAGGTCCTCCAGCTTTTCGCCGGTGCCCTGGAAGTAGATGGGCTTGCCGGTGACGGCCAGGACGGAAAGCGCTGCGCCGCCGCGGGTGTCGCCGTCGGTCTTGGTCAGGATGACACCGGTGATGCCGATCTTCTCGTTGAAGGTCTTGGCCACATTGACGGCCTCCTGGCCGGACATGGCATCCACAACCAGCAGCGTTTCGTCGACTTCGACATGCTGCTTGATGCGGACCAGCTCGTCCATCAGGGCATCGTCAATCTGCAGACGGCCTGCGGTATCAAGGATCACGATGTCATTGCCGTGGTCCCTGGCATAAGCCATGGCCTTTTCGGCGATGAGCTCGGGCTTCTCGGTGCCCATCGAAAAGACGGGCACGTTGACCTGCTCACCAACGATCTTCAACTGCTCGATAGCGGCGGGACGGTAGACGTCACAGGCGACCAGCAACGGGCGGCGGCCCTGGCTGCGGTAGTACCGGCCCAGCTTGGCGGCGTGGGTGGTTTTACCGTTACCTTGCAGGCCGCACATCATCAGCACGGTCTGGCCTTTGTTTTTGATGCGCAGATACTGGGGCTCATCGCCGCCCATCAACTTGGTCAGTTCCTCGTTGACGATCTTGACGACCTGCTGGGCGGGGGTCAGGCTTTCCATGACCTCCTGCCCCATGGCACGCTCAGAGACCTGAGCGCAGAAGTCTTTGGCAACTTTGTAGTTGACATCGGCTTCCAGCAGCGCCATGCGGACTTCGCGCATGGCAGCTTTGATGTCCGCCTCGGTGAGTTTGCCTTTGCCGCGCAGTTTTTTGAATACGCCATTCAGGCGATCTGTTAAAGACTCAAACGCCATCTGGTTCCTCCTGCGCGTCGAGACGCTCTATGATCTTCAGCATTTCGTCGGTATCCGTGCGGATGCGCGGTACCGGGTTGAACAGCCCCGAATTGCAACACCGGATCTCCATGACCAGCTGGTGCAGCCGGGCGAGGTCTTCCTGCATCTGTGCGTGGCGGCGGGCGTTACCCAGCTGCGCTTCCAGCTCATCCAGGGCGGCTTCGCCATGCTTGATGGCGTCCCGCACACCCTGGCGGGTAATGCCGAAATTCTCGGCAATCTCTGCAAGGGAAAGATCCTCGTCATAATATTCGGTAAGGATGGCACGCTGCTTTTCGGTAAGGGCCGGGCCGTAGAAGTCCAGCAGCACCGAATACGCCAGGTTTTTCTGCGGTTTTCCCGCCATGACCTGTGCCCTCCTTTGCTGTGCTTGCACTGTGTAAAGCGTTTTTCTTTACATCAGCCTATGAATTATAACAGTTGGGAACGCGGAAGTCAAGAGGTTTTGCGGCTTTTTTTACACATTCAGGTAATTTTGCGATAGATTTTTGCCGATTCAGGCAACTTCTTTGTATAAAAATATTTATGCCCGAAAGGATGCAAAATGGCAGGAAGTATGCTATAATTAAATTCACTTTGTCGAAAGGAGTATTTTGTTCATGCCGATCCTGCGCAGTTATTATCAGGATGTATACCGTTCCCCTGTTGTGCGGCTGGACGGATACTCCGGCCGCCACGGGCTGACATCCAGCATTTTGGCGTATCTGGACTTTGGCGGCGCTACCGGGACCTCCAAAGATGGCCTGGCTGAGACGATGCTGGCCTTTGCTACCGAGCGCGGTGCTTTGCAGCCCGGTATGCCGGTGGTGGAAGCCAGTTCCGGCAGCTTTGGCGCGGCGCTGGCGGTAAGCTGTGCCACCACGGGGCACCCCTGCATTTTGGTAGTGCCCAGCAACCTGCCTATTGCCCGCCGCCAGCGGCTGCAGGAACTGGGCGCGAAAATCGTGGTGTGTAGCAGCGGCGGCCGCCGGGTGATGGATCGCATCGCCCAGGAGACAGCCGAGCGCTACCACGGCTACTTTACCCACTACTTTGCCAACGATGACAACCCGGAGTATCACCGCCGGGTGACCGGGCCGCAGATCTTGAAGGCCGCCGGGGACAGCATTGACGCCATCGTCATCGGTGTGGGCAGCGGCGGCACCGTGACCGGCGTGGCCGAGTACATCAAGGCGTGGAACAGCATGATCCGCATTGTGGCGGTGGAACCTGCCGAGTGCGCCGCCATTTCGGGCGGGTTCATCGGCCAGCACGGCATTGCGGGCATTGGCCCCGGCTTTGTGCCGGAAAACTACAACCCCTATGTGGTGGATACGGTGCTGACCGTGACCACCGCCGATGCGGAGCGGGCCTCGAAGGAAGTGCTGCTGTGCGACGGCATCCCTGCCTGCACCAGCGGCGGCGCGACCCTGGCCGCGGCCGTACAGTTGATGGAGATGAGCAAGGCCAAGCGCCCCTTGTGTATATTTGCCGGGCGAAGGATGTACGAATAAGCCCACCCTCTTGTAATAACTTTGCAATCCATGTAAAATTCGTGTCGAAAGCCGTATCCTGTATGGGCAGGATACGGCTTTTATGCTATACTAATATAAAAAAAGACATGGCAAGGAGGAAAAGCGATGAAACGGATACTTTGTGCAGCTATGATGCTGATTTTGGCAGGATGTGTAACAAAGCAGGCAGATCCTACGGATATAGTAAGTACACCTGCGGTCACGCAGACGCCAGAAGCGGCGGTGATGCCTGCACCGGAAGCGACCAAAGCACCTGCTGCATCCGAAACTGAAGCAACGGAAACACCCACGGCAGAGAGCACCAGCTATACCGCAATCATGCTGCCGATGCGCGACACCTACCCGCCTGTCATGCTGGCCGAGGATGATCTGGTTTCGGACGGATATTATACCATGTGCCGGGACGGCAAGTGGGGCCTGATGGAAAGCGACGGTTCCGTGCTGCTGCCCTGCCGGGCGGATAATCCCGTAAGACGTTGTGCAAGCAGCACTTTGAAATGGCATTACGTCGTAAGCGCCAGCAGCGAGGATTGGAAGACCTATAACGATACGCTGGCCGCAGCCAATGCCGGGACGCTTTGCAGCGGCGAGCATGACGGTCTGCTTTTGGCCTGGACCTATGATATTGACAGCGGCAAAGTCTGTAAAAGTGCCGGCATGATGGGCGATGACGAGCCATTGACCGACACAGATAAAATATACGGCGAGTATCTCCCCTGCCAACGCTGCGAATGGATGGACGGCAACGGCGACACCAATTATTATTATTATTATGAAATAGCCGAGGCCGGCGGTTATGTGCTTGCCAATGCAGACGGTGAACTGCTGAACGATACCGTCTACGAGGATGCCGGGTGCTTCTATGACCAGAACCTAGCCCCCGTGAAGCTGAACGGCAAGTGGGGCTATATCAATTTGCAGGGAGAGCTGGTAACAGATACCGTGTACGAGCCGGTTTATGGTATGGACTACGCGAATAACTATGCACTGCGGTATGCTTCGCCGCTGCTGAACGGCTACGCGGCTGTCTGCCGAGATGGCAAGTGGGGCGTGCTGGATTCCACTGGGAAGGAATACATTCCCTGCGAGTATGAGTATGCCGCCTGGAACGGGCATGTGCTGTGGCTGAAGCAGAACGGCGAATGGCAGAGTCAACGCATCCCCGGTGTGCCTGAGGATTGGACAGACACGAAGATGAACATCTGGACCTACCCGAAAGAGCTGAAAGCCACCGACCATTACTGGCGCGTCACCTCGGATGTGGGGCTGAACATGCGCGTAGGTCCGGGGACCAACTACAATAAATGGCAGTTGGTGCCCGCGCATACCTGCCTGCAGGACTTGGGCCATAACGAGGATAACACCTGGATGCTGAGCAAATATGCCGGGTGGTATGGCTGGGTAAGCATGGAATACCTGGAAGAAGTAACGCAATAAGGAAAAGACGTTTCCTTATAAATAAAAGAAAGCAGGGAGTGAAAGCGATGAAACGGATGGTTTGTGCTGTCATAGCGCTGTTGCTGACAGGGTGCGCTGCTGGGCAAGTACGGTCCAGTGCGCCTGTTACGGATGGTCAGCCTGCGGCTACCCCCGAAACCGCCGCCACGGCGGAGACATCCGAAAGTGCCGCCACCCCTGCGCCGACTACTGCTCCGCCGCAGGGGCTTGTGTCGACGGATGCGGATGTGCTGGATTATGATGATATTCGGCTCATTGGCTACGAGCGTGCCTTTCAACCGTACCCGGAGACCGACTATTACACGATGTGCAAAGACGGCCTGTGGGGCCTGATGCGCAGCGATGGTACCGAGGTACTGCCCTGCCGCGCACCGCAGCCGTTGGTTGAATGTTTTATTGAAGGCCGCCGCTGGCACGGTTATCAGGATAATTTACCTTGGGATGAGATGCTAGCCGAAGAAAAGCGGATCAACGTTTTGCTGCGGGAAAGCGGCGACGGCATGCTCTGCGCGGCCCACGATGGCGGCACCTATCTGGAGTTTGTCTACCTGACGGATTACAAAGTATATATATACAGCGGCTCAATGGGCCCGGGAGAATTGGCCGCGCCGACAGACGAAGACATGCTGCTGTACAGCGGCCGGGTGGACGGCTATGTGCCGGTCCAGACTGGCGTAACGGAAGACGAGGGCGACGACCACGTCAGTATTATCAGTGATGGACAATACATTTACCGCCGCCGCAATGGCAGTGCGGCAAACATCTACCACTACACTCTTGCCGACTACTTTTTTGATGCCACGCTTGCCCCCGCAGAGCGGGAAGGCAAGTGGGTGTACCTGGGCACGATGGGCGAGGAAGTGACGCCGGTTTGTTACGATAGTGTGTATTATACCAACACTTCTGGGGATGGCTCCTTCCTTTTCCGGCGTGCCGCACCGCTGCTGAACGGCTATACCCCCGTGAGCCGCAGCGGAAAATTCGGCCTGCTTGATCGCGCAGGGGCAGAATATGTCCCCTGCACGTATGATGGCCTTGTCTGGGACGGTGGCACCGCCTGGGTCAAGCTGGACGACGGATGGCACCAGTACACGATCCCCGGTGTGACGAAGCCTGATCCTCTGGACGACCTGCCGGAGGACATCACCGCGCCCGACACGCGCACCTTCTCCTATGCCCGCGTTATCACCGAGGGCGGCCGCCTGAACCTGCGCGCCGGACCAGGCACAGAGTATGATATTGTGGGAAAGATCCCGGAGTACACTTCCCTGCGCATCTACGGTTCTTCCAATACGGCCCCCGCCTGGGTGCTGGTGCAGTATCAGGGTCAGTTTGGCTGGACCAACCTGGATTATCTGGAACGAAGCTATTAAATGACAGCCCCGGACGGATGCAGCGCCCGGGGCTGTTTTGCTATTTCCTCTGTTGATGGGTATGGCATAGCATATCCTGCGGCCTTTTCACATAGGATTTGACAGAAAATCTCTATGTGGGAGGGCAAGCTATGAAAGGTGACCCAGAAGAACGCGCCATAGCGGTGGGGCGTTACATTGCCGGTACCGGCGCCACGGTGCGGGCGGCTGCGGTGGTGTTTGGCGTAAGCAAAAGCACCATCTGGAAAGACCAGGCCCGCCTGCGCCGCACAAGCCCCGGCCTTTGGGCCGAGGTGCAGGCCGTGGTGCAGAAAAACAAGGCTGAGCGCCACCTGCGGGGCGGCGAGGCCACCCGCCTGAAATATTTGCACAAATAACTTGCGCGGTGCCAAGCATCACAGTATAATATTTGTAAAGAAATCCATACAAAAGGACGTGAACACTGTGAAACGAGAGGATTATATCAGCTGGGACGAATACTTTATGGGCATTGCCATGCTTTCGGCCATGCGCTCGAAGGATAACAACAGCCAGGTCGGCGCCTGCATCGTCAGTCCGGAGAACAAGATCCTGTCCTTGGGCTACAACGGCATGCCCATCGGCTGCAACGATGACGACATGCCCTGGGAGCGCGAGGGCGAGGACCTGGAGACCAAGTATATGTACGTCTGCCACTCCGAGCTGAACGCCATCCTGAACAGCCCCAACCACGACCTGAAAGGGGCGCGGATGTACGTGACGCTGTTCCCCTGCAACGAATGCGCCAAGGCCATCATCCAGAGCGGTATCAAGGAACTGATCTACCTTTCGGACAAATACCATGATACCCATGCCAGCATCGCCAGCCGCCGCATGTTCAATATGACCGGCGTAAAATACCGGGCCTATGAGCCGACGGGCCGCAAGATCGAGCTGGAAGTATAAAAGGAGCAAAGAGGATATGAACACCATTATCATTGGTATCGCCGGTGGTACCGGCAGCGGCAAAACGACCCTGACCGAACGCCTGCGCGACCACTTCGGCATAGACGAGGTCAGCGTCATCAACCATGACAGCTACTACAAGCGCCATGACGAACTGCCCTACGAGGAACGCTGCAAGCTGAACTACGACCACCCGGACAGCTTCGACACCCCGCTGATGGTGGCCCACCTGCGCGAACTGCGCGCCGGCCACCCGGTGCAGGTGCCCGTGTATGACTACACCATCCACAACCGCAGCAACGAGACTGTGCTGGTGCGCCCCGCGCCGGTCATCATCGTGGAAGGTATCTTGATCTTTGACTCCCCTGAGCTGTGCGATCTGATGGATATGAAGGTGTTTGTGGATACCGATGCCGACGTGCGTATTTTGCGCCGCATCGTGCGCGACGTTAAGGAGTGCGGCCGCACATTGGACAGCGTGGTGACCCAGTACTTGACCACCGTAAAGCCGATGCACGAGCAGTTTGTGGAGCCCAGCAAGCGCAAGGCGGACCTGATTGTGCCCGAGGGCGGCCAGAACACAGTGGCGCTGGAGCTGCTTATCAAATGGGTAGACAACCACCTGCGGGCAGAGGGAGAAAGCTGCCAGTGATTCTGACGAAATCATTTACATCCTTTGCAAAATAAGAAGAGGAAGCCGGACGGTGTGGTTCGGCTTCCTCTTTTTTGTGATTTACAATGACTTGCAAAATAAAGTTATACGATTTGTGCGGCAGCATCCAGCAGGGCGACCCGGAAACTGGCCGGGCCGTGGGCCTGGGGTTCTGCGGCGGCAGCACAGGCTTTCCAAAATTCGGCGGCCTGTACGGCGGCCTGTAAGGGGGCTTGCGGCTGCACAGCGGCAAAAGCACCGCAGAGTACCGTTAGCATGCAGCCCGCACCGGTGACACGGCGCATCAGGTCGCTGCCGCCGGAGACGGTGTGCAGGGCGGTGCCGTCGGTGACGAGATCCTCGGCCCCGGAGAGCACCACGACTGTGCCCAGCTTTTGCGCCAGCGCTTGGGCGCAGGCGGCGGCATCGATGGGGACGGTCAGGCTGTCCACGCCGTGCTCAGCAGCAGAAAGGCCCAATAGAGCGGCGGCCTCGCCGTAGTTGGCCCGCAGGATGGCGGGGTGAACTTCCTGCAAAAGCTGGCGGATATTCTCCAGCCGCCAGGGGCTGGCCCCTACACCGACTGGGTCCAGCACTACCGGGATACCGCAGCGGTTGGCGGCGGCACCGGCCAGCCGGGCAGCAGTGAATTTGGCTTCGTCGGGGGTGCCGGTGTTCAGCACTACGGCACTGGCCAGCACGGCGATGTCGGCCATCTCCTGGGGGGCCTGAGCCATGATGGGGCTGGCACCGACGGCCAGGGCCAGGTTGGCGCAATCGTTGGCGGTGACCAGGTTGGAGATGCAGTGCAGCAGCGGCTTGCGGGCGCGGATGGCTGCAAGGGCTTCGGATCGGGTCATGGGTTCACCTGTTTCAGCGGGCAAGGCTTACCTGCATTTTTTTGAGGGTGCTGTTCTTTTCCAGCGCGATCAGCACCACGCCGGCGATGATGGAACCACCGACGGTGGAGACGAGGAATGGGACGATGTAGGCGTAGAAAGCAATGTCACCGGCGGCTTTGCCCATCAGGAACACAGCCACAGGCCAGGCCAGCAGGCCGCCGATGATGCCGGTGCCGAAAACTTCACCGCAAAGCGTGGCCAGCAGGTTCTTGGTTTTATGGTAGACGATGCCGCACAACAATGCGCCGCACATGCTGCCAGGGAAAGCCATCAGGCTGCCCAGACCCAGCAGGTTGCGCAGCAGGCTTGCCACAAAGGCCACGGCCACGCCGTACCAGGGACCAAGCAGCACGGCACACAGCACATTGACCATGTGCTGCACCGGCGCGCATTTGCTGCCGAATACGGGGAACGAGAACATGCTGCCGACAACGGCCACGGCGCACAGTACGCCAGCCAAGGCAAGTTTTTTGGTGTTGGATTTCATTTTGGAGCTCCTTTTTTCCTTTGTACCATAACGAAAAAAGCGGAAGGACTGCCGCCAGAAATACGCCAGCCGCCCGCACGGGCACAATAAGCCCCTTACAAAAAGGGCTTATCGTTCGGTCGAAGCTTGCTGGCTTCCTCTCACGCCGGAACACGGCTTCCCATCGCTGACGCTGCTCACGGCCCAGGGCGCTCCCCCTCGACCCGCGTTTCTGGAACGGTCAGATCCTTCCTTTCCCAAAAGCAAAAATAAAAGCAGGGTACCGATGGGCAGCCCTGCAAAAAAGACGTTTGGTAAAGTCCTTCCTACGGTGGCATGATCCACATCAGGTCAAAGGGTCGAAATACAATTTCCTCTCAGCCGGGTGTCCGGCTCCCCTGTTCTTTGTCTTGCATGATACACCTTTGCAAAAAGTTTGTCAAGGGCTTGCTTTTTGGTCCGGCGCGGCGTATAGTGAAAATACATTGAACACAGGGGGAATCCATGATGAAAGTTTTGCCGCAGCAACTGCGTTTGTACGCCGTAACCGACAGCCGCCGCCTGCGGGGGCGCACCCTGCTGGATACGGTGGCCGCCGCGCTGGATGGCGGCGCGACCTTTGTACAGCTGCGGGAGAAGGAGCTTTCCCCTGCCGCTCTGCTGGAAGAAGCCCGCGCCCTGGCCAAATTATGCCACACGCGGCATGTGCCCTTTGTGGTGGATGACAATGTGGAGGTGGCCCTGGCCGCCAGTGCCGACGGCGTGCATGTGGGCCAGAGCGATATGGCCGCCCGTCGAGCCCGCGCACTGTTGGGCCCGGATAAAATTTTGGGTGTTTCGGCCCACAATGCCGCCGAAGCTTTGGCAGCCCAGGCGGACGGTGCCGATTACCTGGGCTGCGGTGCGGCCTTTGTGACGGGCACCAAGCTAGATGCCCACCCGGTGACGGCCGAGACGATGCGTGCCGTGACGGCGGCGGTGAACATTCCGGTGGTGGCCATAGGCGGCATTGAGGAAAGCAACATTTTACAGCTGCAGGGCCGCGGTCTTGCAGGCGTGGCGGTGGTAAGCGCCATTTTTGCTGCCCAAGACCCCGAAGCTGCCAGCCGCCGGTTGTATGAGTTGAGCGGACAGTTATAATTTTATAATTGGAAGACTTTGCCATCGCAATAAAATAAAACAGCTGGTCATTTGCCTTGTGCAGGCAGACGATCAGCTGTTATTTTATGCGGACACTTTATTGGGTGATAACGACGGCGTGGCAGCCCAGTTCCTCGTACCGCAGGGCGAAGGTATCGCGGTCGATCTCGGTGATCTCCTGCATGGGGTCGGCAAAGTAATAGTTGTCCTCGTCGTAGCCGGTAAGCACCAGACAATGAGAGTTGGAGTAAGGCCAGCTGCCATCGGCCAGTGTAAAGGTGTAATTATAAAGTGGTTCTGTAAATGCGCGGGTGGCCCACACCAGCACCGGCGTGCCCTGGGCCAGGTACATCTCCAGCCGGGCGGGCTCGGCGCCGGTAATGTCCAGCGCGCTGTAAGTGCTGCCTTGTTCATCCAGATAGGTGTTGACAGCAGTGGTGATGGCGCCGGGCAGGCAGTAGAAAGAAAGCTCATCGGCAGGGCTGCCCATGAATTCGACATCTGGGTCGGCCTCCCAGTACGGGATGTGCATGGGCAGGCAGTTTTCGGCCAGGGTGACTTTGTCGATGTCGAAGCCTAAGTAGTTCAGCACGATGGCAGCAGAGGTAATCTCACATCCGTTGGGGAGCTCCGGGTTTTGCAGGATGTTTTCTACGTTCAGCTGCACGGTGTCGGGTAGGAAAAAGGCATTTTCCGGCGTAGCCTGCAAGGCGGCGTAGGCAAGCCAAACTGGAATCGAAGTATCTGTCTGCGGCAGGACCAGGCCCATGGAGGAGTATTCCTGCGTAGCGGCGGTCTCTGAGGTGGCAAGGTCGACTACGGGGAGGGTGACGGTTGCGGCGCAGCTGCACAAAAGCAGGCAGGACGCTGCCGCTGCACCGGCAGCGAGTTTGTGCATGGTACTCCCCTTCTTTCGACGTTGTTTTATCATAACCTACATTACCTTACACCATATTTGTGATAATTGCAAGAAAGCGGGGAAAAGTTCTATGCAGGGGCGGGTTTGCGGGCCTATGCGGGCATCGGCCCCTACAATTTGCCGATACATATAACATAAAAAAGCCGACAGGCAAACTGAACTGCACCCCATTTGTTAGACAGTATGGTATACTATCTAACAAGTGGGGTGTTTTTCTATGCCAAAAGGAGTACCAAACAAACGATATACGCCGGAATTCAAAAAACTGGTGATTGAAACCATGCAGGAAGAGAAATTAAGTTACAGCGAAACCTGTCGTAGATTTGAGGTAAACAGCAGAGATCGAATCAAATCATGGGAGCGAATCTATCTGGAGGAAGGGCCGGAAGGCTTTGCCGTCGAACGGCGTGGCCGCAGCAGTAAGGGTCGTCCGCCAAAGCAGCTGCCGAAGCAGGTAGAAGAAGATCTGCTGGCCGAAGTGCAGCGACTGCGTGCGGAGAACGATTACCTAAAAAATTTGCAAGCCTTGGTTTTGGAAGACGAGCGACACCAGCACAAAAAACGCTGGTAGTTCAGAAGCTAAGGCAAAAACACGCACTCAGTATTCTGCTCTCAATCGCTCAACTGCCCCGTGCAACTTTCTACTATCATTTGAAGCAGATGCAGAAAGAAGACAAATATGCATCTGTTAAGGAAGAAATCACAACGATTTACCACGAAAACAGGGGTCGATACGGCTATCGCCGGATCACGGCAGAACTTCGCAAGCGTACATTCTCTGTGAACCACAAGACTGTCCAGCGGCTTATGAAAGAGTTGGGCTTAGTTTGCCGTGTCAGGATGAAGAAGTATCGCTCTTATAAGGGAGAAGTGGGCAAAATCGCACCAAATCTGCTAAATCGGGATTTCCATGCCGAAAAGCCGAATCAGAAATGGGTCACGGATGTGACGGAGTTCAGCCTGTTTGGAGAGAAGCTCTACCTGTCCCCGATTCTCGATCTGCACAGCAGCGATCTGGTCAGTTACACCATATCGGATCATCCTGTACTCAGCATGGTAACCACCATGATGGACGAGGCGTTTGCAAAGATCCCGGCCGGAACACGCCTGATTCTCCACTCTGATCAGGGTTGGCAATATCAACACAAGCAGTACCAGCGGATGCTTCGCGAGAAGGGGATCCGACAGAGCATGAGCCGCAAGGGAAACTGTCTGGACAATGCTGTGATAGAAAATTTCTTCGGACTGCTCAAAAGTGAACTGTTATATCTGCAAGAATTTCAATCCATGGAACACTTCAAACAGGAACTGATCGAATATCTGGATTACTACAACAACCGCAGGATCAAGGCAAAGCTAAAGGGCTTGCCGCCTGCAATTCACAGACAGCAAGCCCTTTCGGCTGCTTGAACAATTTTTACTTCAGAATATTGTCTAACTTTTGGGGGTCACTTCAAACCTGTCGGCTTTAAAAACTATGAAATTGTTACCAGAGGTTCACAACTTCGTTGTACAGACCCTCGTAGCTCTTGGCGGAGTTGGACCAGCTGAAGTCGCATTCCATGGCGCGGTGGACCAGCACGGGCCAACCGTCCTTCTGCCAGTAGCCTTCCTTGGCGCGCCAGCAGGCCTCATACAGCTCGTGGGCGTTGTAGTTGGCAAAGGTGAAGCCGTTGCCGAAGCCGTCGCCGGAATCGTGGATGGAGTCACGCAGGCCGCCGGTCTCGCGGACAACGGGGATGGTACCGTAGCGGCAGGAGACCATCTGGGCCAGACCGCAGGGCTCGGAGCGGGAAGGCATCAGGAAGATGTCAGCACCGGAGTAGATCTCCTGGGCCAGTTTGGCGTTGAAGCCGATGTAGACGCCCACGCGGCCCGGATTGCGGGCGCACAGCTCGTTGAAGAAGTTCTCGTACTGGCTTTCGCCGGAGCCGAGGATGACCAGCTCGATGCCCTGCTGCAGCAGGCCTTCGGAGATAGCCTGGACGAGGTCAACGCCTTTGTGGCCGACCAGACGGGTGACCATGGCCATGACGGGGCTGCCGTCCTTATGCAGGCCGAACTTGTCCTGCAGGGCAGCTTTGCAGGCGGCCTTGCCATCCTGGAAGGTGTCGGCATCGTAGTTCTTGACGATGTCGGGGTCGGTGGCGGGGTTAAAGACATCCACGTCGATGCCGTTCAGGATGCCGCAGAGCTTATACTGCTTCTGGCGCAGCAGGCCGTCCAGACCATGGCTGAACCACGGGTCCAGGATCTCCTGGGCATAGGTGGGGCTGACGGTGGTGACCTTGTCGGCGGTTTCGATCGCGCCCTTCATGAAGTTGGCACAGCCGTCATATTCCACAACATGGGCGTCGCGGGCGCCGATGCCGCAGGTATCCTCGAGAATGTCCAGACCGTACTTGCCCTGGTAGGCAATGTTGTGGATGGTAAAGACCGTTTTGATACGGCTGAACTTATCCAGGTGACGGTAGTACAGGTTCAAGTAAACGGGGGTCAGGGCCGTCTGCCAGTCGTTGCAGTTGATGATGTCAGGCTCGAAATCGGTGTAGAACAGCATTTCGAGGATGGCACGGGAGAAGAAGGCGAAGCGCTCGCCGTCATCATAGAAGCCGTACAGGCCGCTGCGCTTGAAATAGTACTCGTTATCGATGAAGTAGTAGACAACACCGTCGCGCTCGGCCTTGAAGAGGCCGCAGTACTGGCTGCGCCAGCCAACCGGCACGCTGAAGTTGGTGATATAGGTCAGGCTATCCTTGAATTTCAGGTCGCCGTACAGCGGCATGACAACACGGGCGTCGATGCCGTCCTTGACCAGAGCCTTGGGCAGTGCACCGGCCACGTCGGCCAGGCCGCCGGACTTGGCAAAGGGAGCAGCCTCGCTGGCTGCATATAAGATTCTCATAAGCACCTCCATGGGGTGGGTTCACAAAAATATGAGGACGGGGAAGGTCTGATCTCCCCCGTCCTCTCATCAAAAGCTGCCTCCGGGGAGAGGGAGTACAACCTCTATGAGCTGTTATACGCTGTGGTTCTTAGCGACGAATACCGGGAAGGTATCGGTGCCGGCCAGCTTCTTGCCTGCGGTGATGTGGACGTTCTTGTCCGTGACAACATACTCTACACCGCAATCGGTCTCCACAACGGTATCCTGCATCAGGACACAGTTTTTGACGACAGCACCCTTCTTGACCTGGCAGCCGCGGAACAGCACGCAGTTCTCGACGGTGCCCTCGATGACGCAGCCATCAGCCAGCAGGCTGTTCTTGACGGAGCTGCCTGCCACATAGCGGGTGGGGTTATCGTCACGGATCTTGGTGTAGATGGGAGCCGGTCCGAACAGGGCGTCCATGCTGCCATCCTGCAGCAGGCGCATGTTCTCGTCAAAGTAACTCTTCATGTCAGAGACACGGGCGGCATAGCCCTTGAACTCGTAAGCCTGGACGTTGAGCAGCTTCAGGTTGCGGGCCAGGATGTCGCGCTCGAAGTAGACAAGACCGCGGACGGCTGCATCGTGGATCAGGTGGATCAGGCTCTCGCGCTCAATGACGTAGATGTTCATGGCGAGGTTCTGCTCACCCATACGATAGTCGTTGGACAGGATCTCCTGCACACGGCCGGTCTCATCGATGCGGATGGTGTAGTTATCGCTGCGGGCACCCTCAGGGATGGGGGCGCGGTTGTAGACCATGGTGACGTCAGCGCCGGATGCAACGTGGGCATCGATCAAGCTGCCGAAGTCGAAGTTCATGGCAATGTAGGAGTCAGAAAGAATGACATAGCGTTCTTTCTGGGCTTCCAGCCAGTTCAGAATGCTGTCCAGAGCATCGACACGGCCGGAGTACATCTTGACGCTGCGCTCTGCAAAAGGCGGGACAATGTTCAAGCCGCCGCGCTTACGGGTCAGATCCCATTCACGACCGGCACCCAAATGGTCCATCAAGGAGTGGTAGTTTTTACGAACAATGACAGACACGTTGTCGATGCCGGCATTGGCCATGCTGGACAGCGTGAAGTCGATCAGGCGATAACGTCCGCCGAAGGGGATGGAGGCCATGGAGCGCTCCGCCACCAGCTCGGGAACGAGGTTATCATAGGTATTGGCGAAAATGACGCCGAGTGCGTTGACGTTGCTGTTTACCATTGTTCCTCACCATCCTTTACATCACTGGAAACCATTGCCTTGGGGCCGACGGTAGCACCCTTGCCGATGACGACACCGGAACCGACCGTGGCAACATCGCCGGGTTCCTCAATGTTCAGGCTGCCTTCGGGCATAGCGCCGACGGTAGCACCCTCTTCAACCTTGACATTTTCGGCCACAATGCAGTGCTTGACGGAAGCGCCCGCCTTGATGACGGTGCCGCCCATAATCACGGCAGCCTCAACGGTAGCACCCTTCTCGACGACAACGCCCGGGAAGAGGATGGAGTTGTTGACCGTGCCGTTGACTTTGCAGCCTTCGGAGATCATGGAGTTGACGATGGTTGCATCGCTGCCGATCTGCTGGCAGGGCTTGCCGGAGTTGCGGGAGTAGATCTTCCAGTTCTCATCAAACAGGTTGATGCCGGAATGACTGGGGTCCAGGACCTCCATGTTGGCCTGCCACAGGCTGGAGATGGTGCCGACATCCTTCCAGTAGCCGCTGAAATGATAGGCATACATACGGCGGCCGTCTTTCAGCAGGTTGGGGATGACGTTTTTGCCAAAGTCGTTCTCGGAGTTGGGATCGGCTTCGTCCTCGGTGAGGTATTTCTTCAGCACATCCCAGTTGAAGATGTAGATACCCATGGAAGCCAGGTTGGACTTCGGGTTCTTCGGCTTCTCCTGGAACTCGCTGATCTTGTCGTTCTCGTCGGTGACCATCAGTCCGAAGCGGGAAGCCTCGCTCCAGGGCACTTCCATAACAGCGACGGAGAACTCGGCGTCCTTTTCCTTATGGAAACGCAGGAAGTCGGAGTAATCCTGCTTGCAGATCTGGTCGCCGGACAGGATGATGACGTACTTGGGATCATAACGATCAATGAAGGAAATGTTCTGATAGATAGCGTTGGCTGTGCCCTTGTACCAGTCAGAGCCGGAAGCCTGCTGATACGGCGGCAAAACATGGACGCCGCCATGCAGACGGTCCAGGTCCCAGGGCTGGCCATTGCCGATATACTCGTTCAAGACGAGGGGCTGATACTGGGTAAGGATACCGACGGTATCAATGTCGGAGTTGACGCAGTTGGACAGCGGGAAATCGATGATACGATATTTACCGCCGAACGGTACTGCAGGTTTGGCGAGCTTTTGGGTCAGCGCGTACAGACGCGAGCCCTGACCGCCTGCCAGGATCATTGCGATCATTTCTTTTGCCATAAGATTTCTCCCCTTAACATTCTGGCTTTACGCCATTGTTGAACAGTGGTGTTTATCCATCTCGCACGGTTAAACCGGCGTTTTGGCCTTAGCGGGGCGCCCGCGGCGCTTGGAGGCGGTGGCAGCGGTTTCCGCTGCCGGGGCCGCTTTCTTTGCTTTAGCGGCGGTTTTCTTCACGGGCTTGGCTGCAGCGTCCGCTGCCTCGGCGGCTTTTTTAGCGCGGGGCTTGCGGGCAGCAGGCACCTGGAAGTATACGGTAGACAACGGCGGCAGTGTCAGCGAAATATGCTGCTCGAAGCCGTGCATCTCGCCCTTTTCTGCCTTGACGGTGCCGTTGGTGACACCGGAGCCGCCGTATTTCTTGTCATCGGAATTCAGGATTTCTTTGTAGCTGCCGGGGTTGGGCACGCCCATCTGGTAGTCCTGGCGCAGCACAGGATTGAAGTTGCAGACGACCAGCAGCATCTTGCCCGCAGCATCACGGCGCAGGAACGCGATCACACTCTGCTTGCTGTCATCGGGCACGATCCACTGGAAACCCTCCCAGCTGTAATCGACCTGCCACAGGGCGGGTGTGTCGTGGTACAGGTGGTTCAGATCCTTGACATAGTCCTGCAGCTGACGGTGCTTGTCGTAGCTAAGCAGCATCCAGTCCAGGGGCTTTTTCTCGTCCCACTCGATGAACTGGCCGAACTCCTGGCCCATGAAAAGCAGCTTTTTGCCGGGGTGCGCGGCCATGTAGCCGTAGAATGTGCGCAGATTGGCAAACTTCTGCTCGTAATCGCCGGGCATCTTATTGATGAGGCTGCACTTGCCGTGGACGACTTCGTCGTGGCTGATGGGCAGCACAAAATTCTCGCTGAAAGCGTAGAAGAAGCTGAAAGTGACCTTGCCATGGTTGCCAGCACGGAAGAGCGGGTCGGTCTTCATGTAGCTGAGCATATCGTTCATCCAGCCCATGTTCCACTTGAAGTTGAAGCCCAATCCCCCATCGGCGGCCGGTTTGGTGACCAGCGGCCAGGCGGTGGATTCCTCGGCAATCATCATCTTATGGGGATACTTGCCCAGGATGGCAGTATTCAGCTTTTGCAGGAAAGCGATGGCTTCCAGGTTTTCCTTACCGCCCTTGCAGTTCTGCTCCCACTCGCCGTCCTTGCGGTTGTAGTCCAGATACAGCATGCTGGCCACGGCGTCTACGCGCAGGCCGTCGACGTGATATTTGTCTACCCAGAACATGGCGCTGGAGATCAGGAAGCTTTCAACTTCCTTCATGCCGTAGTTGAAGACCATGGTGCCCCACTCTTTGTGTTCGCCGCGGCGGGGGTTGGGGTCCTCGTAGCATGGGGCGCCGTCGAACATGTACAGGCCGTAACCGTCCTTCGGAAAATGGGCAGGAACCCAATCCAGAATGACGCCGATGCCTGCCTGGTGGAGCTTGTCCACAAAGGTCATGAAGTCCTTTGGAGTGCCATAGCGGCTGGTGGGGGCAAAATAGCCCGTGACCTGATAGCCCCAGCTGCCATCGAACGGATACTCGGTGATGGGCAGCAGTTCAACATGGGTGTAGCCCATATCTTTTATGTAGGGAATCAGCTCGTCGGCCAGCTCTGCGTAGTTGTACGGGGTGCCGTTCTCGGCATCCTTCATCTTCCAGCTGCCAGCCTGCATCTCGTAGATGGACATCGGGCTGTTGATGACATCCCGCTTGGCGGACTCTTTGGTCCAGTGGTCGTCACCCCAGGCGTAGCCCTCAATATCGTAGACCTTGCTGCCGTTGGAGGGACGGGTCTCGGTATGGAATGCGTAAGGGTCAGATTTGTAGATCAGTTCATCGGACGAGGTGGTGATGCAGTACTTATAAATATCGTATTCCTTGATGCCCGGAATGAACAGTTCCCAGATGCCATCGGTCACTTTGTGCATCGTGTGTTCGCCGGGAACCCAGCTGTTGAAATCACCTACAACAGCAACTGCTTTTGCATGGGGCGCCCAGACACGGAAAACCGCGCCGGGGACACCGTCCTGCACTTCCAAATGCGCGCCAAAGTAGCGGTACGCCTCCTGATTGTTGCCCTGCTTGAACAGGTAAACGGGCAGATCAGAACTATTGGGCGCTTGCTTGCGTTGCTTCAACGTAATCTCCCCTTTTGGAACAGCCCTAAATGGACAGCCCCGAATATTTACTAACTCTATATTACCTGTTTCGTACATAAATTTCAAGGCTTTCTTGTAATAATCTGCTAAAAATTTGTTGGGAGTTGTTTTGTATTTGTATAAAATCGACACAAATCAGCAGCGTTTCTTGTACGGGTGTATAAAAAAGACCCATACAAGGTGCTTTTTACACCTTGTATGGGTTTTGTTAAAGTTATGCGCCGTAGATATAGTAGGGGTTCTGGCCGAGGTACTGGCTGCGGCGGTTCCACACCGTGTGAGTGGCCAGGTAGTCCGCCCAGGCCTGGTAGCCTGCGGCGTTGAAGTGTACGCCGTCCTTGGTGGCGTAGTCATCGTACTGGCTGCCGTCGGCGGGATTGGTCAGCACCTCGCGCACATTGACGAAGTAGCAGCCCTTGCGCAGCGCCATATTGGCCAGCAGGTCGTTGGCAGTGGCAATGCGGGCGTTATCCAGGCCGGGCTTGCTTTGGACGACATCCTCCTGCACGCCGGGAATGGACTGGATATAGAAGGCAACGCCGGGGTTAAGCTGCTCGCGCAGCATGTCGATCAGACGCTCGTAGTAAGCGATGAAGCTCTCCTCGCTGCCCTGCACGACCAGGTTGTTGGTGCCCACCAGGATATACAGGTAATCTGGCTGGCTGGCCACGATGGTCTCCATAGGGGTCTCGGTGGCTCCGGTGACGGCATTCTTCACGCTGACGTTATTGACGAAGGTCTGCACGCCTGCGCTGACATAGGTGGCATAGTGGGCATTTTTGTAGCCGGTATCGTAGATGCCCAGGCCTGAAGCGATACTGTCGCCCGCGAAGGTGACGGTATCAAAGTAGGAGGACGTTACGGTGCCCAGCATGGGGACAGCTACCATGCGGTGGTCGGTGTTGAGGTATTCGGTATCGATGGTTTGCTCGACGGCCGTGGAGGTA
Source organism: Oscillospiraceae bacterium (assembly GCA_025758045.1). Taxonomy (NCBI): domain Bacteria; kingdom Bacillati; phylum Bacillota; class Clostridia; order Eubacteriales; family Oscillospiraceae; species Oscillospiraceae bacterium. Next base: position 2,517,052 of record CP107208.1, on the reverse strand, counting down.
TCCCACACGGCGGTATCGACGGCCTGCACGATGCGGGCCGGGCCATCTCCTGTACTGACAGGCTCAGCGGGAGCGGTCGCTTCAACGGGGGCTTCGGACTCGGCCTCGGTGCTTTCTGAAGTGGAGACAGGCTCGGCAGCGGCGGCTTCACCCTCGGCGGGCTGAGCATCGCGCTGCATCCAGAACCAGCCGACACCGGCGCAGGCTGCGGCTAAAACAATGAGCAGTGCCAGCATCAGGCTGCGTTTGCGCTTTTTTCCGGCTACTTCATTGCGGTAGGTATAAAAATCAGACATTGAATAGCTCCTGACTTTCCGTAATTTTAGGACGGTACTATTATACCCTTTTTTCACCCCGTCAGCAAGGGAAAGCACAATCTTTTACAAATGAAATTAGGCAGTCTTTACATCAGGCTGAACAGGTCGACCTGGCTCGTCTCGGGCAGGCTGCCCAAAGCACCCACAGAGCGCAGCTTATCGAATACTGAGTTCGCCACGCCGCTGGCCTGCTGCAACTCCTCAACCGAGATGTACTGCTGGCCGTGGATGGTGGCCTCTTCCAGTGCAACGGCAGCGGCATCACCCAGGCCGCGCAGTGCGGTGAAAGGCAGACGGACCTTGCCATCCTCGACCACGTACTTGCTGGCGTAGCTCTTGCCCAGTTCGATGGGCAGGAACTGGCAGCCGCGCTGCAGCATCTCGTTTTCCAGCTGCAGGCTGACCAGAGCGTCATCGTCCTTGGCAGTACGTTCTTCCTTGGGAATCTTCTCGTTGTCCTTCAAGTGCTGCTTGGCTACGCGCACACCGCCGACGGCGGCCTCGTAGTCAATATCGGCGCCGCGGACTGTGAAGTAGACCGCGTAGAAGATGGCCGGGTGGTAGACCTTGAACCACATCAGGCGGATGGCCGCCATCAGGTAGGCCACCGCGTGGGCCTTGGGGAACATATATTTGATCTTGCGGCAGGATTCGATGTACCAATCGGGCACATCGTGTTCCTTCATGGCTTCCTCCCAGCCGGGCTTGAAGCCACCCTTGGCGACCTTGCCTTTACGCACGGCCTCCATGATGTCGAAGGCCATCTTCGGTTCCAGGCCTTTGCGCAGCAGGTACAGCATGATACTGTCACGGCAGCCGATGACTTCGGCAATCGTGCAGGTACCGGAACGGATGAGTTCGTCGGCGTTGCCGGTCCAGACGTCGGTGCCGTGGGACAGGCCGGAGATCTGGATCAGCTCAGAAAAGTTTTTGGGCTGGGCATCCAGCAGCATCTGGCGCACGAAGTTGGTGCCCATTTCGGGGATGCCGAAGGTGCCGGTCTTGGAGCCGATCTGTTCCTCGGTCACGCCGAGGGCCTCAGGGCTGGTGAGCAGGCTGTAGACCTTGGGGTCGTTCATCGGCACCGAGTCGATGGGGATGCCGGAGTATTCCTCGAAGAACTTGTAGAAGGTAGGCACATCGTGGCCCAGCTCGTCCAGCTTGAGCAGCGTATCGTGCAGGTACTTAAATTCAAAGTGGGTGGTCAGCAGACCGCCTTTGACGTCGTCGGCGGGGTGCTGGATGGCGCAGAAATCGTAGATGTCGAAGGTATCCGGCACGACGACCATGCCGCCGGGGTGCTGGCCGGTGGTACGCTTGACGCCGGTGCAGCCGATGACCAGGCGGTTTTCCTCAGCACGGTTGACGGTCTTGCTGCGCTCTTCGAGATACTTTTTGACGTAACCGAAGGCAGTCTTGTCCTGCAGACCGGATACCGTGCCGGCCTTAAAGACGTTTTCCTTTCCAAACAATTCCTCGGTATAACGATGAACGTGGGATTGGTACATGCCGGAAAAGTTCAGGTCGATATCAGGCTCTTTGTCGCCATAGAAGCCCAGGAACGTCTCGAAGGGAATGTCATGGCCGTCGACGAGCATCGGCTTGCCGCAGACCGGGCAATCCTTATCGGGCAGGTCGAAGCCGTCGAAGTGGATGCCGTCGTCGATCCACTCACTGTGCTTGCAGTTGGGGCACAGATAGTGCGGCGGCATCGAGTTGACCTCGGAAATGCCAGAAAAGTGTGCTACGGCGGAAGATCCAACGGAACCACGGCTGCCGACCTGGTAACCGCCCGCGTTGGAGTAGGCCACCAGACGCACGGCGATGACGTACAAAACGGCGTAGCCGTGGCCGCAGATGGAGTCCAGCTCCTTCTTCAGGCGCTTTTGCAGCACATCGGGTACGGGTGTGCCGTAGTCGCGGGCTGCGTGGCTCCAGGTGTCGGTACGCAGTTCTTCCTCGGCGCCGGGGATGCTGGGCGGGTAGGTGCCTTTGGGGATGGCGCGCAGGTTGTTATCGATGGTGGCGGCGATCTTGTTGGGGTTGGTCACCACGATCTCGTAGGCCTTATCCTCAGGCAGGTAGCTGAAATCGTCCAGCATGTCCGGGGTGGTGCGGTAGTACAGCGGGGCCTGGTTGTCGGCATCCTTGAAGCCGTTGCCCGCCTGCAGGACAGCGCGGTAGATCCAGTCCTCCGGCTCCTGGAAGTGGGAGTCGCCGGTGGCGACGACGGGCTTGTGCAGGTCCTCGCCCAGTTTGATGACAGTGCGGTTGAAGTCCTTGATTGTGTCAATGGACTCCACCTGGCCGTTGCGGACCATGAACTCGTTGTTGCCAAGCGGCTGGACTTCGAGATAGTCGTAATAGTCAGCAATGCGCAGCAGCTGCTCGTAGGGCTGGCCGGCCACGATGGCGCGGTACAGCTCGCCAGCTTCGCAGGCGGGCGAAAGAAGCAGGCCCTCGCGGTATTTGTTCAACAAACTGCGGGGCACGCGCGGCTTTTTAAAGAAATACTGGGTGTGGGCCGCGCTGACGATGCGGTACAGGTTTTTCAGACCCACCTGGTTCTGCACGAGAATGATCAGGTGGTAGTACTTTTTCTTAAGCACCTCTTTGTTGCCGCCAAGGCCGGTGTTGATGGCCTCAACGGTGTGGATGTCCTTTTCTTCCAGATCAGACAGCATGACCTCGAAGATGCGGGCCAGCGCCATGGCGTCATCGACCGCGCGGTGGTGGTTGAAAGGCGGAATCTCCAGATGCTTGTTGATGGTGTCCAGCTTGTAGTTGCGCAGGCCCGGGAACAACGCCTGACCCATGGGCAGGGTGTCGATGTAGGTGTTTTCATCCCAGCTGACACCGGCCTTCTCCCCCGCTTTGCGGATGAAGAGCATATCAAAGCTGTGGGCATTGTGGGCAACGAGAATGTTATTGCCACAGAACTCCTTAAAGGCGCGAATAGCTTCTTCGGGGCTGGGGGCATCGGCGACCATGGCATCGTTGATGCCGGTCAGGTCCACCACCTTTTGCGGGATGGGCTTGCCGGGGTTGACGAAAGTGCAGAACTTCTTTTCCTCGTTGATCTTGCCGTTCTCGACATAGACGGCGCCGATCTCGGTCAGGCGCTCGACGTTGGAATCGAGGCCCGTGGTCTCGGTGTCAAACACGACGAAGGTGCCGGGCAGTTCCATCTGGGCATTGCCGTAGACGGCGGGAATCATGTCGTCCACGAAGTAAGCCTCACAGCCGTAGATCAGCTTGAAGTTGGGGTCGGTCTCGTGGATGGCATCGGTGGCCAGCATGGCTTCGGGGTAGCCCTGGCAGACGCCGTGGTCAGTGATGGCAATAGCACGGTGACCCATGCGGTGAGCCAGGCGCACGATCTTGCCGGGATCATTGAAGGCGTCCATCGAACTGGACTTGGTGTGCAGGTGCAGCTCCACGCGCTTGTGGCCCTCGGGGGCGGTATCCTGGCGCTGCTGGCGCTCGACCTGCAGAACATCGTAAGGAAGCACGACATAGTCATGCTCGTACTTATCGTACATATAGTTGCCGCGCACGATGAGGGTCGTGCCAGGCTTGAGGTTCTCCCACTTGGACATGTCGGCGTCCTCGTCCCCCAGCACTTTGAGGTTGACGGAGCCGGAATAGTCGGTGATGGAAGTGAAATAAATTTTGCGGCGGCTGCCCTTGACTTCGGTGGCGAAAACATCGCCCCAGATGGTGACCTTGCCGCCGTCGCCCAGGTCATTGAGGCGGCGTGTCTCGGTAGGTTTGAAGTTTTTGCCGTAGAACAGCTTGACAGGCTTGTCCGTAAGGGCCAGGCCCTCGATTGTGAAGTCCGGCGGGGTCTCCTTGGCCTCAAACTTGACAACGGGGGTCTTTTCCTGCAAATATTGCTCCAGTTCCTCATCAGTGCGGGCCTTGCCGGTATCCGCCAGGCGGATGATGGGCAGGCTGCCGGTACGCTCCCGGATCAGCTCGGCCAGGACACGGGGCAGTTCGACGCTTTCGAGGATGGCGCGGCCTGCGTTGACGCGCACTGTGATGCCGTCGCTGCCGAAGGCGACAGGCTGGCTTTTATCAAGAAAACCGTTGACCGGCATGCCTTTTTCTTTCAGTTCCTCGATCATCAGGCGCACGGCTTCTGGCGTGATGTTGGGGTAGGCAAAGTAGTTTTGCAGATGCAGCTCGTACCCGGCGAACACCTCCTGCAGGGAAGCACAAAGACGCCCGCACAGCGCCTGATCCAAGGGTTCAGAGCTGCGCAGGCGGAGGATCACCTGGCGGGTGGTGCGATGCAGCTCGACACAGTCTACAATGACGCTGCCGAAGGCATCGCAGAATTGTTGATCGGCCGTAAACTGCGGCCATACCTGGGTAACAAAGGGTTTCAATCGTGTACCTCGTACTCTTTGAAGCCTCCCCCACAGAGGAGGCCAAGCATGTGGTTACATTTTATGGATCTCATCCAGCAGCTGGCCGACGATGTCGCCTTTCAGCATGCGGACTTTTTCGCCGCGGATGAAGAGCAGGGCTTCGTCCTTGCCGCCTGCAATGCCGATGTCGGCATCGGAGGCTTCGCCGGGACCATTGACGACACAGCCCATGATGGCAATTTTCAGCGGCTTTTTGAAGCCTTCATCCCGCAGGCGCTTTTCGACCTCGTTGGCGATTTCGATCATCGGGTACTGGGTGCGGCCGCAGGTGGGGCAGCTGATGATCTCCGGTCCGGCCACGGCGTAGCCGACAGCGCGCAGAATATCGTAACCGGCGTAAACTTCGTTCTCTGGCTCGTCGGTCAGGCTGACGCGCAGGGTATCGCCCAGACCCTCCAGCAGCAGGCCGCCAATGCCCATGCCGGACTTGATGAGACCCATACGGTTGCCGCCGGCCTCGGTGACGCCGACATGCAGCGGGTAATCGGTCTGGCTGGCCAGCAGGCGGTACGCGGCCATCATGCGAGGCACGTTGCTGGACTTGATGGAGATGACGATGTTATGGAAGTCGTGCTTTTCCAGCAGGCGTACATGGTAGAGAGCGCTCTCGACCATGGCCTCGGGCACGGGGGCACCATACTTGGCCAGGATGTGCTTTTCGAGGCTGCCGCCATTGACGCCGATACGGATGGGCACGCCCTTCTGGTTGCAGGCATCGGCCACGGCCTTGACGCGGTCGTCGTCGCCGATGTTGCCGGGGTTGATGCGAATTTTATCGGCACCGGCATCCAGCGCGGCCAGCGCGGCGCGGTAGTCAAAATGGATGTCGGCCACGACGGGGATGTCGACGGCCTCTTTAATGGCGGCCACCACGGCGGCGTCCGACGGACTGGGCACTGTGACGCGGACGATCTGGCAGCCTGCAGCGGCTACGCGCTTGGCCTGGGCCACGTTGCCCGCAATATCCTTGACAGGGACGTTCAGCATCGTCTGTACGGCGATGGGGTTGGTACCGCCAATTTTAATATTGCCGATTTTGACTTCTCTTTTCAGTTGACGTGTCATCTTTTTTCTCCTTACAAGAATCGGGTGAGGTCCTGCATGGTCACCAGCAACATCAGCCACAAAAGCAGCGCCATACCGGCGGTGTTGACCACCATCTGCAATTTTTGCGGCGCGGCGCGGCCGAAAATAGCTTCAATGAGCAGGAAGATCAGCTTGCAGCCGTCCAGTGCCGGGATGGGCAGCAGGTTAAAGATGCCGATATTGATGGTGATAAGCGCGAGCAGCGAGAACACATCCTGCCAGCCGTACTGCATGGCCTGGCCAATGGTGGTGGCGGTGCCGATGGGGCCGGAAAGCTCCTCGACCCCCACCTGCCCGGTGGCGAGCTGCCAGAAGCCGCCCAGGATGGCGGTGCTGTAATAGCGGAACAGCGTGCCCGTGCGCTGTAACACATGCCGTGGCGTTTTGGAGAGCGCTGCTACACGGAAATCAATAGCGATGGTGTTGCCGTCGGCATCGGTAGAAGGACCTACCGTAACACCCGGCAGGTGCACGACCTGGCAATTCCGCAGGACGGTGAAATCGTGGGTTTGGGTGGTGCCGTCAAAACAGCCGGAAAGGTCACCGATGGTGCGGCAGACCTGGCCGTCTACTTTCAGGATGGTGTCCCCTTCCCGCAGGCCGTCGGCGCAGCTTTGGGCGTTGTTGGTAAACTGGGCCACGGTAGTGCTGCCCAGCTTACCGCTTGTAATAACCAGCACCAGCAACACCACAAAGCCCAGCACAAAGTTCATCATCGCACCGCTCAGCGTTACGATAAAACGCTGCCAGGCGGTGGCTTCCTCAAAGGGCTGGTCCTGCACAACGACCGGAAACAGGCTGCGCCTGCGCGGCTGTTTGGGGGCGGGCTGCGGCGCAGGCGCGGCGGTTTCCTCTGCGTCCGCGTCCTCGTTGTCCTCCGGCAGGGGGCTGAACAGGTTGTAGCCGCCCAGCGGGAACAGGCGCAGGGTATAGGTGGTACTTCCCCTTCTGCGCTGAAAAATTTTGGGGCCGAAACCGATGGAAAATTCCTCGACATGGATGCCGCAATGGCGGGCGGCAAGAAAATGCCCCAGTTCATGTACCAAAATGACCGCCCCAAACACGAGCAGTGATACCAGCCCGGTCAGCAATGCAGTCATAGACACCTCACAAAATCAAATGTGCGCTTCCACATAGGCACGCGCCATACGGTCACATTCATAAACGTCAGACAAAGTATAGTCGCCGCCGAAGCTGTCGCTGTCAACGATGCCCTCAACCAGACGGCCGATGTCCAAAAAGCCGATCTCATCCCGCAGAAAGTGGGCCACGGCGGCCTCGTTGGCACCGTTGGCGGCGCAGGGGGCCAAGCCGCCCTTGCGGATGGCCTTTTTGCAGGCGGCCAGGCAGCGGAAGGTCTCATCGTCCGCCTGGGCGATGCTAAGCTTGGTCAGCGCGGTGAAGTCCAGCTCCGGCACGGGGCTGGGCAGGCGGTCGGGCCAGGTCAACGCGTACTGGATGGGGATACGCATATCCGGCACGCCCAGCTGGGCAATGATGGAATGGTCGGCAAACTGCACGGCCGAATGGATGATGCTCTCCCGCTGGACAACGATCTGAATTTTATCCTCGGGCAGGCCGAACAGCCAGGCAGCTTCGATCAGCTCCAGGCCCTTGTTCATCAGGGTGGCGGAGTCGATGGTGATCTTGGCACCCATGTTCCAGTTGGGATGCTTGAGGGCATCGGACTTGGTCTTGGTGCGCAGCTCCTCGGTCTTCATGCCGAAGAAGGGGCCGCCGGAGGCCGTGAGCAGAATCTTCTCCAGCGTTTTGGCGCTGGGGGCGTCCTGCAGGCACTGGAATATGGCGCTGTGTTCGCTGTCCACAGGCAGCAGTTTGACGCCGTATTTTTTGACGGCATCGGTGACCAGGTGGCCGCCGGTAACAAGACTCTCTTTATTGGCGAGGGCCAGGTCGTGGCCGCTCTCAATGGCAGCCAGCGAGGCAGGCAGACCCGCGATGCCGACGACAGCGTTCAGCACCACATCGGGGCCGTCCATGGCGGCCAGCTCGCGCAGACCCTCGGCACCCTGCAGCAGCTTGGGGGCATCGGCCTGACCGGCCAGCGCGGCAGAAAGCCTTGCATAAGCATCGGGGTTTACCACGGCTACGTATTTGGGGTGGAACTCGTTGATCTGCTCCAGCAGTTTATCCACGCTGGAATTGGCGGCCAGACCAAACACGGAATAGCCGTGCATGCGGGCTACGTCCAGGCTCTGGGTGCCGATAGAGCCGGTAGAACCCAGCAGCGTAATGGTTTTATTCATGTTGACACGTCCTTTTTTACAGAACATAGAAGAAATAGCGCACTGCGATGGAAACGAACGGGGCAATGAACATCACACTGTCAAAGCGGTCAAGGATGCCGCCGTGCCCCGGAAAGATGGTGCCGTAATCCTTGATGCCGACCTGACGCTTGACCGACGAGGCGAACAGATCGCCCAGGATGCCCAGCACCGAGGCGATAGCGCCCATGACCACCAGGATGGCATAGTGGCGGGGCTGCACCTGAATGGTGATGACGTTGTGGCTGGCCGACAGGAACGAGTAGACCAGCGTGAGCACCACGCCCACCAGCACGCTGCCAAAGATGCCGCCGATGGCACCCTCCACCGTTTTGTGGGGACTGACGATGGGGGCCAGCTTGTGCTTGCCGAAGGCCCGGCCTGCAAAGTAAGCAGCCGTGTCACCGCCCCAGGCGAAGCAGAGGATCAGCAGGATAAAGTAGATGGCATCATAGCGATACTGCGCAAAGGGCAGGCAGCGCTTGAGGTGGATCAGCGAGTAGAAGCAGAACACGATGACCCCGGAGAAGTACACGTAGCCCGAAAGCTTGCCGAAATCCAATGTCTGCACGTGGGCAATCTGGCACACATTGAGAAACAGCACCAGCAAAAAGCAGAACGGCAGGATCAGGGCACGGACAGACTGGCTGCTGGTAAGCATGACCAGCAGCGTAAACGGCACAGCCGCGGCGTACAGATACCATTGCTTTTTGCCAAAGCCCATAGCGCTGAACACCTCGTGGATGGCCAGCAGGCAGATGGCGCTGAGGACAAAATCAAAAACAATGGTATCAAAAAATGCCAGCACAACGGCCAAAACAGCCAGGCCAACAACAGCGGTGATAACGCGGGTCTTCATACGGTGTTCCCTTTCACGGATAGATTTAATAACAGCCTATGCGGGCATGCCATCAGGCATACCCGCACAGGCATGGTTGGAGGGCTGATGCGTGAGGATCAGACTTCCATGATTTCTTTGTTTTTGGCGGCGCAGGTCTCGTCGATCTGTTTGACGTACTTGTCGGTCAGCTTTTGGGTCTCTTCTTCCAGCTTCTTCTGGTCGTCCTCGGTCAGCTCACCGGCCTTCTTCATGGCCTTGAACTTATCCATGGCGTCGCGGCGGACGTTACGGACGGCGACCTTGGCCTCCTCGCCCTGCTTCTGGACCTCCTTGGTCAGCTGCTTGCGGCGCTCCTCGGTGGGGGCGGGAAAGACCAGGCGGATGACCTGGCCGTCATCGATGGGGTTAATGCCGATGTCGCTGGTCTGGAGGGCCTTGGAGATGGGCTTGAGCATCTGACGGTCCCAGGGAGTGATGGTCAGGATGCGGGCCTCGGCCACAGCCACAGCGGCGATCTGGTTGATGGGCGTGGGGCTGCCGTAGTAGTCCACGGCGACCTTGTCCAGGATGGCGGGGTTGGCGCGGCCGGCGCGGATGGCGGCCAGCTCGTGGACCAGGTGGTTGACGCTGGCGCTCATTTTCTCTTCATAGGGTTTGGTAGTGCTGCTCATAGTGAATTCTCCTTATTCCTGTATTAGTATAGGGGGATATTATGAATTTTTCTGCTTACAAAGTAATGATCTGCCTTACTCTTTTACCAGGGTGCCCACGACCTCGCCCTGCAGGGCCTTGGCAATGTTGGCGGGCTCGCCCAGGTCGAAGACCAGGATAGGCAGGCCGTTGTCGCGGCATAGGGTGGCGGCGGTGGAGTCCATGACGGCCAGACGCTCATCCAGCACGCGGGTGAAGGTCAGCGTGTCGTAGCGCACAGCGTCGGCGTACTTATGGGGATCCTTGTCATAGACACCGTCCACCATGGTGGCCTTGAACATAGCGTCTGCACCGATCTCCAACGCGCGCAGGGCGCTGGCGGTATCGGTGGAGAAGATGGGGTTGCCGGTGCCGCCGCCGAAGACGACGATCTTACCGGATTCCAGCGCGGCGATGGCCTTGTCGCTGGTGAACACCTCGGCCACCTGGGGCATGAAGGAACTGGTCATGACCACGGCGGGCACGCCCTGCTGGCGCAGGGCATCCTTGACGGCCAGCGCGTTCATCACGGTAGCCAGCATGCCGATCTTATCAGCGTCCATGCGGTCCATCTTACCGCTGGAACGGCCGCGCCAGAAGTTGCCGCCGCCGACCACGATGCCGATCTGGGCGCCCAGGTCGTGGGCTGCCTTGATGCCAGCGCAGATGGAAGCGATGGTCTCCTCATCAAAGCCGGTGCCCTTGGGACCGGAGAGAGCCTCGCCGCTGACTTTCAGCAGGATACGTTTATACTGAATTGCCATAATACACACCTCTTGCGTTTACCGCACACAGGCACAGTAAACCATTGTTTTATTTGGGTACTATTTTACAATAATTTGGCCGTAAAGTAAAGCCATGAAATAAAAAAAGCGCATCTTCTGCCCCGGCCGCAGGAACGGCGGGCAAAAAACACGCAGGATTTGTTGCAATGAAACCAGTAAGATATTAAGGCAACACCGCACAATTCCCGCCTTACGGCTTAAGCACCGCTTCGGCGGCTGCGGCACGGCATCTGCGTTGCCAAAATGCTCGATAATACACAAAGTATTATCTGCGCTTTTGGCTTAGCAGCTGCCGTGCCTCGCTCGCCGTATCGGCACTTAGACTTGTGCGGTATTGCCTTAAGTGTCGGAAGGCTCCTCCGGGGCGGAAAGGTAAAGACGGAGTTCGCTCTCGTACAAGCGGCGGCGACGCCGGGTGCTGCCTGTGTCCGGAGCAGACAGATGCAGCGTGCCCAGGGCTTCGGCCTGGCAGGTGGGCAGAGTGAACAGCAGGCCGCGCTCCCCTTCCGGCTGGCTGATCTGCCAGCCCATGGCGGTACAGTAGGCTCGGATCAGCGGCAGGCCCAGGCCGCCTTTAGCCAGCAGCTCCGAGGTCCAGATGCCCTCCAACAGCAGGCGGCGGGCATCCTGCGGCAGGCCGGGCCCGTTATCGCGGTACAAAAGCTGGTTCTGCGTGCAGGTAAGGGTGATCTCCACGGCGTCCGGTTCCGGCACGGCCTGAATGGAGTTGGTAAACAGGTTGACCAGCAGCCCATCCAGCAGGGCGGGGTCTCCCATCGTGGGGAAAACGTCCAGGCCGGGGGCGGTCTCCAACCGGGCGTGGACCGCGCGGGTGCCGCCCACCGTCAACTCGTTAAACAGCTCGACCGTCTCGTGCAGCTGGCTCAGCAGTTCCAGGGGGGCGGGCACACGCAGCATCTGCAATACGGGGGCCGCGGCAGCATCGGCGGCGTGGTCACCCAGGCGGCGCAGGTAGGCCAGCTGCCAGTTGATCTCTCGCATCATGGTGCGCAGGTCGGCGTACTCGGCAGGGTTCAGGTGTTGGAGCATGTAGTCGTCCAGGACTTCGACCGCGTTTTCCAGTTGGTTGAAGGTGCCCTGGAAACGACCGCGCAAACCGCCGCGCAGCGCCAAAGCCAACGATTCATCGTCCTGCAGCATGCGGTTACGCCCCTTTCTTTAATATGTTTCCAGTTCCCGGATATACTCCAGCATGCCTTTCAGCAGTTTGCCGTTGGACAGTACAGCGTCCTGCGGCAGGCCAAAGCGCACACAAAGCTGCTGATACAGCGGTGTGCCCTGCTTTTGCATCGCACGGGAGAGCCGACCGACGGCTGCTGTGATGGCACGCTCGTCCACCGGCTGGTCCTTGGCGGCCATCTGGTACAGGATGCCGATGGGCAGATCCCGTTCATCCGACCAGGCAAAAAGGATCATCCGCTCCAGGTATGTACAGCCGCTCAGCACCGGGTTGGCCTGCATGTCCCGCAGGATACGGCGGCAGTGGTTCCGCACACGGTAGAGCTGCGCGGCTTCGTCGCCAGCGCCCAGCAGGTAGACACGCTCAAACAGCGTGCGCATCTCGTATGGTCTAAGAATAACCTCTTGGCCGCGAAATGTCAACAAGGCATCTTCGGCAGAGGTCTGTTCCGGCGTGGGTGCCGAGAGCAGCAGCCGGGGTTTGGGCACCAGCTGCATGGCGCGTATCCCGCAGATAAGAGTCTGGATGCCGGGGTCGCGCAGCTGCATATCCAGCACGATGACCTGCGGGTTCAGCCCGTTCTGCAATAGCTGCAGCACCTCCCGCCCGGTGGAGACTACTGCCAGCGCACGGACCTCCGGGTGCGTCTGGGCAAAAAGATGTATGCTGCTGCGGTCCAAATGGGACTGCACCGCAAACAGTGTAGTGACAGGTGCAAATGAGCCTGTAAATCCCATGGTATCCCTTCCCTTTTTCCTGTCCGGGGTGCCCCGGTCATTCCATAGTAGTCTGCTCATAGTTACAACGTCCTGCCGCAGAAATCCGATAAAACATCGCGCAGCTGCTCCGGCCCGATGGAGTTCTCGTACAGATAGCACAGCAGCCGGCAGGCCGGGACTTCCTCCAGGGCGGCGGTGTAGTAGCTGACGGGCGCGGCCTCGCTGCTGCGGCGGGCGCTGAAGCAGAGCATGGTATCGCTGCGGCGCAGGGTGTACTCCACGCGGTGGGCCTGCTGCAGCCCGGGCAGTGCCGAGTATTCGCGCACATAGTGGGCCAAAGGAGCCTCTTGGACAGATTTCATCGTAGCGGTTCTCCCCTATTGTTTGATGCGGGGATGACAGTTATGCGGCCATTCCCCGGAAAATAGTTACTTACTAAAACTATAGGAGATAGTGGCGTGAGAATCAATGCACATACTGCACACGTTTTTATACGTTGATGGCATAAAATATGCGAAATGAATATACTATTGCAAGATATGTTCTCTTTTGCGTGTCGAAGCCTGGTAGAAACCGTCAGAATAGTGGGCAGCGCGTATATTTTCGTACATGAAAAATAATTTTTTATAATAAAAAAACCTGACAGCATATTTGCCGTCAGGTTTGTGGTGGAGGATGGGGGACTCGAACCCTCGACCTCTGCGATGTGAACGCAGCGCTCTAACCAGCTGAGCTAATCATCCATATTCGGTTGGTCAACGCTGATTATTATAAAGCATTGCATCCGTTTTGTCAACCCCCTGCTGACACAAATTTACAGCCTGGAATTTGCCGCGCTGTTATGTGTATTTACATGCAAAAAGCCCCCGGCCGCGGCAAAACGGCTGGGGGCACGGATGCTATTTTACAGGAAAATCACTTGCTCAGGGCATCGGCCAGGGCGTGGAGCTGGGCGGTGGAAGCATCATCCAGCGAGCCCTTGACGGTGACGGTCTCGTCCAGGATGGTCAGGTTCTTGCTGGCCTCGAACATCTTGCGCATGACGCGGGCAGCGGTGGGCGCCCAGGAACCATTCTCCATCAGGGCGACGGTACGGTTCTGGTAGTTGCGCTCGGTCAGATGCTCGATGAAGGTCTTGGTGAACGGGAAGACGTCGCCGTTATAGGTGGGGGTTGCCAGCACCAGCTTGCTGAAGCGGAATGCCTGGGCGACGGCCTCGGCCATATCGCAGCGGGCCAGGTCCATCACAACGACCTGCTGGCCCTTGGTGCGCAGTTCCTCGGCCAGCTGCTCGGCAGCGTCGGCGGTATGGCCGTAGATGGAGGTATAGGCCACCAGGATTCCGTCGGTCTCGGGGCGGTAGGTGCTCCAGGTATCATAGGCAGCCAGCACGTCGGCCAGCTGCTCCTTATGCAGGATGGGGCCGTGCAGCGAGCAGATGGTCTCGATGTCCAGACCAGCAGCCTTTTTCAGCACAGCCTGCACCTGCACACCGTACTTGCCCACGATGCCGATGAAATAGCGGCGGGCTTCGGGCAGCCACTCTTCCTCCACGTCCAGTGCGCCGAACTTGCCGAAGGCATCAGCGCTGAACAGAACTTTGTCTGCATCGTCGTAGGTCATGATGACTTCCGGCCAGTGGACCATGGGGGCGGTGACGAAGTGCAGGGTGTGATGGCCCAGGGGCAGAGTGTCGCCTTCCTTGACGACGATGCGGCGGTCAGCATAGTCTGTGCCGAAGAACTGCTGCATCATGACAAAGGCCTTGGCGGAAGATACAATTTTAGTGGTGGGGTATGCCTGGGCAAAGGCATCGATGGAACCGGCGTGGTCAGGCTCCATGTGCTGGACAACCAGGTAGTCAGGTGCACGATCACCCAGTGCGGCGGCGATCTTGGTGATCCACTCGTCAGTAAAGTGGGCGTCAACGGTGTCCATCACAACGGTCTGGTCGTCCATGATCAGATAGGAGTTGTAGGCCATGCCGTTAGGGACGCTATATTGGCTTTCAAAGAGATCCACTGCGTGATCATTGACACCAAGGTAAACAATATCTTTTGTGATTTCCATAGTGGGTTCCTCCCGTAAATGAAAATTGGAATTGTGAGAATGAAAATTTGGGAATTGATGAGATTGAAATTGTTGAATCGGTGAGGTTGTGAGATTGATAAGTTTTTGCCGATGGGTATAGTATAGCATACTTTTAGGAATTTGTCTCGGTTTTTATAAAATTATTTTGAGAAAAATGTAAATATTTAGGAGGCAATAAAATGCTTTCTCTCCCCCACCTGCCTGCGGCAGGAGCCTCCTCACAGAGGAGGCTGTTTGATGGGGCATCATACTTAGATGAACAAAAATCCCCGCCTTGCGGCGGGGACGGGCTGCAGTGATTATACGCGGGTCTTCAGGACTTCGTGCTCGGGCACGGAGGCATCCATGGCGCGCGGGGCGCCTTCGACCCACTGGATGGCCTTCTTGGGGCACTTGCTTACGCAGGTACCGCAGCCATTGCACTTGGTGTAGTCGATGACAGCCACGTTGTCTTTCAGGAAGATGGCCTGATTCGGGCAGTTGCGCACGCACAGGCCGCAGGCAATGCAGCCGACCTTGCAGGTCTTGTTGACCACAGCACCCTTGTCCTTGCTGCTGCACTTAACGGCAGGCTGGGGGGCGATAGGCTTCATCTGGATGACCTTGCGCGGGCAGACAGCGGTGCAGGCAGTGCAGCCGGTGCACTTTTTGCGGTCGACTACCGCCACACCATTGATGACATGGATGGCATCGAATTTGCAGGCACGGGTGCAGTCACCCAGGCCTAAGCAGCCGTAGGCGCAGGCACTGGGGCCGCCAGCCAGAGCTGCCGCAGCGGCACAGGTCTGGATGCCCTGATAGTCAAAGCGCTTGCCGCAGTTTTCGCCGCCAGCGCAGATGACCGTAGCACGCAGGCTGGGGCGGTCATCGGTATCGTTGCCCATGATGGTGTTGATGGCGTCGGCCGCCTTGTCACCACCGGGGGCACATTTAAAGGTAGGGGCACCGTCCATGACGATGGCCTTGGCGTAGTCGGCACAGCCGGCATAGCCGCAGCCGCCGCAGTTGGCACCGGCCAGGCACTCGGTGATCTGTGCAATACGGGGGTCCTCATACACAGCCATGAATTTGGAAGCAAGCACCAGAATGACGCCGCCGGCCAGACCCAGCACCACCAGTACCACGATAGCTAATACGATAGGGTTCATTCTCTCCATTCCCCTTTCTTACAGAATCGCGTTGATGATGTTTTCGACCAGACCACCAAAGCCCATGAAGCTGAGCGAGGTGATAGCGGCGGAAACCAGCGTGATGGGCAGGCCCTTGAAGCTTTCCGGCGGGTTGGAGGCCTCGACGCGCTGACGCACGCCGCAGAACAGCAGCATAGCCACCAGGAAGCCCACACCGGCACCGGCTGCGCAGACGAGAGCCTCGGCATAGGCCATGCCGAAACCGAACTCAGTCACAACAGCGGAGTAGTCCTGCACGGCCAGGATGGTAACGCCCAGCACGCAGCAGTTGGTGGTGATCAGGGGCAGGTAGACGCCCAGGCTCTGGTACAGGGCCGGGACGTACTTTTTCAGCACGATCTCGATGAGCTGGACCAGAACGGCGATGACCAGAATGAAGACAATGGTCTGCAGATAGCCGAGATTAAACTTATCCAGCAGCAGGATCTGCATGGGGAAGGTAACGGCAGTGGCAATGACCATAACAGCGATAACGGCCGCACCCATGCCGGCGGAGGAATCCAGCTTTTTGGAAACGCCCAGGAACGGGCAGATGCCCAGGAACTGGACCAGGACGTAGTTGTTGACCAGGATCATGCTGAAGAAGATCGTGGCAAAGGTTGCGATATGTGCACTCATTCCTCAGCGCCCCCTTTCTGCTCTTCTTTGGCGGCGTCGATTTTTTCCAGCATCACATCGCCGCAGCTCTTGCGCTCGATGGGCTTGTTGAGCTTGCGCTCCAGCCAGACACAGCCAGCCATCAGGCAGCCGAAGACGAAGAAACCGCCGGGTGCGGAGTTCATCACGGTCATCTTGTCGACACTGTCGGGGATGATGGTGATGCCCAGCCAGGTGCCGTTGCCGATGATCTCACGGATGGAGGACATCAGCAGCATAGTCAGGATGTAGCCGATGCCCATGCCCAGGCCGTCCAGAGCGGAGTCGACAACGGTATTTTTGCAGGCGAACATCTCGGCACGGCCGAGGATGATGCAGTTAACGACGATCAGGGCCAGGTACACACCCAGGGATTTGTACAGGGCGGGCACGAAAGCCTGCAGCACCATCTGCACCACGGTAACGAAGGTGGCGATGATGACAATATAGCACGGCAGATGCACCTTGGCCGGGATGACCTTGCGCAGAGCCGAGATAACGATATTGGAGCAGATCAGAACAAAGGTCATGGCAAGACCCATGCCGACAGCGCCGGAAACGGTGGTGGTAACAGCCAGTGCGGAGCAGCAGCCCAGCACCAGGCGCAGGACGGGGTTCTCACGAATGATGCCCGCCGTAAAGACTTTCCATTTGCTCGGTTTCTCGTTCATCTTTA
Organism: Oscillospiraceae bacterium; assembly: GCA_025758045.1. Lineage (NCBI taxonomy): Bacteria > Bacillati > Bacillota > Clostridia > Eubacteriales > Oscillospiraceae > Oscillospiraceae bacterium. Next base: position 2,500,099 of record CP107208.1, on the reverse strand, counting down.
CAGCACCCCCTTGATCTCATTGTTGTAGCAGTTGATAGCCGCGTTGACGGCGTTGAACACTGCGTTGCTGGAATAGGTGGCGCCGGACAGGGCATCCACGGGGCTGCCGTTGGAGACTTCGCCGCCGTTCCAGCCCACAAAGCCGGAAGCAAAGCTGTCATCGGCCACCTTGGAGCCAATGCCGGTGGTCTGGGTGGAAGCGTCGATGCTGATGTTGGAGACAGCGCCCTCGGCGTCAAAAGCGACGTAGACGGTGACGTCCTTGCCGGAGTAGCCGGAGGCAGCAGCCTTGACGGCCACATCGCCGTTGGCGGTGGTGACAGCGCCCTGCACACCATCGGTGGTCAGGTTCTCAACCTCGGTCATGTCGTCGGACGTGGTGCCCTCCGGCAGGACAGAGACATAGGCGGCCAGCGTTTCCGCCTTGGTATTTTCCTCGATAATGGGGGCCGTGATGTCGTTCAGCACGGCCAGCAAAGCGCTGCAGATCAGGCAGATAGCCACCAGCACGATGACCGGCAGGACCAGCTCTTTAAAGGCGCTCTGGTTTTCGGTATTTTTCTCGTTTGCCATCAGGCTTTGCCCCCTTCCTCAGCGGCCTTCTTGGCCTTTTTGGGCTTCTTGTAGCCCAGCGGGGTCTGGTGACCCCAGGCGTTGAACCACGGAGTCATCAGGTTGCCCAGCAGGATGGCATAGCTCATGCCTTCATTCATCGAGCCGAAGTGGCGGATGAGGAAGGTGATAAGGCCGATGAAAACGCCATAGAACAGCTTGCCCTTAGTGGTGAACGGGCTGGTCACGTAGTCGGTCGCCATAAAGACAGAGCCGAACAGCAGGCCGCCGGACATGCACTCGATCAGGGCAGCGTAGGGGTCGCCGGTGTTCAGGGCGGTCAGGATAAAGACGGTGGCCACGATGGTGACGGGGATGGTGGCCTGGATGGTCTTTGTGGCAACCAGGTAGGCAAAGCCCAGCAGGATGGCCAGCACGCAGACCTCGCCCATCATGCCGCCGTGCAGGCCCAGGAACATATCCAGCAGGCTGACGGCATGGCGGTCCACACTGGAGGCCAGCGGCGTGGCAGAAGCCAGGGCATCCACGGCCATATCCGGGTAGACGTAGGCGGTCATGCGGGAGGTAAAGCCCAGAAACAGCACGATACGGCCGACCAGCGCGGGGTTGGCAAAGTTATAACCCAGGCCGCCGAACAGCTGCTTGGTAATAACGATAGCCACAAAGGCACCCACAACGGCAATCCAGAGCGGCATGCCCACCGGCATGTTCAGCGCCAGGATGATGCCGGTGACAACGGCAGACAGGTCCCCTACCGTATTGGTTTTGTGGAGCAGACGCTCATAAATGTACTCAAATGCCACACAGGCGAAGGTGGTGACGACCACCAGCAACAGGGCCCGTGCGCCGAAGATCAGTGCCGAAGCCAGCACAGCGGGCAGTAGCGCAATGACGACATTGCCCATCAGACCGCGGGTGGTGGAATGGTCACGGATATGCGGCGAGGCAGTAACAAGCAGACGATCTTCCATGGATCATTTGCCTCCTTTCCGCAGTTCACCCAGGTACCAGGCCTTGGCAAGGGTCATCGTCTGGCTGACGGGGCGCTTGGCCGGGCAGGCATAGGTACAGCTGCCGCAGGCGACGCAAAGGTCGACGCAGCGTGCTTTCAGGGTGTCAAAATCTTTGTTGTTAAAGGCAGAAACGACCTCGACAGGCTCCAGGCCCATCGGGCAGGCCTCGATGCAGCGGCCGCAGCGGATGCAGGCCGAAGGCTCCGGCAGAACAGCCGCCTGCTTGCTGAACAGCAGCAGACCATTGTTCTGCTTCAGTACGGGGTAATCCGCGCTGGGGGCAGCGCCTCCCATCATGGGGCCGCCGAAGATGATCTTGCCCAGCTCGACACCTTCTTTGATGCCGCCGCAGGCTTCGATCACATCACGGTACAGTGTACCGATGGGAACCTCGATGTTCTGGGGCTTGGCGATGGCGTCGCCCTCGACGGTGACACGCTTGGATACCAGAGGAATACCAGTTTTCAGGTACTTGCCCAGGGTGGATACACTGGTCACGTTCATAATCACGCAGCCGGCGTCGGCGGGCAGACCGGGTTTGCCGGTGGGGCCCACCTGGGGCACCTCACGGCCGGTGCAGGTCTCCACCAGCGTTTTCTCAGCGCCCTGCGGGTAACGCATGGGCAGCGGCTTGACCTCGACACCCTTCATATTGCGCACGAGAGAGCAGAGCAGGTCGATGCACTCCGGCTTATTGCGCTCGATACCGATGATGCAGTGCGGGATCTCGCAGTACTTCATGACGGCTTCGATACCGGAGATGATGGTATCGCTGCACTCAAGCATTTCGCGGCAGTCAGTGGTCAGGTAAGGCTCACACTCGGCTGCGTTGATGAGCAGCGTATCGATGGTGTTGGCAGCCAGCTTGACATGGGTCGGGAAACCGGCGCCGCCTACGCCCACCAGGCCGCAGTTCTGCACGGCAGCCATCAGGCTGGGTTTGTCGGTGACCGTCGGTGGTACGCAGGCCGGGTCGATGGTCTGCTCGCCGTCGGTCTTGATGGCAACGGCAGTGGTCATGCTGCCGTTGACCATGCGCATCGGGGCAACATCCTGTACCGTGCCGGATACGCTGGAATAAATGCTGGCACTGACAAAGCCGCCGGCCTTGCCGATGAGAGTACCAACCATAACGGTGTCGCCTTTTTTGACGACGGGCTCGGCCGGGGCACCGATGTGCATCGACATGGGAATAATGACATGCTCAGGCGTAGGCATCTTGACGGTGGCCAGCCCGGCAGTCGCTTTCGCATGGGGCACATTCGCGCCTTTGGCGGAGCGTTTCAGGGATTTGAACAAGCTATTTCCCCCATTCTGGTTTGGCACAGCGGACGGGTGAACGCCCCTGCTGTGCCCTGATTTTTGTGCCCACCAGGCGGAAACGCACGGTTTTAACGGCGTTCTCTCCCCGCGAAACGGGCAATAATACGATTTCATTGTAACCGCCTTTAAAAAGCAAGTCAAGGCGATTCGGTACACTTCGGCCAAACTGTCAGAAAGAGAGCAATTTATGCAAAACTTTGGCTCTTTGTTGCAGAATTTGTACGATTCTTGCATGAATTGTGAATTTTATAACGTCAAATTTATGACAATTTTTCCATACCGAAACAGACGGCCCCAAAACAGGGCCGTCTGCTTACCTATTTAAATATAAGTCAATTACAGCTCGATCTCCTGCAGGCGCAGCAGGGCGAGGATATAGATCTTCAGCGCTTCGATCAGCTTATCGAAGTTGGCACCCTCGTTGGCACCGTGCATCGGGCCGGCGAATTCCGGCAGGGGCAGGTCGGTGTGCTCGGGGCCGAAGCTGACCGCATAGGGGAAGTGGCGGGCGTAGGTGCCGCCGCCCATGGTAAAGGGGGTCTTGCCCTCACCGGTCACATCGTTGTAGGTGGTGATCAGCGTCTGGATAGCCGGGCTGTCGGCTGCGATGTAGAACGGCACGCGGCTGGACAGGTCCTCCAGGTGGGCAGCGTCGCCGCAGACCTGGGTCATGATGGCGGTCATCTTCTCGGGGTCGGTATTGGTGGGATAGCGGCAATCGAAGCTCTGGCGGATAACGCCGTCCTTCATCTCGATCGTGCCGCCGATAATGGTCAACGGGTCGAACAGGCCGTCGTCTGCGGCAATGCCCAGGGCACTGCCGTCGGTGGAGGCGTGCAGGGTGTGCAGCACCTGCAGGTAGGCATCCTCCTGCGGGGTGCAGACGCCGCTCTTGAGCAGGCAGTCCACGATCAGGCTGATGGCGTTGACGGTGCCTTCGGGCATAGCGGCGTGTCCGCTCTTACCCCAGCCGCGGATGATGGTGGAGCCGCTCTCCCCTGCCTCGAAGGTCACGCCTTCGGTCTGGACCAGGGCGCCGGCGGCGACCTGCACAGTGCAGGAAGCGCGGTCCGGCACGGCATTGTGAGCCACGCCGCCCTCAAAGGCGGTGATGATGCCGTCCAGCTTGGGGCTGACGATCTCGCCGTTGAAGCCGCCCTTCTCGCCGTTGCAGACCGGGAACTCAGCATCCGGAGTGAAGCAGAAAGCGGGCATAGGGTAATGCTCGGCGTAGTAGTCCACATCGTGCATGTTGGTCTCCTCGTTGGCGCCAAGCAGGGCGCGGACGGGGTACTTCAGCTGCACGCCGCTGTCTTTCAGATACTTCAGCGCATACAGGCACAGGATGCTGGGGCCTTTGTCATCGGCCACGCCGCGGCCCAACAGCCAGCCATCCCGCACGCGGACGGTGTAGGGGTCGGCGTCCCAGCCGTTGCCCTCGGGCACTACATCGGTGTGGGTGATGGTGGCCAGGAACTTCTGGTCGTCAGCGATAGTGCCGGTCTCAGCCCAGCCGATGTAGCTGTCGGCGTTGCAGGTGGAAAGGCCCAGCTCCTCGGCAATTTCCAGTGCCTTGGCCAGCGCGGCCTTGGGGCCGGGGCCGAATGGAGCACCGGGGGCAGCTTCGCCCTCGACACTGGGAACGGCCACCAGACGGGTGATGTCCCGCAGGATGTTGTCGCGGTTTTCTTCGGCAAAGGCGTCGATGGACGCCCAACGCGGATCATTCATAAAGGAATCCTCCTGTAAATTTATGTTTGTACTAGTATAACACAAAGCGGAAAAAAGTAAAAGGCAGTACCGCACAAATCCTAATGCCTTTGCAGCAAAAATTGTGCAGTACCGCCTGGAGGTGTTAAGGCAATACCGCACAATTCTAAGTGCCGATACGGCGAGCGAGGTGCGGCAGCTGCTAAGCCAAAAGCGCAGATAATACTTTGTGTATTATCGAGCATTTTGGCAACGCAGATGCCGTGCCGCAGCCGCCGAAGCGGTGCTTAAGCCGTAAGGCGGGAATTGTGCGGTGTTGCCTTAATCTTTCTCTTCGGTGTCGGCGCTCATGGTGACGATCTCGGCAATTTTGCAGCCGGTGGGGGTGCCTGCCAGGCCGCCGATGCCGGTCTCCCGCAGGTCCTTGCTCATGGCGTTGCCGACTTCGGCCATGGCATCGATGACTTCATCGGCGGGGATGTGGCCGACGACCCCGGCCAGCGCCATGTCGGCGGCGGAGACAGCGTTCATCGCACCGATGACATTGCGCTTGACGCAGGGAATCTCGACAAGGCCTGCAACGGGGTCGCAGACAAGGCCCTCGAGGTTGGTCAGGGCCATGGCGAAAGCTTCGGCACACTGCTCGGCCGTGCCGCCTTTTAAGTCGACGAGGGCGGCGGCGGCCATGGCGCTGGCGGCGCCCACCTCGGCCTGGCAACCGCCCTCGGCCCCTGCTAAGGTAGCGCGGCTGGCGACCACCTGGCCGAAACCGGCGGCGACATACAAGGCGCGGCAGACAGCTTCTTCATCAGCCGAGCCGGTGCGCCAGAGCGGTAGCAGCACCGCAGGCAGTACGCCGCAGCTGCCTGCGGTGGGTGCAGCTACGATGCGCTTCATGCAGGCGTTGCACTCGGCGGTTTTGAGGGCCTCGGCCATGACGGACGCAAAGTAGCCGCTGGCGTAGAGCGTCCCCCGGGCGGCAGCCTGCTCCACCTTGGCTGCATCGCCGCCGACAAAGCCGCTCATCGAGCGGTCAGCACCACAGTAGCCGTCGCTGGTGGCGCGCATGACCGACCAGAGGCGGTGCATCTCGGCCTCGCTTTCGGTGCGGGTCAGGCCACTTTCGGCCAGGTCGCTTTCCAAAATTACTTCGTACAGGGGCTGCCGGGACTCCTGGCAGGCTTGCAGCATTTCGCGGATGGAGGAGAATGACATACAGATGCCCCCTTACAAATTTAAAATGGTAACTTTGACGATGCCGGGCTGGCTGCGCAGTTCCCCGGCAATTTCTTCGGGGATAGGCTCGTCACATTCCAGCACCATGACGGCGTAGCCGCCCGCTGCGGAACGGTAGAGCTGCATGGTAGCAATGTTGACGCCGTGGGCGCTCAGGCACTCGGACACGGTGGCCACGTGACCGGGGGTATCCTGGTTGTGGACGATGAGGGTGTTGTGGTCACCGCCAAAGTTGGTGGTGATGCCATCAATCTGGCAGATATTGATACGCCCGCCGCCGATGGACGCGCCGACGACCTCCAGCTTGCGGCCTGACACGCCGACCAGCCGCAGTACCGCCGTGTTGGGATGGGCGCCGCGCAGGTTGATGGAGCCGATTTTATAGTGCAGGCCGCTGGCCTTGGCCAGGGCGAAGCTGTTGGGAATGCGGTCATCATTGGGCTGCATGCCCAAAAGACCGGCCACGAGGGCACGGTCGGTGCCATGGCCGCGGCCGGTGGCGGCAAAGCTGCCGTAGAGTAGGATCTCCGCCTGGGCAGGCTGCTCCCCCAGCAGGCGGCGTGCCGTACTGCCAATGCGAACCGCACCGGCCGTATGGCTGCTGGACGGTCCCGTCATGACCGGGCCGAGGACATCAAATAAACGCATGGTGATCCCTCCTGTATTTGCATAGTATACCGTATTGCAGCTTTTATTGCAAGGGCAAGGCGATAATACAGAGAAAACCTTGTTTTTGTACCTGAGCGGAAAACAAAAACAGTTTTTGGCGGGCTGCACCGCCGTAAAACAAGATTTTGCGCGAAATCCCTTGACAATTTGTGGGCAAAGGCATAAACTAAATAAGTCATCCGAATATATGGGCCTGTAGCTCAGTTGGGAGAGCGTTCGGTTCGCATCCGAGAGGTCAAGGGTTCGAATCCCTCCAGGTCCATAAAAAAACAGGCCCCTTGCCGTGTTCCGGCAAGGGGTCTGCTTTTTATGCTGACATGGAGAGGATTCGAACAGGGCGACGGCGCTGCACCGTTTCATAGGGGGATAATGCAAGGCAGACAGGGTTACAGGGACGCCGCCCCCTGTAAATAGACCCGCAAACGCAAACCGGGAAATAATGCAAATGCCCATGGGTCAGCACTCCCATCGGAATCGTTTCATATCCACGCACCCGTTGGGTTTGAATTGGATGCCTTCCCGTTCCAACAAGTGCTGTTGTTCGGGCCAATTGGGGGCGGGGCGGCCGGCGTGGTTGACTACGCGGTGGCAGGGGTAGCTGCCGTACAGCTCGGCATGGCTGAGGACGTTGCCTACCAGCCGCGCATTGTTGTCGCGGCCGATCAGGCGGGCAATCTGACCGTAGCTGGCCACCTTGCCGCGGGGTATTTCCCCTACGGTGGCCAAAATCTCGTAAATCAGGTCCTCGTGCAATACTTTGCGCATGGCGGCATCCCCTTTCTAGGTATAAGATACCCGCTTCAGGCGGCGGTGTCAATGCGCCAGCTTGTACATGGCACTGAAATAGCCGCCGTGCTGCACCAGCTCGGCAAAGGTGCCGGTCTCGGCGATGCGGCCATCTTTTAGGACAAAAATTTCATCGTAACATTCCAGCAGCGAGGCTTCCAGCCGGTGGGTCACCACCACGCGGGTGATGCCGGTGAGGGACAGGATGTCCTGCGTGATCTCGTGGGCGGTCTGAGCGTCCAGTGCAGCGGTGGCTTCGTCCGCCAGCAGGATGGACGATTGTTTGAGCAGCGCGCGGGCGATGGCAATGCGCTGCTTTTCGCCGCCGGAAAGCTCGCACCCGCCTTCGCCGCAAAGGGCATCCAGGCCGCGCCGGGCTACGAGTTCTTCCAGGTGGGCGCGGCGGATGACCTCATCCAGGGTCTCCTGCTGGAAAGCACTGAACATCGTAATATTATCCCGGATGGAGGCGTTAAAGACAAACACGTTCTGCTGGACGACGGAGACAAGGCCGTTCAGCGATTCGGGCGTAAGGCGGCGGATGTCGATGCCGTCAAAAAGCACCTGACCGCTGGTGTTGTCGTCCGGGATGTGCAGCAGGCGCAGCAGCGTGGATTTTCCGCCGCCGCTGGCACCGACCACCGCATAGGCTTTGCCTGCTTTCAGCGTGGCGGAAAGGTCCTGCAGCACAGGCTTGCCTGGTGTGTAGCGGTAGCCGGCATGCGCCAATTCGATTTGCTGCATCAGCCGCGGCAAGGGTTGGCCGCCCGGCTGCGCAGTTTGCCCCGCCAGGCTGTCGGCCAGCTTTTGCACCAGGGCCAGCGCGGCCTTGCGTGCGGCCAGCAGGCTGGGCAATGCGGCGATAGGCTCGATGATGAAGTTCATCAAATTGACAAAGGCGATGACGACGCCGGGCGTGACGCCCCGGCCGGTACGCGCTAGCCAGGTACCCAGCAGAAAGATGCCCAGCTGCGCCGTGATGCCGGTAAAAGAACCGGCGGACTCCAGCAGCGTTTGCAGCTTCAGGCGGGTGCATTTCTGCTGCTCTAAGCGGTGATTCTCGGAGGCAAAGCGCTGATTGATCTCATCCTCAGCGCGGAAACTGCGGATGACGGGAAAGCCGTTTAAGTAATCCGACAAAAACGCCGTAAAATCCCGGTTACGGTCCGAGACCCGGCAGGCGGCATCCGAGAGCCTGTTCCCTGCCGCCATCGACACGGCAAAAGGCAGCATCGACAACACAATGGCTACCAGCGTTAAAGGCAGCGAATAGGTCAGCATCAGGGACAGCGCCCCGGCGAAGCAGAACAGCTTTTGGATGAGGGTAAACTGCTGGGTCAGGTAGTCGGCCTCGATGGTGGCGGCGTCGTTGGTCAGGGCCGAGAGGTAGGCGGCTGAGGGCCGGCGCTGGAAATCCGGCACGCTTTTTTGCGTCAGCTGGGTCACGGCGCAGTTTTTGTACTGCTTCATAGCCGTGGCCAGAAAGCGCGTCTTTGCGCAGTAGACAAGTGCCGAACCGCAGAAAAGCAAAAGGAAGAACCCGCCGCAGGCCCGGACAAGGATGCGGAAAGGCAGTGCCCCCGGCGTACCGGCGGCTGTATCGATGAGCTGCTGCATCAGCCAGGAGATTATGAGGTTGAACACGGCCCCTATCAACGCCCCGGCAGCGGCCAGCACAAAGGCCAGCCGGTTGCCGCGGTAAAACGACCCGCGCAGCTGGCGGGTGATGGTATCAGCGGGCACCGCACAACTCCTGCCAGAGGGCGGTCGTCTGCGGGTCATCCATCTGCTTCAGAGCGTTCTGGGCGGCCTGGGCAGCGGTCTCTCCCAGATCGTCGTTGACGGTGGAGTCCTCGCCGGGCATGGCAAAGCGGATGGTATCGGCGGCGTAGCTGGGCGCGGCATCAAACCGCACGGCCAGGCGGTGGGCTTCCTCGGCGGATGTTCTGGCTTCCTCCGGTTGGCCGGTTTTGAGCAGGACGTGCGCCTGGAACAGGTAAAAGACCGAGTTGATCTTATCCATAAAGCTGGTGCATTCCGGGCGGGGCATAGCGGTGAAGATCGGCAGCGCCCAGGCAAGCAACGCCTGTGCCTGGGCATAGTCGCGGCTGTTCAGGAATAGATTCAGGTAGCCCATCACGGTGCGCACCAGCGCGGCCTCGTGGATGAGCAGGGATTCGGACAGGTACGGCAGGGCCTCCTGGGCGCGCTTGGCATCCTTGGCCAGAATCATGCCGATGCAGTCGCTATAGAGGCCGTCGGTGTTGTGCTGCCGGAAAAGCTCCAGGGCGCGTTCGTCATCCTCCAAGTCCTGGCTGATTTCCGCCATAGCAACGTAGAGCGTTTGCTCGCTGATGCGGGGGTTGGTATTCTGGTGCAGAAGCGGACGGGCTTTTTCCAGCAGTTCCAGGGCGCGGCGCAGTTTGGCGTTGTCCCGTTTGTACAGTCCAAGTGCCTGATACAGCATGGCACTGCGGTAGACGATGATAAACGAATTGGGATACTTTTTCAGTGCCTTTTCGGCTTCTTCCAGACCGTTCAAGTCCTTGACGCGCTGGCAGTGCCGCAGGCGCCGGGCGGTGGCATCGATGCGGTTGTCCTTTAAGATGTAGCCCAGCAGGACATCGATGGACGTATCGAAAAAGTCGGCCATTTCCACGATCAGCGGCAGTTCCGGCGTGGACAGGCCTGCTTCCCATTTGTAGACGGCACCCACGGTGACACCCAGCACTTCGGCCAACTGCTCCTGGGTCAGGCTGCGCTCTTTGCGGAAAGTGCGGATGGATTCGGCAAGTTTGATCTCCATAGCTTGTTTGCTCCTTTATCATTTGTGGGCCCTGTGACTTTATTATAGCAGGCGGCAGTGCGGTTGTGAACGCACCGGTGGTACTGGCGGGACATTTCTTTTTCTACTGCCGGTAAGGGTGCATTTTTTGCAGATTTTACAACCTGTTGCTCGAAAATCTCTTGCTTGTTACCGCAAAATACTGTATGATAGGTACTGAATTTTAGTTATATAAAGGGGTGTTGTCGTGATGAAGTGTACTGCCGCGTTGGCCGGTGTGCTGGCCCTGGCGATGCTTCTGACGGGCTGCAAGAAACCTGTGGATACCGTTGCCGCTACGGCGGAGACAGCCGAATCCGCCGCAACGGACGAAACCGCTGCCACACCAAACCCGGTGGAGGCGCTGCCAGCCTCGGTGACGGTGGGCACGGTGCTGCCCAAGACCGAGGCTGCCGGGCGCAGTTATATCGATGAGACGCTTTTTATCGGTGACTCCAACACCGCACGTTACCTGATGTACGCTGATGAGACCGGCACGGCCTTTACCACGCTGGCCAACAACATCGGCGTGGTCAGCATGGGGGCAGGGGCCATCACCACGCTGAAGTGCGAGCAGTTCAGCGGCTCGTCCACCATGTACACGGTGCCGGACGCCGTGGCGATGCTGAAGCCCAAACGCATCATCATCTGCTATGGCACGAACAATCTGGGCGGGTCGTCCACCGATGCAACATCGTTTATCTCTACTTATTTAAAGGGACTGAAAGCCATTGAAACGGCCTGGCCCTACTGCGACATCATCGTCAGCGCCATCCCGCCGCTGGACAAGCAACGGGAAAACACCAACCTGACCATGACCCAGGTGGATGCCTACAACGCAGCGCTGATCCAGATGTGCGAGGAAAACGGCTACAAGTTCCTGAACAGCGCCGAGGCACTGCGGGACGATGCCACCGGCTGGGCCAAGACAGATTATACCCTTTCGGACGGCGTGCATCTTTCCAAGACGGCTGTGACCGAATATTTCACCTATGTACGCACCCACGCTTATGTGACGGAGGACCGCCGCCCGCAGCCGCTGGGGAACATTCCCACCCCGGTTGGCCCGCCGGTAAACCTGATTTCCCAGGACCCCATCGCCGTGCGCGGCGCCAAGGTACCGCTGGAATTTGTGGCCACCAACGGTGGCAAAATTTCCGGCTCGGCCAGCCAGCTGGTCAAAAAAGGTACGACGGCTTCGGCTGTGACGGCTGTTCCTGACGACGGCTTTGTATTTGCGGGATGGACTTCCAGCACCGGGGCCAGCTACAGCAGCGAGACCCTCAGCTTTACGATGCCCAGCGACGCCAACGCGGGCGGTGTGGTGCTGACGGCCCACTTTACCGCCGACGAACACGAGCACAACTACGTGGAGATCGAGGGCACCAAAGTGGCCGCCACCTGCCTGACTGACGGCACCTGCCAGTACAAGTGCACCATCTGCGGTGAGATCATTGAGGAAACGACTTACGCCCTGGGTCATGACTGGGACGAGGGCACTACCTACAGCGATGCCATTGTGTACACCTGCAAGCGCTGCGGCGAGCAGAAGAAAGAGCAGATTGTGCACATGCACAACTACCAGTTGGTCAGCGAGACAATGGCCACCTGCATCAGCGAGGGCAAGCGCACCTACCAGTGCAGCTGCGGCGATGAGTACACCGAGAGCGTGCCTGCTACCGGGCATAACTGGAAAGAAACGGAACGGCATGCGCCTACGTATGAGCAGGACGGTTGGATTCATTATGAGTGCACCAATGCCGGATGCGGTGAATGGTACGATGAGGTATTGCCGAAGCTGCAGCCTACGCCTACGCCGCCCCCGGATTCCAATTCTTCGAGTTCCACAGTAAATCCAGGTGATTCTTCGGGCGAGGAATCTTCCACCTCGTATACTGAGGAATCGGAAACGTTTGAATAAGTGCTGCATGATACCAGCAAGCCGCCCTGCGGGGCGGTTTTGCTGTTCCCTGCCAAAGCAAAAGAAGAAAAGAGAAAGAGGTAACCATGTCTACCAAGCCCCACAAGACCGGCAACGGCGCGTTGATGCGCCGGTTTCTGCCCTACCTTATTAAGTACAAGGGTGTACTGTTTTTTGATTTGTTTTGCGCGGCGCTGACAACGCTGTGCGATATTGCCCTGCCTACCATCATGCGCACGCTGACCAACACGGTCTCGGCCGCCGCGCTGACGGTGGATACCGTGCTGCGGATGGCGGCACTGTACTTTGTACTGCGCATCATCGACGGCGCGGCCAGCTACTTTATGTCCGGCATCGGGCATATCATGGGTGTGCATATCGAGACCGACATGCGCCGCGACGCCTTTGACCATCTGCTGCGGCTGGACCATACCTATTATAATAATACCAAAGTCGGCCAGATCATGGGCCGCATCACCAACGATCTGTTTGACGTGACCGAGTTCGCCCACCACTGCCCCGAGGAGTTCTTTATTGCGGGCATCAAGATCGTAGCATCCTTTGTGATTTTGTGCCAGGCCAGTATTCCGCTGACGCTCATCGTGTTTGCCTGCGTGCCGCTGATGGGCGTTGTGTCGGTCAAACTCAACCACAAACTGCGGGAGCGGTTCCGCCAGCAGCGGTTCCAGATCGGAGAGCTGAATGCGACGATTGAGGACAGCCTGCTGGGCCAGCGCGTGGTCAAAGCCTTTGCGGCCGAGGACCTGGAGCGGGAAAAGTTCGAGCAGGGCAACCGTGAATTTGAAAAGATCAAAACGCTGGGCTATCATGCCATGGCGGCGTTCAATACTTCCACCCGGATGTTTGACGGCCTGATGTACTTTGTGGTGATCCTGGCGGGCGGCCTTTCGCTGGTGTACGGGGCCATCAGTGCCGGAGACCTGGTGGCCTATGTGCTGTATGTGTCCACGTTGATTGCTACCATTCGACGCATCGTCGAGTTTGCCGAGCAGTTCCAGCGCGGCATGACCGGCATCGAGCGCTTTGCGGAAATTATGGATACGCCCATTGCCATTGCCGATAAGCCCGATGCCAAACCGCTGGAAGTGAAGCAGGGCGGCATTGAGTTTAAGGATGTCAGCTTTGAGTATCCCGACGACCACAACCAGGTGCTGCACCACGTCAACCTGACTATCCGTCCGGGCGAGAGCCTGGCGCTGGTTGGCCCCAGCGGCGGCGGTAAGACCACACTGTGCAACCTGATCCCGCGCTTTTACGATGTGACCGGCGGCGCGGTGCTGGTGGACGGGCAGGATGTGCGGGCTGTGCAGCTGCACAGCCTGCGGCAAGCCATTGGTGTGGTGCAGCAGGATGTGTATCTGTTCAGCGGCACGGTGGCGGAGAATATCGCCTACGGCCGCCCCGGCGCGACCCGCGCTGAAATTGAAGAAGCCGCCCGCCTGGCTGGGGCTGACGGCTTTGTGCGTGCGCTGAAAAACGGCTATGACACCTATGTGGGCGAGCGCGGTGTGAAACTTTCCGGCGGGCAGAAACAGCGGTTGGCCATTGCGCGGGTGTTCTTGAAGAACCCACCGATCTTACTGCTGGATGAAGCCACCAGCGCACTGGACAACGAAAGTGAGATCCTCGTTGGCCAAAGCCTTGACAAGTTAGCCAAAGGCCGCACGACACTGACCATTGCCCACCGCCTGACGACTATTAAAAATGCAGACCGTATTCTGGTTTTGGGCAAGGATGGCATTGAGGAAGAAGGCAGCCACGAGGAATTGCTGGCGAAGAAGGGCATTTATTACCGCCTATGGAATGGATTAGTCAGCGGTCAGACATTATAATATAAGTTCAAGCCGCCTCCTTTTTAGGGGGCGGTTTTTGTATGCAGTGCAGCATGCGGGTCAGGTTTAACGTGAAGGTGAACAGGTTGGAGGTAATCATGATGCCGAGGAATGCCGCCATGCCGTAGCGCGGCAGCAGCAGCCAGATGGCGGCGATACGGAAGATGGAATCCGCCAGCGAATAGTAGAATGTGGCCAGCTGTTCCCCTAACCCTTTCAGCACGCCGTCCACCATGCTTTCCAAATACATGAACGGCGCGACAAAGCCTAAAATGCGCACATACTCCCCTACCTCGACGTCGCGATAGATAAAGCCGGCAAGGGGCGCACCGAACAGCACGAACCCGGTCCCCGCCGCCAGCGAGAAGGCACCGGTGACCTTGAGCATCGTAAACACCAGCCGGCGGGTGGCGTCGGTGTCGCCTTTGGTGTGGGCGCGGGTGATCTCCGGCATCAACAGCCCGGACAAGGCCGAAAGTACCGAGAATGGGAAGAACAGCAGCGGCAGCGCCATGCCTTTCAGACTGCCGTACTGGGCCATGGCGTCGGCCCGGCTGCCGGTGTAGAGCGCTAACGTGTAGGGAATCAGGCTGCTCTCGACGGCCTGCAGACCGCTGGCCAGCAGGCGACTGCCCTCCACCGGCAGGACGATGGCGTACAGCTCCTTTTGGGTGTAGGGCTGCAGAGGCTCATCGGCGCGGCGGGCAAACTCCGGCGTTTTGGCGGCAAAGGCGAACATGAGGGCGCAGGAGATGCCCTCGCTGACCGTGCTGCCCAGTACTACGGCGGCACAGCCGTAGCCTGCACCCCATTGGGCCAGCACACGCAGTGCGGCGATGGCGATTGCCATGCGGATGATCTGTTCGATCAGCTGAGCAATGACATTCGGGTGTACCCGGCGTGCCGCCAAAAAGCAGCCGCGCACCGCCCCGGCCGCCGCCATAAAGGGCAGGCTGGGGGCTAAAATCTGCAAAGACAAAATGGCGCGGGTATCGTGGAGGAGATACCGGGCGGCAGGCTCGGCCAGCAGCACTTGCAGCAGCATGGCGCAGCAGCCAAACAGCAGGGCTGTACCGCAAAGCCCCCGCAGGGTAGCCGCCATGCCCCGCCCCCGGGCCAGGCTTTGTGCCGCCAGCCGGGCCGAGGCTACATTGATACCCGCCGTGGCCAGCGAGACGAATACCATGTACACCGCTAAAATCAGCTGGTACAGGCCCATGCCCTCGCCGCCCAGGTAGGACGACAGCACCACCCGGAAACCCATGCCCAGCACCCGCAGCACCAGCCCGCAGGCGGTGAGCAGGGCGGCGTTTTGCAGATAGGTCTTGCGCCGTGCCATGGCATCCCCCTCCCAACCGGGGGCAGAAGCCCCCTACACCACTATGCGGCACGGGTGGCCGGTATGCAATTTGACTACTTACAAAACAGATAGTACCTTGCGTTCTGCTGTCTGATTTGTTATACTGTTATGAGAGCATAGGCAATGCTGCCTGTTTTTTCGGCCTGCGGGCTGGCAGATGGACGGCGTTGCCGAAATTTAAAGGAGCAAAAACTACTATGAGTGAAGAATGTACCCATGATTGCAGCAGCTGCAAGGCAAACTGCGATCACCGTGCCCCCGAACATGAGGCGCCGCACCCGAAAAGCCGCATCTGCAAGGTCATCGGCGTCGTTTCCGGCAAGGGCGGTGTTGGCAAAAGCATGACCAGCGCCATGCTGGCTGTTTCGATGCGCCGCCTGGGCTATAAAGCCGGCGTGCTGGATGCTGATATTACCGGCCCCTCCATCCCCCGCCTGTTTGGCGTGAAGGGCCCTGCCACCGGAGACGGCGAGAGCATCAATCCTGTCTGCAGCCGCACCGGTGTTGAGATCATGAGCATCAACCTGCTGCTGGATGACCCCGAGGCCCCTGTGGTATGGCGCGGCCCCGTGATTGCCGGTGCTGTTAAGCAGTTCTGGCAGGAAGTCGTGTGGGATGTAGACTTCCTGTTTGTGGATATGCCCCCGGGAACTGGCGATGTGCCGCTGACCGTGTTCCAGACGCTGCCGGTGGACGGTATCGTTATCGTCTCCAGCCCGCAGGAGCTGGTGGGCATGATTGTAGGCAAGGCCGTGCAGATGGCCCAGATGATGAACGTGCCCATCCTGGGACTGGTCGAGAACATGAGCTATGCCCTGTGCCCTGACTGCGGCAAGCATATCAATGTGTTCGGTGACAGCCATGTGGATGAGATCGGCGCCAAGTACAAGGTGCCCGTGCTGGCCAAGATGCCCATTGACCCCGAGCTGGCCAAGGAGGCTGACGCCGGTATGATCGAGATGTACGCTGGCGATTATCTGGACGGCGCTGCCCAGGCCGTGGCCAAACTGCTGAAGTAAAACCAGTCCCTGCTGCCCAGGTACAATGATACGGAGGTTTTGTTATGAAAAAGTTTTGGGAAGAATTTAAAGCCTTTGCCCTGAAGGGCAACATGATGGACATGGCCATCGGTGTTATCATCGGCGGTGCGTTCTCTACGCTGGTCACTTCTCTGACCGACAACCTCATCAGCCCCATCCTGGGCATTTTGGGCAAGGTGAACTTTGATGCAATGATGTGGGACGTCTTCGGTGATGGCAAGCTGGTATTCAAGTATGGTGCCTTTATTACCGCCGTCATCAATTTCCTGATCATGGCATTTGTGCTGTTCCTGATCGTGAAAGGCATGAACAAGCTGATGGACATGGGCAAGAAGGAAGAAGCGCCTGCCGAACCGGAGGCACCGGCTGCCCCCACCCAGGAAGAGCTGCTGGCCAGCATCCTGGAGGAGCTGAAGAAGCAGAACGGGGAGAAGTCGGCGTAAGGCTGTGCCGGTCGTCTACAGAGTCTCGACAAGGCCGGCGCTTAACATTCTTAAGTTAAACCCTCTATTTTTGAAATAAATCAAGTTTGAAACTTGATTTTATAAGATTCTTCGGATTGTAGGTTGTAAACCGACCTATACTATGGTATAGTTGCAGCAAGAACAAAGGCGTTCCCGCCGGGGCTAGTGTGCCCTGCCGGGGATGCCTTTTTGTTTACCCCGTTTTTTGCCGCATAACCTGTGTGCGCAGAGGCAAAAAACGCAACTGGGAAGGAGCGTATAAAGGAAATGGAGAACTTTACCGAGCGTAAGGCCCCGGCCGGGTTGTATGACCCGCGCTTTGAGCATGATAACTGCGGCATTGGTGCGGTCGTAGATATTAAGGGGCGCAAAAGCCACAAAACCATTGATGATGCGCTGCAGATCGTAGAGCATCTGGAACACCGCGCCGGTAAGGATGCCGAGGGCAAGACCGGTGACGGTGTCGGCATCCTGACGCAGATCAGTGATACATTTTTCCAGAAGGCCGCCGCTGAGCTGGGCATCACCTTAGGTAGCGATTGGGAATACGGCGTAGGCATGTTCTTCTTCCCGCAGGAGGAACTGCGCCGCAACCAGGCCAAAAAACTGTTTGAGATCGTATGCAAGAAAGAGGGCCTGCCCTTTTTAGGCTGGCGCGAAGTGCCTACCGACCCCGAGGTGCTGGGCCACAAGGCCCGCGCCTGCATGCCCAGCATCTGGCAAGGCTTTGTTGGAAAGCCGTCCCGTCTGGAGGCCGGCATCGCCTTTGACCGCCGCCTGTATGTGGTGCGCCGCGTGTTTGAGCAGTCCAGCCCGGATACCTACGTGTGCAGCCTTTCCAGCCGTACCATTGTATATAAGGGCATGTTCCTGGTCAAGGAGCTGCGCCTGTTCTATCTTGATCTGCAGGACCCGGATTACAAGTCCGCCATCGGCATGGTGCACAGCCGCTTCTCCACCAACACGGCCCCCAGTTGGAATCGTGCCCACCCCAACCGTTTTATCCTGCATAACGGCGAGATCAATACCATCCGCGGCAACGTGGATACCATGCTGGCCCGTGAGGAGACCATTGGCTCCAACTATCTGAAAAATGACATGACCAAGGTACTGCCCATCGTCAACCAGGGCGGTTCCGACTCGGCCCAGCTGGATAACACGCTGGAGTTCATGGTCATGAACGGTATGGACCTGCCCCTGGCCGTAATGGTAACTATCCCCGAGCCGTGGAGCAACAACAAGTCCATGGACCCGAAGAAGCGGGACTTCTACCAGTATTATGCCACAATGCTGGAGCCGTGGGACGGCCCTGCCAGTATCCTGTTCAGCGATGGCGACGTGATGGGCGCGGTGCTGGACCGCAACGGTCTGCGCCCCAGCCGCTACTATATCACCAAAGACGGCCGTCTGATCCTTTCCAGTGAGGTAGGCGTGCTGGACATCCCGGCCGAGGATGTTGTCCGCAAGGACCGCCTGCGTCCCGGCAAGATGCTGCTGGTGGATACCGTCAAGGGCGAACTGGTGGACGACGATAAGCTGAAAGCCGACTACGCCAGCCGTCAGCCCTACGGCGAGTGGCTGGACCGCAACCTGGTCAACCTGCGCGATCTGAAGGTCCCCAACAAGAAGGTGCCTGACTATACCAAAGAGGAACTGGTGCAGCTGCAAAAGGCCTTCGGCTATCGGTACGAGGATGTGTCCTCTATCATCCTGCCGATGGCCAAAAACGGCGGTGAGCCTGCCGGTGCCATGGGCAGCGACACCCCGCTGGCCGTGCTGAGCCACACCCATCCCCTGCTGTTTGAGTACTTCAAGCAGATGTTTGCCCAGGTTACCAACCCTCCCATCGACGCCCTGCGCGAGAAGGTCGTCACCTCCACCACCGTCTATGTCGGTGCCCAGGGCAACCTGCTGGAGGAGAATGCCGAGAACTGCAAGGTGCTTAAAATCGAGAACCCCATCCTGACCGATACCGACCTTTTGAAGATCAAAGCCATGGACGTGCCCGGCTTCAAGGTCGAGACTCTCTCCATCTGCTACTACAAAAATACCGATCTGGAGAAGGCCATCGACCGCCTGTTTGTGGATGTCGACCGCGCCTACCGCGACGGTACCAACATACTGATTTTGTCCGACCGCGATATTGACGAGTACCACGTCGCCATCCCCAGCCTGCTGGCGGTGGGCGCTGTCAGCAAGTATCTGGTGCGCACCCGCAAGCGCACCTCTATGGCGCTGATCCTGGAAAGCGGCGAGCCGCGCCTCGTACACGACTTTGCCACCCTGCTGGGCTACGGCGCTTCGGCAATCAACCCCTATCTGGCACAAGAGACCATCGGCAGCCTCATCAGTGAGGGGCTGCTGGACAAGGACTACTACGCTGCCGTCGAAGATTACAACAAAGCCGTGCTGGCGGGCATCATAAAGATTGCCTCTAAGATGGGCATCTCCACCATCCAGTCCTACGCAGGCAGCCAGATCTTTGAGGCGCTGGGCCTGAGCCAGGAAGTAGTCGACAAGTACTTTACCAATACTGTTTCCCGCGTGGGCGGCATCACCATCCACGATATTCAGAACGACCTGGAAGCCCGCCATCAGGAAGCCTTTGACCCCCTGGGCCTGGACATCAACCGTGAGCTGCCCAGCCTGGGCGCCCACAAGTTCCGCAGCGGCCCCGCTGCCGAGCAGCACCTGTACAACCCGCAGACCATCCACCTGCTGCAACAGGCCTGCTGGACCGGCAATTATGACACCTTTAAGCAGTACACCGCTGCCGCCGCCAACGAGAACGGCGATGCCATGCACCTGCGCAGCCTGCTGGACTTCAACTACCCCGAGGTCGGCGTGCCGCTGGACGAAGTGGAGAGTGTGGACTCCATCGTGAAGCGCTTCAAGACCGCTGCCATGAGCTACGGCGCGTTGTCCGAGGAAACCCACGAGTGCATGGCCATTGCAATGAACCGCCTGGGCGGCAAGTCCAACACCGGCGAGGGCGGCGAAGCCGAGGACCGTTTTGGCACCGAGCGCAACTCCGCCATCAAGCAGGTGGCCTCCGCCCGCTTCGGCGTGACCAGCAAGTATCTGGTCTCCGCCAGCGAAATTCAGATCAAGATGGCCCAGGGCGCTAAGCCTGGCGAGGGCGGCCAACTGCTTGGCGGCAAGGTCTACCCCTGGGTTGCCAAGACCCGCAACTCCACCACAGGCGTGGGCCTGATTTCTCCCCCACCGCACCACGATATTTACTCCATCGAGGACCTAGCCCAGCTGATCTATGACCTGAAATGCGCCAACCGCAAGGCGGCCATCAACGTCAAGCTGGTCAGCGAGGCCGGTGTCGGCACGATTGCCGCCGGTGTTGCCAAGGCCGGCGCCGAAGTCATCCTGATCTCCGGCTTTGACGGCGGCACGGGCGCGGCGCCGCGCAACTCCATCCACAACGCAGGCCTGCCCTGGGAGCTGGGCATTGCCGAGGCACACCAGTGCTTAATTATGAACGGCTTGCGCAGCCGTGTGCGCATTGAAGCGGACAGCAAGCTGATGAGCGGCCGCGACGTGGCCATCGCCGCCCTGCTGGGTGCCGAGGAATTCGGCTTTGGCACCGGCCCGCTGGTGGCCATGGGCTGCGTGATGATGCGCGTCTGCAATCTGGACACCTGCCCCATGGGCATCTGCACCCAGAACCCCGAACTGCGCAAGCGGTTCAAGGGCAAGCCCGAGTACATCATGAACTTTATGCGCTTTATGGCTGAGGACCTGCGCGAGTACATGGCCAAGCTGGGCGTGCGCACCGTTGACGAACTGGTGGGCCGCACCGACCTGTTGAAGGTCAAGCCTGCCCCGGCAGGCTCCCGCGCCAGCGAGATGGACCTGACGGCGCTTTTGCAGAACCCGCTGATCGAGAACAGCAGCGTGCACTTTGACCAGAAGGCTGTCTACAACTTCCAGCTGGAAAAGACGCCTGACATGAAGGTGCTGATGAAGAAGTTCAAGAAGGACTTTGACACAGCCGAGCCAAAGCCCATGACCGTTACGCTGGATGTTGGCAACACCGACCGCGCTTTTGGCACGATTTTTGGCAGCGAGATCACCGCCAAGTTCGGCAACACCCTGCCGGAGGATACCTTCCATGTGGTATGCCACGGCTATGGCGGCCAGAGCTTTGGCGCCTTTATCCCCCGCGGCCTGACGCTGGAACTGGTGGGTGACGCCAACGACTATCTCGGCAAGGGCCTGTCCGGCGGTGAGATCGTCGTGTATCCGCCCAAGGAAGTCACCTTTGACCGCAGCGAGAATATCGTTATCGGCAACGTGGCGCTGTACGGCGCTACCGGCGGCAAGGCCTTTATCAACGGCGTGGCGGGCGAGCGCTTCTGCGTGCGCAACTCCGGCGCTGTGGCCGTTGTCGAGGGTGTGGGCGACCACGGCTGTGAGTACATGACCGGCGGCACGGTGGTCGTACTGGGCAAGACCGGCAAGAACTTTGCAGCCGGTATGAGCGGCGGCATCGCCTATGTGCTGGACGAGGATTGGGACTTCTACCAGCGTGTGAACAAGGACATGGTCAGCCTGGAACCCGTGGAGCACAAGTACGATGTAGCTTTGCTGAAAGACCTGATCCGCGAGCATGTAGAAAAGACCGGTTCGCCCCGCGGCAAGGAGATTTTGGACAACTTCGGCGAGTATCTGCCCAAGTTCAAGAAGGTACTGCCGCACGATTACGACAAGATGCTGCGCTTGATCGCCCAGATGGAAGAAAAGGGCGAGGACAGCGAGCAGGCGCAGATCGAAGCATTTTACGCGATGAAGAACGCGAAGTAAGGGAGGCAGAGTATCATGGGTAAACCGACAGGCTTTATGGAGATCAAACGGCAGACCAGCATGGAACTGCCGCCCGAGGAACGCATCCAGAACTTTAACGAATTTCATGTGCCGCTGCACACCGACGAACAGCAGGCCCAAGGTGCCCGCTGCATGGACTGCGGCGTGCCCTTCTGCCAGAGCGGTATGCTGCTGGGCGGCATGTACAGCGGCTGCCCGCTGAATAACCTGATCCCGGAGTGGAACGATCTGGTGTATCAGGGCAAGTGGGATCTGGCCGTACACCGGCTGATCGCTACCAACCGCTACCCGGAGTTTACCAGCCGGGTCTGCCCCGCTTTGTGCGAGGCCGCCTGCACCTGCGGCATGGCCACCGGCGACCCGGTGACCGTGAAAGAGAACGAACGCGCCATCGTAGAATACGGCTACGAGAGCGGCGCTATCCACGCCGTGCCGCCGCCGGCCCGCACCGGCAAGACGGTTGCGGTCATTGGTGCAGGCCCTGCGGGGCTTTCGGTGGCCGACCTGCTGAACAAGCGCGGCCACAAGGTGACTATTTATGAGCGCGAGGACCGCCCGGGCGGCCTGCTGATGTACGGCATCCCCAACATGAAGCTGGAAAAGTGGGTCATCGACCGCCGCGTGAAGATCTTGCAGGATGAAGGCATTGAATTTGTGATGAACGCCGATGTGGGCGGCAATGTCAGTGCTGAGGAATTGCAGGACAAGTATGACGCCGTAGTGCTGTGCTGCGGTGCCAAGCAGGCCCGTGACATCACCGCCCCCGGCCGCGATGCACAGGGCATCTACTTCGCCGTGGATTACCTGACCAGCGTGACCCGCAGTTTGCTGGATTCCAACTTTGCGGATGGTAAGGCGGTCTCGGCCGCAGGCAAAAAGGTGCTGGTCATTGGCGGCGGCGACACCGGCAACGACTGCGTGGGCACGGCTATCCGCCAGGGTTGCGAGAGCGTGATGCAGCTGGAAATGATGCCCTGCCCCCCTGCCGAGCGTACCGCAAACAACGCCTGGCCGGAGTGGCCCCGCGTGTTGAAGACCGACTACGGCCAGCAGGAAGCCATTGCCAAGTTTGGCAATGACCCGCGCGTTTACCAGACCACCGTGAAGGAGTTTTACAAGAATGAAGCCGGGCAGGTCTGTGGCGCGTTGATTGCCAAGCTGGAAAGCCGGGTAGTGGATGGCCGCCGCCAAATGGTACCTACCGGTGAGGAGTTTGCCGTGGAGTGCGATCTGGTGCTGATTGCCGCTGGTTTCACCGGCTGCCAGCCCTATGTGGCCGAAGCCTTTGGCGTAGACCTGACCAAGCGCGGCACCGTGGCCGATACCAAGTATGCCACCAACGTGCCCAAGGTGTTCGCCTGCGGCGATATGCGCCGCGGCCAGAGTCTTGTGGTATGGGCCCTGCGTGAGGGCCGCGACACGGCAGCTGTGGTGGATGAGAGCCTGATGGGGTACACCAACCTGTAACCTGCTTTGCAAAGAAAGCAGGAATGAAATTCTAATATTTCCCAGAAAATAAGGGGATGCAGCGGCATGGCTGCATCCCCTGTTTTTTGTGCGAAAATTCAGACAATAAAAGAGGATGTGACCGATTCCCGTCACATCCTCTTTTTTGTGATGCTATAGTAAAAGTTTCTTTACTTACTTTCTTTTCAAGGAAAGCAAGTTACTGCCCGCATGGCAGCGTAAACACGAAGCGGCACCATTTGCCTTCCTCGCTTTCGGCGTGGATCTGGCCGCCGGAAAGGTTGATGAGGATCTTGCATATATGCAGGCCCAGGCCGCTGCCGCGGGTATTCATGCCGCGGGAACGGTCCTCTTTGTAGAAGCGCTCAAACACAAAAGGCAGGGCTTCGGGGGCGATGCCTGCGCCGGTGTTCTCGATGCGGACCTCCACCATGCTGCCGTGCTTTTCGGCGGCAAAGCTGATAACGCCGCCTGCCGGGGTGAACTTGATGGCGTTGTCTACGATGTTGTACACGACCTGATGCACAAAATCCGGGTCGGCGCAGATCATCAGCGGCGGGCCGCCAAGGCCCTGGATGTCGATCTTGCCATCCTCGATGCGCTGCTCGTCCGAGAGGACCACATCGGTCACGGTCTGCCACAGGTCGTAGTTTTTTGCGTGGATGGGCACCTCGCCGGCTTCCAGCTTGGTGATGTCCAGCATGTTCTGCACCAGGCGGGCCAGGCGGCCGGTCTCCTGGGAGACGATGGCCAGGTAACGCTGGTTTTCCTCGGGCGGGATGGTGCCGTCCAGCATGCCGTCGATAAAGCCCTTGATGGTGGTCATGGGTGTGCGCAGCTCGTGGGCGATGTTGCCCATGAACTGGCCGCGGGAGTTATCGATGGTCTGCAGGCGGGCAGCCATGTTATTGAAGGTGGTGGCAAAGTCGGCCAGCTCCACACAGCCGTCCACCGGGGCACGGGCGGTAAAGTCGCCGCTGCCCAGGCGGCGGGCAGCCTCGCTGATGTCCTCGATGGGGCCGGTGATGCGCTTGGCCAGCACCCAGCACAGCAGGCTGCACAGCAACAGGATGACCGCGGCCGAGATGCCGAACATGGCCAGCATATCCCCCATATAACTGGCCAGTGCCGTCATGGGGCTGGCGGCAAACAGGTAGCCGGTGTAACCGCCTACCTCAACACGGCGGCCCGCGGTATAGTATTTGCCGCTGTAGACGCCGCCCAGAGTGCCGGTTTTAAAAATGTTGTCGCCGGCGTCCATCTCGGCCAGCATGTCGGCTGGGATGGGCTGCTCGGTAAAATCTTCGCTGCCGGTGTGCAGCAGAATGTCGCCGTTTTCGTCGGTCACGAACAGCACCGCGCCGGAGGAAGTGGTGAACAGGTCAAAGCCGTTGCGGGCGTTTTCCCTGGCCTGCTCATTATCCAGCGGGCGGGTCAGAACAGAACCATCCTCAGCGAATGTCTCGCAGAGTTTCGATGCACCGTTCAATATATCGTTCAGGGCGGTGCAGCGCTCCTGCACGAAGTAGGCGGCGGAGAGTGCTGTCTGGATGGCGCACATGACGCTCAGGCCCAGCACCAGCACTACGGCAATGGTCGAGAAGAACTCCCGGCTGATGGTGTTGCGGCGGCTCATTCCTTGACCTCGAACTTATAGCCGACGCCCCATACAGTCTTGAGGTTCCACTGCTCGGAGGCGCCTTCCAGCTTCTCGCGCAGACGCTTGACGTGGACGTCGATGGTACGGGAGTCGCCGTAATACTCAAAGCCCCAGACCTCATCCAACAGCTGGTCACGGGTGTAAACACGGTTGGGGTGGCCCGCCAGGCAGGCCAGCAGCTCCAACTCCTTGGGCGGGGCCTCGACGACTTTGCCCTTGACTTTCAGTTCGTAGCGGTTCATATCCAGGTGCAGGTTGTCGAAATCGTAGACGCCCTTGTTGGTGTCCTCTTTGGCGGCGGTGCGGCGCAGCACGGCCTTGATGCGGGCGGTGACTTCCTTGGCGTCAAAGGGCTTGACGATGTAGTCGTCGGCACCCAGCTCCAGACCCAGCACCTTATCGTAGGTCTCGCCCTTGGCCGTCAGCATGATAATGGGGGTGTTGTCCTTGGCGCGGATCTTGCGGCAGACTTCCCATCCGTCCATTACCGGCATCATAACGTCCAGCAGGACCAGGTCGGGATGCAGTTTGTCAAAGTCGGTCAGGGCTGCTTCGCCGTCATGGGCCATCGTGACCGAGTAGCCCTCCTTGACCAGGTAAAGACGCAGCAGTTCGCAGATATTTTTATCGTCATCGACAACGAGGATCTTTTCGTTTGCCATAGTGATTCCATCCTTTCGGCGGGGTTCTCATGCCACCCCAGTATATATTTATAGTATAGCGCAAAATTATGGACAAAGAAAGAACAGAATATAGTTTTTGTGCGAATTTTTCCAGATTTTACTTGATTCACAGCCGCCTGCTGAACAGCCCGTCCCGGTTACAGTAGGCGTAGACCGTGCCGTGGCCGCGCTTTTTAAAGCGGACCGTGATGTCCTGCGCAGGATACAGCTTGACCAGCTCGGCGCGGTCGTTGCTGACCCAGGCAATGAAGGAGATGTAGTGGCTTTTGGGTCAGGGCCTTGCGTTCCCGCAGGGCGCGGATGGTTTCGTTTTGTACATAGCTCATGGTTTGTACCCTCACTTTCCGGTGCCCAGTATACGGCAAAACGGGTCTGGCGGCAACCTACGCTGCGTAGAGTTCGTCATTTTGCCGGATATTGGGTGCCGATTTTGTCGTAACGTCAAATTTTATAGGCTGGATTGCAGTTTTTTGTACATGATGTTAAAATGTTATCATCGAGAAATGATAAGGAGCAGCCCATGGACACTGTAAAAATTCTGGAAGTGAAGCAGAGCATCTTTGCTTCCAACGACGAGCAGGCCGAAGCCCTGCGCAAGGAACTGAAAAAGAAAAAGGTATTTTTGCTGAATCTGATGAGCGCACCCGGCTCCGGCAAGACCACTACCCTGCGCCGCACCATTGCCGCGCTGAAGGACGAGCTGCGCATCGGCGTGATGGAGGCGGATATTGACTCCGACGTCGACGCCCGTGCCATAGCCGAGACCGGGACGAAGGCCATCCAGCTGCATACCGGCGGCATGTGCCACCTGGACGCCGAGATGACCCGGCAGGGGCTGGAGGGCTTAGGCGAGGACGGGCTGGATTTGGTAGTGCTGGAAAATGTGGGTAACCTTGTCTGCCCGGCCGAGTTTGACACGGGCGCGGTGAAGAATGCGATGATTTTGTCAGTACCCGAGGGCCACGACAAGCCGCTGAAATACCCGCTGATGTTTCAGGTGTGCGATGTGGTGCTGGTCAACAAAATCGACGTGCTGCCGTACTTTGATTTTGACATGGACAAATGCCGGGAGTATGTGGCAATGCGCAACCCGCAAGCGAAGGTCATTCCCATCTGCGCACGCACCGGCGAAGGCATGGATGAATGGACCGCTTGGCTGAAAGAGCAGGTCAGCCAGTGGCAGGCGTAAACTGAGCAAATAAACGGACTACGGATAAAGGAGCAAGGTATGAGCAAACCGACTGCGTTCCCGCTGGATGAGAGCAAGCTGCCTTTTGAGATACCGAAAGACGCCGTGCTGCGGGAAAAAATCGTAAAACTGGGGCAGATGATCACCGACCGCATCCCCGCCAAAAACCGCCCCCTGACAGCGGAGGACCCCGAGTATTGGGGTCTGGCCAGCATCGTGACCGACGAGATGGCCGACGTTGCCTTAAAAATGAAGGTGCGCAAGCCGATGACCCTGCCGGAGATCGTAAAGGCCACCGGCAAAACTGCCGAAGAACTGGAACCGCTTTTGTACAAAATGTCCTGCGTGGGCTTGCTGGAGTATAACTGGGAGAACCCGCGCCGGGAGAAACAGTACGTACTGCCGATGTTTGTGCCCGGCAGCGCTGAGTTTTTTAACATGAATAAGCAGCAGATCGCCGAACACCCGGAAGTTACGGCGTTCTTTGAGCGGATGACTTTTTTGCCGCTGGAGCATATCACCGCCATGGTGCCGCCGGGCGGTGCGGGCATCGGCATGCACGTTATCCCCGTGGAAAAAGCCATCGAGACCGAGAACCAATCGCTGGACATTGAGCATATCTCCCACTGGCTGAAAAAGTACGAGGGCAAGTATGCGGCGGGGCCCTGTTCCTGCCGGATGTCCCGCGCGGCCATGGGCGAGGGCTGCGGCGACGACCCTGACGACTGGTGCATCGGCGTGGGCGACATGGCGGATTATCTGGTGGAGACCCACAAGGGCCACTATATCACCTACGACGAAGTAATGCAGATCCTGCAGAAGGCCGAGGACAACGGCTTTGTGCACCAGATCACCAACATTGACGGCGAGAACAAGATTTTTGCCATCTGCAACTGCAATGTCAACGTCTGCAACGCGCTGCGCACCAGCCAGCTGTTCAACACGCCCAACATGAGCCGCTCGGCCTATGTAGCCAAGGTGGAAAAGGAAAACTGCGTGGCCTGTGGGCGCTGCGTGGAGTACTGCCCCGCCGGTGCGGTGAAGCTGGGCCAAAAACTGTGTACCAAGAGCGGGCCGATCGTTTACCCGCGGCAGGAATTGCCCGACGCCGCCAAGTGGGGGCCGGAGAAGTGGGCCATCGACTACCGCGACAAGAACCGCATCAACTGCTACGACACCGGCACGGCCCCCTGCAAGACGGCCTGCCCCGCCCACATTGCGGTGCAGGGCTACCTGAAGATGGCCGCCCAGGGCCGCTACCGCGACGCGCTGGCGCTGATCAAAAAGGAGAACCCATTCCCCGCCGTGTGCGGGCGCATCTGCAACCGCCGGTGCGAGGATGCCTGTACCCGCGGCACCATCGACCAGGCCGTGGCCATTGACGCTGTGAAGAAGTTCATTGCCCAGCAGGACTTGAACGCCGAGAGCCGCTATGTGCCGCCGGTGGTGCAGCCCTCACTGCAGGGGCTGTGGAAACAGAAAATTGCCATCATCGGCGGCGGCCCTGCGGGTTTGAGCTGTGCATACTTTTTGGCGCTGCAGGGCTACAAGCCCACCGTGTTTGAGAAAAATCCCCATCCGGGCGGCATGCTGCGGTATGGCATCCCCTCGTTTAAATTGGAGAAGGACGTTATCGATGCCGAAATTGAGATTTTGAAAGAACTGGGCGTCGAGATCCGCTGCGGCGTGGAGGTCGGCAAGGAAGTAACGCTGGCTGACTTGCGCGCAGACGGGTATAAGGCGTTCTATCTGGCCATCGGCTGCCAGGGTGGCCGCAAGGCCGGTGTGCCCGGCGAGGAAGCTGCGGGTATCCAGACCGCCGTGAACCTGCTGCGCACCGTGGGCGACGATGAGAACTATAAGATGAGCGGCAGGACCGTGGTCATCGGCGGCGGCAACGTGGCCATTGATGCGGCGCGTGTCTCGCTGCGGTGCGGCGCGGACGCGGTAACGATGGTCTGCCTGGAGCCCCGGGACGGCATGCCGGCTTCGGCCGAAGAAATTGCCGAGGCCGAGGAGGAAGGCACCGCCATCCGCTGCGGCTACGGCCCTAAAGAGTTCGTGACGGAAAACGGCCATGTGACCGCCGTGGTGCTGAAAAAATGCACGGGTCTTTACAATCCAGAGGGACGCTTTGCACCTACCTACGACGAAAACGATACCATTACCCTGCCCTGCGACAATGTGGTGCTGAGCATTGGCCAGTGCATCGAATGGGGCGGTCTGCTGGACGGTGAAGCCGTAGAGCTGGGCCGCGGCCAGGGCGCTGTGGCCGACCCTGTGACCTACCAGACCGCCCAGCCGGACGTGTTTGTGGGCGGCGACGTCTACACCGGCCCGCGCTTTGCCATTGACGCCATCGCCGCCGGCAAGCAGGGCGCGGTATCCATCCACCGCTTTGTGCAGCCCAACACCAGCATGACCATCGGCCGCAACCGGCGGGAATTCTTTGAGCTGGACAAGGGCAACCTTTCCATTGGTGAATACGACCATACGCCCCGCCAGCAGGCCGCCGTAGATGAGCACATCGACGTGCATCGTTCGTTCCGGGATGCCCACCTGACGCTGACCGAAACGCAGGTACGGGCCGAGACCGCCCGCTGCCTGGGCTGCGGCGCCAGTGTAGTGGACCCCAACAAGTGCATCGGCTGCGGCGTTTGCACCACCAAGTGCGAGTTTGACGCCATCCACCTGCATCGTGACCTGCCCCAGTGCAGCAAGATGATGAAGAGCGAGGACAAGTTCAAGGCAATTTTGCCCTATATGGCCAAGCGGGAGATCAAGATCCGCTTTGCCAAAAAGGGAAAGTGAGCCGTTATGCATGAACTGGGAATCGTTTTCCATATCATACGCACAGTGGAAGACGTGGCAAAACAGAACGATGTAACGCGCATACGACGTGTAACGCTGCAATTGGGCGAGGTGAGCGGCGTGGTGGAGAGCTACCTGCAGGATTGCTGGAAGTGGGCTGCTGCCAAAACGGACCTGCTGCCCGGCGCGGTGCTGACGGTGGAGACCATCCCGGCCGTCACCCAATGCCAAGCCTGCGGCCGGCAGTACGAGACCGTGCGCTACGGCCGAATCTGCCCCCATTGCCAAAGCCCGGATACCTACCTGGTGCAGGGCAGCGAGATGATGATAAAAGAAATTGAAGCGGTGGAAGCGGACGACGCGGCCACCTGAATACGAGCAAAGGCCCCGGTATCCACGCCGGGGCCTTTGTGTTTTTATGGCAATACCGCATAATTCTAAGTGCCGATACGGCGAGCGAGGTGCGGCAGATGCTAAGCCAAAAGCGCAGATAATACTTTGTGCTGCAAAGGTGAGCGCCGCCAGTGGCGGATACAGCGAACCGAAGCAGGGGCAGCGGTCGCAGAGTGCGAGGGGCTTTTGTCCCCGAAGCACGATGCGGGTACCGCAACCCGACATTATCGAGCATTTTGGCAACGCAGATGCCGTGCCGCAGCCGCCGGAGCGGTGCTTAAGCCGTTAGGCGGGAATTGTGCGGTGTTGCCTTATATTTCGTTTTGGCTCTGTTGGAGCAGGCGCGGCAGCGGAAAGCTGCGCGCGGCGGGCCGTACTGCGATCGCGGCTATAAGAAAAAGCGGTGCTGAAGTGAAACGCGCCTGAATTATGACTTGCATCTTCGCGCCAAAACGGATAAAATTTACCTTAATAAAGTAAAAAAGAAGGTGCAGAGATGACTGCAAGTGAAATCGAGGCGTTGGGCGGCTACTATGGGGCCACGCCGAAGCCCGCGGACTTTGAGGCGTTCTGGCAGGCGCGCATGGCCGAGGCAGACGCGGTGCCGCTGGACTATACCGTCACCCAGGCCAAAGAGGTGCCCAGCTGGGACGGCTGCGACTTTTTGGACCTGTGGTTTACCGGCATGGCAGGTGCGCGTATCTACGCCAAATATCTGCGGCCGCACAGCGATAAGCCCGTGCCGCTGGTGCTGCAGTTCCACGGCTACCCCGGTGCGTCCCGCTCCTTTGCCGAGCAGGCCTCCTTTGCCGGGATGGGCATGGCGCTGATCGCCATGGATTGCCCCGGCCAGGCCGGGTACAGCGTGGACGCCGGCGGCTTTTTGGGAACCACCGTGTCCGGGCACATCGTCGCCGGGCTGGACGGTCCGGCCGAGGGCATGTACTAAGTGCGGCTGCATCAGAACATCCGCATTTTGTGCCGTATCGTGCGCCATCTGCAGGAGATCGACCTGCGGCGGGTGTTCGTCAACGGCGGCTCCCAGGGCGGCGGGCTGGGGCTGGCCTGCTGTGCGCTGAACCCCGGCCTCATCAACCGTGCCGCCATCCTCTACCCGTTTTTGAGCGACTTCAAGCTCGTGTGGGACCTGGGCGCGGACGAGATCGCCTACGAGGGCATCCGCTACTACGCCCGCTGGTTTGACGCCGACGAGCACCAGCAGGACCGCTGGTTTCGCCAGCTGGGCTATATCGACAGCAAAAACTTTGCCACCCTGGTGCAGTGCCCGGTGCTGTTTGGCACGGGACTGGAGGATGTCATCTGCCCGCCCCAGACCCAGTGCACCGTCTACAACAATTTGCACTGCCAAAAAAAGCGGTATCTTTTCCCCAGTTACGGGCACGAGGAGATTGCAGAATTTGACGATATGCTGTTAGACTTTTTCTGTAAAGAGGAGGCTGTGCTATGACTATCACCGAACAGAAAGCCTTTTTGCAGACTTACACCGGCAAGGCGCAGGCCCCGGCACATCCGGCCCAGGATTGGGCAGACGCCGTGAAGGAACTGCATTTTGAAGCGCAGACTGCCCCAGTGGAATTTGCCAACGCTTACGGTGTGTATGAGCGGCTGACAATCACCTACGAAGGCCGCACCGTCACGGCGCGTGTCATCCGCCCGGCTTCAGCGGGGCAGCATCCCCTGCTTTTGATGTACCACGATCTGAACCGCGGCGTGCGCGGCTGGCACCACATGACGCGGTTTTTGGCGCTGGGCTTTGGTACGGTGGCGCTGGAGGCCGAGCCTTACAAGGGCGATTGGCTGGCTGACCCCGCGCAGGCAGAGTTCCGCACGCGGTATAAGGACGCGCTGGCCGTGGCCAAGGCCGCGCTGGCGCTGCCCTGGGTGGACGCGGAACGGGTGTATGCTTTTGGAGAGGGCTTCGGCGGCGGACTGGCACTGCTGACGGCCTGCCTGCTGCCCCAGGTGAAGCGCTGTGCGGTGCTGAATCCCCTGCCCGGCGATTTTGCCGGAGCGGGCGTGGCCGGACAGGATGACCTCGACCTTGCCAATTTTGCGCCCCTTTGCCGCGCCGAGGTGCTGTTGGGCAGCTGCCTGATGGACACCTACGCGCCGCCCCAGGGGCAGGCGGCCATCTACAACCGGCTGGGCGGCCCCAAGCAGTGGAAGATGTACCCCAAGTATGTACATGAACGTGTCAACTTTTTCGAGAATCAGATGCTGCTTTTCTTCAAGAATGGCATCGCGGAGTAAGCCCTGACGCAAAACTTTATAGCGAAAAACAGCGCCGCAGTTTGTACGCTGCGGCGCTGTTTATTTCTGGTTGGCGGCGTTTTTTGTCAGCATATTGCCTACGGTACGGCGCGGGGCCAAGGCGGTGCCCAGGGTGCGGATGTTCTCCCCAGCCACAGGCGCAGGCACTTTTTTTGCGGCAATTTCCATTGTCCGTGAAACTTTTTTGCGGTATACTACGGATTATAGACAGGCGGCCCGCCAGGTGGCCAGATTGGAGTGAAAGACCATGAAGGATGACAAGCTCTGTATTTCCCCGGATGCCCTGATCGCCATGATCGTGACCGAAGCGCAGGACCGCGCCCTGGCCCAGATGCCCGGCCCCGAAGCGCCGCTGGGCGAGGTGCAGGCATCCGATGCGTTTTTGCGCAGGATGGATGCGCTGGTCCATACTGCCAACCGCAGGGCGACTCGGCAGTATGGACGGTTGGCGATCAAGCGGTTCCTGGTTGCTTTGGCCACGGTGCTGTCGCTGTTTTCCTGCACGCTGCTGCCCGTAAAGGCCGTGCGGGAGGCGGTGGTAGAGACCCTGCTGGAATGGCACGACCAGTTTGTGACGGTCTCCTTTTCGGATGGGGATGCCTCCCCCGTGCCCGCGTTTCGTGCATCGCTGTCCTATATTCCGCAGGGGTTCACGCTGGTAGAAGCCAGCGATCCGGCCGCCACGCAGTTTTATTATGCGCAGTATGCCGACGACTCAGGCGGCTCGTTTGATGTGATCATTGCGCCGATCAACGATACGCAGGCCCAGATAAACAACGAGGATGCGGCCTATTATTCCCTGCAATTTGACGGTCACGACGCAATTTGGTGCGTTATGAATGTTGACAATTCTAACGTTCTTGTGTGGGAAAGTGACCGTTTGGCTTACTCGATGATGGGCAATTTGGATATAACGGAGCTTATCAAAATTGCCGAGGGCATTTTGCTGGATACGCTATAACCGGGAAGTTACGATTCAGGAGGAAACTTCGTGCTTGTTTTCTATCTTGCTGCGCTGGACAGCGATGACAATAAAAATAAATTTGAAACGATTTACCGCAAATACTACCGCTTTATGCTGCACACTGCCGCGGGCATTATCAAAAATCCCACGCTGGCCGAGGATGCCGTACATGAAACCTTTGTGCAGCTGCTGCGCGAGATCGACACCCTGCGCATCGACAACGAGCGGGCGCTGAAATCTTACCTTTACATCGTGACGCGGGAGCGGAGCATTGATTTTCTCCGCAAGTGGGAGCGCCGCGGCACCCGGCCCGACTACGAAAGCCTGGCCGCGGCCCTGGACCATTACGTTGAGCCGGAGGAAGTGGCGCTGACCAATCTGCAGCTGGACCGGGCCATCGCCCTGCTGTAAGAAATGCCGCTGATCTACCGCCAGACGTTGGTTTTGCGGGTGAAGGGCTACTCCATCTGCGAGATCGCCAAAATCACCGATTCCAGTGAGCCGAACGTCCGTACCCGCATCCACCGCGCACGCGCCATGCTGCTGAAATCCTTTGCGGAGCAGGCGGAGTGAGGGCGTTATTTTCCTATCATTTTAAAGGAGGTTCCCGACATGAAACGGATTTGGTTTGTATCGTTTGGGTTGCTTTTGGCCGCGGTGCTGGCCGGGTGCAGCGGGCAGGTTGATTTTGCCGCTCCCGCCGCCACGGCAACACCTGCCCCGACCGCTGCACCGATTGAGAGCAGCGCCAGCCCCACGGAAACGCCCGCGCCCGCGCTGTCGCCCGCGGCGGAGGTCGGCGTGGAGTATGAGGACCTCTCCTTTTTAAGCGACGACCCGCGGCAGGTGTACGATCTGGCGTATAAGCTCCGCTATGCGCTGTACGGCATCCCGGACAATATACTCTGGCAGGATTCGACGCCGCAATTCAAACAACACTCCGACGATGGTGTTTCTGTGCGGAGAGAGGGTAATTATTTGCTGTACGAAAACCCCTATTCTGATTTTACAGACCTTATGCAGCGTGTTTTCACGGCGGATTTTATCAAAAGCCTGGGGCCGCTGTACACCGAAAAATTTGTTGATTTGAACGGTCACCTGGCGACTTCCATCGACGATGCCCTGCTATGTCCCATGATGGACGATTTGTCCCGCACCGTGATGGACAACTGCCCCGATACCTACCGCCTGGAATCCGCCACCAACGATACCGTTGCGTTTGCCCTGATTGCCCACTACGACCGAAACTGGGACACCTCCTTTACCCCGGAGGACATGGACGTTTATACCATCGAGTACCCCATCCGCCTTGTGCGCACCGCCGACGGCTGGCGGGTCGATGAGTTCCACTGCACAGATTTTGGCTACGGCGAGGCGCTGTTTGAACCGCCGCTGACAGAGCAGGATGCGCAAATTCCTACGCCGGATTTTTTGACCGAGGAACAAAAGCAGCTCTACCTGCGCGCCTACAAAATGATGCTGGTCCGTGCAGGCACTTACATCATCGATGACACGCAGTTTTTCCCCTGCGACACGCCGGACACGACCCGCACGCAGGCGGACACCGTCACCCTGGACGGCTGCGATTACACGCCCGCGCTGCATCGCTATCGGAATTGGGATTTCTTTTACGCCACGCTGCGGGACATCTTTACGAAGGGCTTTCTGGCTGACACCTATTTGTCCTCGGACGGGTTCTGCTATTTCCGCTCGGTGGATGGCGATATGTATTATCTCCTCACCGAGCGCGGCATGGCGGCCGGTTATGACTTGGCCACGACCACGATGACCTTTACGAAGCAGGAGGAAACCGATGAGAAAATTGTCATCGGGGTCACGGCGGTGTATGCCACGGACGATTCCGGCAGTCAGGCGTTCCGCCAAGCCGTGCAGGACGGGCTGATTTCCGACACAACCAGCTACACCATTACGCTGGTGCGGGAGGTGGGCGGATGGCGGTTTGCATCGTTTGATGTTCCTTACTGAATTTTTCCTGAAGCGGTGTGCTTGCTTTGCAGCTACAATATATAGTGTTATAATGGCGTTATAAATAGTTTTTCCGCCATATAAGCATACGCCGTTGTTTTTGTAATCAGTACCCGTATAGTCAAATCCACCACCGGGCAGCCATCGGCATCAATCAGAATCGTCACTTTATTATTTTCCTTCCATA
Organism: Oscillospiraceae bacterium; assembly: GCA_025758045.1. Taxonomy (NCBI): domain Bacteria; kingdom Bacillati; phylum Bacillota; class Clostridia; order Eubacteriales; family Oscillospiraceae; species Oscillospiraceae bacterium. Next base: position 2,464,856 of record CP107208.1, on the reverse strand, counting down.
ACCCAAGCAAATGCCCTTGCGGTCCGTAGGTCGGCATCTTTGAAGTGACCGCCCGTGTTCCATTCCAGCGTGCAGGCTTTGCCGCGCTGGATCAAGGCGCTGTGCAGGGTACGGATGTTATCGCCTACTGCCGCCATCGTCTGATTTTTGGTATGTTCCTCGCGGTCACCAAGGCTGAGGTAAACACGCTGCGCCTGGATAGGGTGCGCTGCTTCGTATTCTGACCAGCCGGGAAACCATACGGACGGAGAAGCCGCCGCCACGCCATACAGCGCATCTGTCTGTGTTTCCGCCCACAGTGCAAACAACCCGGCCAGTGAGTAGCCGCCCAAAATAGCCTTGCCATCTTCCTTTATAGAATACTGTCGGCGGATGCGCGGCACAGCCTGTTCCAACCATGCAAGCGTGTCCCCCGCCCTGCCGCCGAAGCCCTGCTTGCCCCACACAGGCGGCACAGGCCAGGGCGACAAATCATCGTTCCAGTTTTCGACTTGGACAGCGGCCAGCAAAAATGGTTGTGCGGTTTGCCGATGTATAGCTTCCACTTCCCGCGCCATCCCGGCAAAATCGTGTTCGTCCGCCATTTGCAGCAGCAAGTATTCGGCGCCAGTATCACCATAGATACGGCAGCTTCTGTTTTTTATCTGCAATAACTGGTTATCCATAAAATTGATTACGTATTATCAGTCGATGGCGGCGCCTTTGGCCGCACATACGATCGTTGTTATGGAGTTGGCCTCGATCTCACAGGCAACAAGGCTGCCCTTGATGCGCAGTGTGACCGGCATACATTGTTCCGTTCGGTTCAGCAGCACGACTGCCAATGTGCCGTCGGGATTCACGAAGGACACTGTCTCCAACTTGTCCGTGTAGCAGGTTGCCGCAATCCGCTTTGCTCCCGGCAATACATAATGGCTGAACTGCGCAATGTAGTAGTACGATAACTTATACTCAACTTCTTTTGTATTTGGATTGCACATGATCGGCGCATCGCAAAGATTGGAAACGTGGTTCGGGCCGCCCTTTTCATCCAGCACGATGTTCCAATCAAAGAACAGATTCATACCGGCGTTAAAATTTCCAATCATATCGTGTGCGTAAATCTGCGCATTTTTTAGCTGATCTTTATCCCGAAAAGAATATTCAATGCATCCTTCCGTAAAAATCAACCGTTTATCAGGATATTGCTCGCGCACAAGGCGTACCGCATCGAAGTGGTCACCGCTGTACCAATGGAAGGCGAAACCGTCAATCATTGCATTGGTGCTTGCGGTAACACAAGTGCTTGCACATTCGAACAAACGCTCTTTGTTGTGGTCCCACAGATTGATTTTGATTTTTCCCAATCCGGCTTTCTGCAATGCAGGGTACAGATGCTTTTCAAGAAATTCGCGTTCTTCCTCATGCGTGTAGCGGCAGCTATCCCATAGCTGTGTGGCATGGGGTTCATTCTGCACAGTCAAATATTCTACCGTGATGCCACGGTTTTCATATTCCTGAATATAGCGGCAGATATAGTTTGCCCACGCATCGGCATACTCCGGCAGGAGCTTTCCGCCGTGGTTGCGGTCGTTGTTGGTTTTCATAAACGCAGGCGGAGACCACGGCGTAAGCATTACACCGATTTTATGACCGGCATACTGCTCTGCCAACCGGATATAGGGCAGAATGTATTTTTCGTCTCGTGCCAGCGAAAAGGTCTTGAATTCTTTATCCTGTGGATCCGTCACAGCAGAATAATTTCCCAGCGAGAAATCACAGCTGTCAAGATGGGTGCGAACAAAACTGTACCGCAGTCCCTCCGGTCCAAAATATCCCCGCAGAATTTTTTCTGCTGTTTCTTCCGGCATCTGCCGCAGCACCGAACCGGCAGCTTCGGTAATGGCGCCGCCGAAGCCGTCAATCGTCTGATAGCGAATGTCCGGGTAGAGATTCAGCAGCTGGACTTCTTGTGTATCATCGTCTGCCACAACTTGCAACGGGGTAGTGACCTGCTTCACGACGCCGCCATCAAATAATGTGGTATGCTTATTTGCAGTCATAGTTGTATATGCAACGCCATACAAACGAAGATTTTCTTTTGCAGCGCTGGGTGTTCCCGTCTGCCGAACCGACTCCGGGGTCGAATCTCGCCATTGAATCTCTTTCATAAAACGCACCTCTTATTTTTCTGAATCCACGGTCAAACTGCCAATGACTTTTCAGAAATGTCTCTTTCCTCTGCGCCCGGTAATTTTGGCTTCACTCCCTGCGTTTGAAAGCTCTATCGCGCAGCTGCGAACCGGTACAATTTTATTGACAGCATCTGCCACACGCATTGCCCGTTTACGTTGTGCTGTTTTCTGTGGTGCCATGGGATACCCCCTGCGATGTATTTAATAAAATTGTACCATATTACGTCATTAAGTTCAAGCTTATCCGCTTTTATTTTCAGCCAGGCAAAAACCTTCTATCTGCGCGGCAATACCGCATAGAATGAAAGCTGCCGTTGATGCCATGCTCAAACAGCCCCACTGCCCTTTTGTGTTGTATGCGGGGTCAAAGAAATGGGGCAAACGCAAGGAATTTGAAGCCTGCCTCCGCAGCAAGCTGATCATTTAAGAGAGGCAATGCCGTTGAAAATAGGGATTTCATGTGCTATAATTTCAGTATCGCGTTGGATTCCCGCTTTGAAAAGGAGTCCACTATGGGTAAAAACCTAAGGCAATACCGCATAATTCTAAGTGCCGATACGGCGAGCGAGGTGCGGCAGATGCTAAGCCAAAAGCGCAGATAATACTTTGTGTATTATCGAGCATTTTGGCAACGCAGATGCCGTGCCGTAGCCGCCGGAGCGGTGCTTAAGCCGTTAGGCGGGAATTGTGCGGTGTTGCCCTAACGCGAAAAGAATGCGGAAAAGGCATACGCCAAAGAAAGGACGGGTTATATTCCGCAAGATGCTATACCAAAGATGGGGAACGGCGAGAAAATACTGCAAGTCGCTGCCCGAAGCCAAGCAAAAGAACCCCACAACCGCCGGCTATATGCTCTGCTGTTGGAAACCGGGCTGCGCACGGGTGACTGATTGGTTTGATTGGGGCCGCCATCCATTGGGAGAAGCGTACTCTTACCGTCCAAAAATGAGGGGGCAACCCCAAAATCGGACAAGATAAAATAACGATAATAAAGGAGAATTTTGGAATATGAAATTAGGTATCGTAGCTTCAGCGGTACTTTTTATATATCTATAATTCTCCAAAAACCTCAATATATTTTCATAGATACGCTGTTTTAAGCCATCCTCCATTTCATGTAAATCCACATAAATCCATGTACTTTACTCCCAAATGGGGGTAAATACGGGGGTAAAACACAGGGAACTCAACGCGATAAAACGCCTCGATTTTCGATCTAAAAGTGTTGTGAGCCGTTTTGGGCACATTGTTGTCTTTAATGTGCAGGACAACAAAACAGCGCCTTTAATCTGTTGCTGTATGCAATCGGATTGAGGCGCTATTTTTTATATGTATATAAAAGCTCAATAATTTCATTGCGGCGTATTTCGACGTCAGACACTCCATCACCTCCTCTCATTTCTCTAAACCCCATCTTAAATGTAATTAGTGCAAAAACCTTGCACTAATTATTTGAACTTTTTGTGAATTTTTGAAGTTAAAAAAACACCGCCGATTTCAGTAAAGGAATCAGCGGTGTTTTGCATTAGAAGTTTTTTATTCCGACTATATGCCAATAGCGGAAAAGTTCCTGTCTCATACAGAAAGATTCAGTGTAAGTTCTTCAATTAAATATCTCTGTACTAGTTTTTCTGCTGTTTGCAATGTATCAGGTACAGCATAAAATTTATGGCAATACCGCACAATTCCCGCCTGACGGCTTAAGCACCGTTCCGGCGGCTGCCGCACCTTGCTCGCCGTATCGGTACTTAGAATTATGCGGTATTGCCTTATATTACTTCACCTATTATTATGTGTATCTTTACCGTCTTGCTTTTATAAACTCTTTCATCTGTTTTGCTTGCGTATCCAGCACAGACTGATTTCTAAGTTGCGGCGCATTTCTATCCCGATGTACGCTGCCAAGCGAATAGTCTTACTTCACACCCTTGTCACCAAGGTCTGACAGGTACCGCGCACGGCATAGCTGCCGCTGCCTGCGGGCAGGAAGAAGCTGTCGCCTTTCTTGACGACCACGGTCTCACCACCGCAGGTCAGCTCACCCTCGCCGTCTGTGACGAGCAGCGAAACAAAGCTCTTCTCGTCCGCTGTGTCCTCAAACGCGCCGTTCTTGGCATCCACGGTGAAATATTCACCCTGCGCCAGATGGTTGCCGAAGTCATGCTTGACAGGCGGGGTGCGCAGGGTCACGTCCAACGCCTTCTCCACGTGCAGGGCGCGTGGCTTGCCGTCCGCCCCCACACGGCCGTAATCGTACACACGGTAGGTCACGTTGGAGTTCTGCTGTACCTCGGCAATGACAATGCCCTTGCAAATGGCGTGCAGCGTGCCGGCCGGAATAAAGAAGCAGTCACCCTTGTGCACCGGCACGGCGTTCAACACCTCGGTCAGGGTGTTATTCTTGATGCGCTCCTCAAACTCCGCCTTGGAGATTTCATGGTCAAAGCCATAGTACAGGAAGGCACCCGGCTCACAGTCCAGCACATACCACATTTCGGTCTTGCCGTACTGATGCTCGTTTTTCAGCGCGTACTCGTTGGAGGGGTGTACCTGAATGGACAGATTGTTCTTTGCGTCAATGAACTTTGTCAGGATTGGGAACTGTTCAAACTTCTCGCAGTCGGTGCCAAGGCAGCCCGGGTGGGCGGTCACATAGTCCGCCAGCGTTGTGCCGTCCGCCAGATAGCTGGGACCGTCCGGGTGGCAGGAAAGCACCCACGCCTCGGCCAGCGGGTTCAGATCGCTCTTGATGCCAAAGTCACTGCGCAGGCGGCTGCCGCCCCACAGGTAATCCTTGCAGCTGGGAGTCAATTTCAGTATATTCATATGGATCTCCTTTACCTCAAAATTTCATTTTTTACTCAGGCATCTTCTGTTTCCTGTTCTCGCAAAAAATAGCACACAATAAACGCTGACTGTGTCATGCCCAGCCAGAGTAGAAACACCGCATTCCAGCCTCGGCTATGCCGCCGATGCCCCGTGCGGTCGCAGCTGCACCAAAATAGGTTATGGCGCTCAGCACAGGGCGCTAAAATCTTCACTTTAAGCAAACCACTTCTCGGCGTCTTTCACAATTTCACATTCGACCTTTTCAGCAGCTTCTCTGTTTTCGGCACTGACAGAAATGTAAATTTTCAGTTTCGGCTCCGTGCCGGAGGGACGCACGACAATAGAGCAGTTATCTTCCAGCAGGAACTTCAGCACTTCAGACTTGGGCAGCCCGTCCAGGCCATAAGCATAATCCAGCAGCTTTACAACCTTCTTACCGCCAAACGCTTTGATATTGCCGCGGAATGCCTGCATAATGCTCTGCATCTTGGCAAAACCGGCGCTGCCGTCGAACTCGTAGCTGTGCAGGGTGTTCAGGCAGTAGCCATAGGTCTTGTACAGCTCGTCCAGCTTATCCAGCAGGCTGATGCCCTTGGTGGCGTAGTAGCTGAACATCTCGCAGATCATGTAAGCACCGTCCACGCCGTCCTTATCGCGGACGTAGGAGCCGGTCAGGTAGCCGTAGCTTTCCTCAAAGCCGAACACATAGCTGTCTGCCCTGCCCTGCTTTTCCAGCTTGCCAATCTGCTCACCGATAAACTTGAATCCCGTCAGCACATTGATTGTCCGCAAACCATAATGGGTAGCGATTTGCTCGCCCATATCCATCGTCACGATGGTTTTGATCATAACCGGGTCAGTGGGCATCTTGCCGTGTTTCACACGCTGGCAGCAAATATAATCCAGTAACAGCATACCTGTCTGGTTTCCGGTCAGCAGTTCATATTTACCCGCCTTGTTCTTGACTGCAATGCCCACACGATCGCAGTCCGGGTCGGTGGCAAGCAGTAAATCCGCATTGCACTTTTTGGCATACTCCATGCCCAGTGCCATAGCTTCTTTAATCTCCGGATTCGGGTACGGGCAAGTCGGGAAGTTCCCGTCCGGCTGCTCCTGCTCCTTGACCACGGTGATGTTGGTGTAGCCCATCTCCTTCAGTGTGCGGGTCACAGGCTTCAGGCCGGTGCCGTTCAGCGGGCTGTAAACAATAGCCACATCCTTATTGACTTCTTCGCCAAACAGGACAGACTGATTCTTGACCTCATTCACAAATGCGGTATAGACTTCGTCCGGGATGTACTGGATGTTGCCGCTTGTAACACCTGCTTCAAAATCGCTAGTCTTGACGTCTGCAAAAATGTCCAGCTTCTCGATTTCGGCAAGAATCTCCGCAGCAGCCTCAGTGGTAATCTGGCAGCCATCTGCGCCGTAAACCTTGTAGCCGTTGTATTTGCTGGGGTTATGGGAAGCGGTGACCATGACACCCGCAGAGGTATGCAGATAACGGGTCGCAAAGGACACGGTAGGCACCGGCATCAGAACAGGCCAGATACTCACCTTGACCCCATTGGCTGCAAAAACACCAGCAGCGACTTTTGCGAACACGTCGCTCTTGATGCGGCTGTCATAGCCGATTGCCACAGAAGGCTCTGCAAAGTTTTTCTTCAGATAGTCAGCCAAGCCCTGCGATGCTTTTGCGACCGTGTAAATGTTCATGCGGTTGGTGCCTGCACCGATTACGCCGCGCAGACCACCCGTGCCAAAGTCAAGGTCACGGTAGAAGGCATCCTCGATTTTGGCATCGTCCAGCGTTTTCAGTTCGGCGGCAACATCGGCATCTGCCGTTGCATTAGCAAGCCATCGCTCATATTCTTTTTTGATGTCCATCTTAATTTTCCTCATTCCATGCGGCTTTTGGCCAGCAGGGCTGCACCGATGACCCCTGCGCGGTAGCCCAGCGTGCAGGCTGTAATGCGGGTATGTTTTTGGGCAAAATCATGTCCGAACACCATGGGCTCCACGGCGGCACGCAGCGGCTTCAGCAGGTTTTCACCCTGGTTGGCTACACCGCCGGACAGCCCGATGACCTCCGGGAAAAAGATGTTAATCAGGTTGGCAATGCCTACCGCAAGATAATGAATGTAGGTATCCACAACCTGCTGTGCGGCGGCATCCCCCTGCGCAGCGGCATCAAATGCCGTGCGACCGTTCACGTCTTCCGGCTTTGCGGCCAGCACGTTCAGCGCACTTTCCGGGTGGGCAAGCCGTGCTTCTTTTGTCATGCGGATCAGTGCGGTGGCACTGGCCAGTGCCTCAAGGCATCCATGACGTCCGCAGGTGCAGCGCGGGGCGTCTGCTGTATCAAGAATCACCATGTGTCCGGCTTCGGAGGCGGCGCCGGTGTAGCCTGTCAGCAGTTTTCCATCCAGTACAACGCCTGCACCAACGCCGGTTCCCAAAGTAACGACAACGGTACTCTGTGCGCCTTTAGCGCAGCCCGCAAGAGCCTCGCCCAATGCAGCAACATTTGCATCATTACCAACGGCAACCGGCAGACCTGTCTTTTGCGCCAGATATTCCTCCATTGCAAAATCATGCCAATCTAGGTTGTTGGAATACAGCACCGTTCCGCCGTCCACAGTTCCCGGGCATCCGACACCAACACCTGCAACGTCCTTTCCCTCCGCCAGCTGCAGGCACAGCGCTGCAATGTCATCGCAGACAGCTTCCGCCGGGCGCGGCAGGTTTGTGGGGGTGTTGGCTTCGCACAGAATTTCACCCTCGCTGTTCACAAGTGCGGCCTTGATGTTTGTGCCGCCAAGATCTACGCCCAGATACAACATATGCCGTTTCTCCTTCCTTGCTTTACTCTACGGTCAGGTCGGCGCGCAGCAGAATATTCTCTGCATTGTCGCCAAGCTGGAGTTCAAATTTTCCGGGTTCTACCCGCCATACATAATCAGGACCAAGGGTACGCAGCTGCTTTGGTCCGACAGTCAGTTCCACCCGACGGCTTTCACCGGGCGCAAGCGTCAGACGGCGGAAAGCTGCCAGCTGGCGCTCCGGCTTTACGACGGAGCTGAACATATCCCGCACATACAGCTGCGGCACGGCATCGCCGGTGTACTTGCCGGTATTGGTGACCGTGACACTGACAGTGACCGTGTCCTGCGGGTCGATCACGCTGCGGCTCAGGGCCATATCGCGGTAAGCAAATGTTGTGTAGGTCAGACCGTAGCCAAACGGATACAGCGGCAGCCAGTCCATCTCCACATAGCGTTTTCCGCCGCCGGGTCGCCGGCTGTAATGGCAGGGAATCTGCCCGACACTGCGCGGGAATGTGATGGGAAGCCGTCCACCCGGGGCTGCATCGCCAAACAGTGTTTTTGCAATAGCGGTGCCGCCCTGCTCACCGGGGAACCACGCCTCCAGAATGGCAGGCAGATGATCGTTTTCCCAATTCGCCGTAACGGGGCGTCCGCTTTGCAGCACCAGCACCACAGGGGTTCCGGTTGCATAAACAGCCTGTACCAGCTCAAGCTGTCTGCCGGGCAGGTTCAGGTCGGTGCGGTCAAAGTTCTCGCCGCTGGTCTCCTCGTTGTCGCCCATGCAAAGGATGGCGACATCCGCTTTGCGTGCGGCTTCCACTGCTGCGGGGAAATTTTCCCGCCCGGCGCTGTACCCGAAAATCACGCGGGCGCCCCGCCGGTCGTTGACAAACTCAATGCGGATTTTATAAGTGCGTCCGGCTTCAAAGTGGAAATCCAATGCCTGGTCAGCGCTCTTATCCTTGCCCCAGCCATCAATCAGCAGTTTGTCATCCACGTACAGGCGCATACTATCCTGCGTACTCAGCCCGATGCAGCCATCCATTGTGCGGGGCATAACCACAGAACCCGTCCAGACAACGCTGAAACAGTTGGCATCCAGTGCAGGATGCGGCAGTGCGAAAATCCAGTTGAAATTGACGGTACGATCCGTGCGAACCTGCACCGGTTCGCCCTGCGGCACAGGTCCGTTATAATAGCGGCCTGTCAGCCCGGCTTTGCCGTTTTCATCGTACAGCATGGACGGACCAAACGGGTGCAGCGCCTGCCCCAGAAAGTTGCAGCCGCGCTCGTACAGCACCTCGGTTTCGGGGCTGACTGCAGCACGGATTCCGTCCAGCACAGAAACCCCGCCTTTACGGCCGCGTGTTTCGGTATAGTCGCCATAAGAAACCGTATCAGCTGCCGGACCGATGACTGCCACGCTGCGCAGGTCTTTTCTGATCGGCAGCAAGCCATCATTCTTGAGCAATACGATGGATTTTTCCGCTATTTTTTCCGCGGTGGTCAGGTGTTCCGGGCAGCGCAGGATTTTATCGGCGCGTTTTTCATCCGTATAAGGATTTTCAAACAACCCCAGTGCAAATTTCATACGCAGCACACGCCGACACGCCGTATCCAGCACCGACATCTTCATGGAACCGCTTTCAATCAGGTGGGCAATCGCTTTCTGCCAGACATCATGCGGAAAGTCGTAAAGCTGCAAGTCTACGCCGGCTTCCAGACCAAGGCGGATGGCCTCCTCCGGCGTTTCGGCAATAAAGTGCCAGTCATACAGGCGGGAAACCGCCGTCAGGTCGCTGCGGACAAACCCCGGCATACCAAACTGCCCGCGCAGGACATCCGTTAAAAGCTCATGGTCCATGGATACCGGAATACTGTCGATGGAGTTGTAGCTGCACATAGCGTCGCACGCTTTGCCGTCTGCAAAAGCCGCTTCAAAGACAGGCAGACAGTCGCTGAATACATCGTGCCGTCCCATGGTGGAGGGGGCGCAGTTCAGTCCCCCCACAGGGTTGCCGTAGCCGACGTAGTGCTTGGGTTCGGCAGCCACGGTGTCCGGTGTCGTCAGGTCTGTCCCCTGCATACCCAATACGGTTTCGCGTGCAAACTCAGCACAAAGGTATGTGTCCTCACCATAGGATTCTTCCGCGCGACCATACCGTGGATCACGAATCAGATCCATGACGGGGCTGTATGTTTCGTGAATCCCGCAGGCCCGGGACTCTGCCGCAATGGCGTGTCCCATCTCGCGCCCGAGTTCAGGCTCAAAGCTTGCCGCCAGACCAATTTGCTGCGGAAAACTGGTTGCGTTGTTTGTCATCAGCCCATGCAGTGCTTCCTCGCTAAAAAGGTATGGGATGCCAAGACGTGTGTTTTCTATGGCATACCGCTGCACAACATTGGCTTGGGCAGCAGTCATACCGCGCAGTTGCACACTGCCGACACTATTGTGCTGCATCAGTGCATCAAACCGCTGCATATCCACGGCTGTAACCTTGCCGTTTTCGTCCTGCGTTGTAAAATCGCCGGAATAATACTGATCTGTCTGCAGGATCTTTTCTTCAAGGGTCATCCGGCTCATCAGGTCGCTGATGCGCTCTTCTGTCGAAAGATCCGGGTTCTGGTATGGGTACATCTTTTTTCTCCCTTTATGTTACAGAGGGCAATTTTCGCCCATTTATAATCAGGTTGGCAAAACCGCCGATGCCTGCCACAAAAAACAGCAGCGAAATTGAGCTGTCCCCCATAGATTTTTCCAGCATGGGCTGGATGGCGGTTCCCACTGCGGCCGATGTGCAGGTGGCAATGCTGCTCATGGCAGCCGTTACGCCAAAGTAAGCGGTTTTGCCGCTTTCAGGACTCAATGCAAATTGCAGGTTTGTGCTTGCCAGTGATGCGCCGCCTGCACAGCCCGCCGCAACGACAATCAGAACCGGCGCAACCAAATGTGCAAAGGAAGGGCGCACAAAGGACCAGCCCAGCGTGCAGGAAAGATTCAGGAATGCAGTAAGCCAAATAACGCAGTTCCACGCAGTGCGGTCGGCCAGCCGCCCCCACACCCAGCTGCCTGCCATGCCCACAACAGCGGACACGACACCCACCGATGTGATGAAGGTGTGGCTGAGCCCCAGCACCCGCAGCTCATACACGGAAAGGAACGGAGAAGCAAAGCCGCCAGTCAGCCCGCCGATGATGCAGTAAAAAAGCAATGGACGGTAAGCAGGGTCGCGCACTGGGCGCAGAATATCCGCCGGGCGCATTTTGGAGGTGAATTTTACCGGGTTCTCTCTTACCGAAGCAAGCAGAACGGCATCCACCACAGTAAGCGACAGGCTGACAATACCGATGATAAGAAAGCCGGTATAGCCCTGCCCCTGTTCCAGATAATAATCCAGTACGCGACCAAGTGCAAGTGTTGCCGCGCTGGAAACGCAGGTTCCGATAATGCTCTTGACGGCGTAGAACTGACCGCGCCCGCCTTGGGGGGCGATGCCCAAAACCATGTGTTCCAGCCCCGGCGTAACAAGCCCCGCAGAGAAAAAGCCGATGGTATAAAGCACCAGCACCACAGCGCGGGCATGACCGGGGTCCGGCAGAGCCAGCGGTATCAGCAGGATGCTGCTGACCGAAAGCCGGAACACCACGCACATAAGCCATATAGCCAGTTTGCGGTGGTGCATCCGTTCAAACACAAAGGGCGAGATAAACTGCAGTACGCACCCGAAAGACGGTATCATGGCCGCTGCGGCGCATAAGGATACGGACGCCCCAAGGCTGCTCAAATACCCGGCCAGAAAGTTGCCGGTGGCAACGGCATAAATCACGCCGGCCACTGCGCCTTCGGCAATAATCCGGTAGCGACCCATTTCCAGTTCATTTTCGGTCGGTGTATGCGCAGGAAAAAACAGCTGATAAAGCCAGCCCATGGCTTACCTCCCGGCAGGCGCCTCCACGGTTCCGTAAGCGCGTCCGCGGAGAAGATCCGCGTAACGGCAGATTAGGTTTGTCAGAACCGACAGGCTGCTTTCTTTGCTGACCTGACGCCACTGCGCACGGTAGCGCTGCAGCCAGTCTTCCAGCGCAGCTGCCATGGCATCTGCTTCGGGGCCGTGCGGGCAGCCTGCATTGAGCCATGCGCCAATACGGTTCCACAGCACAATGATGTCTGCCGTCTGGCAGAGTACCTGTACAATCTGCTTTTTGCCGGCAGGAAGGTTTACCGCGGCTGCAAGGATATCTGCCTTTGCCTTTTCTACGGCGCGGTTGGCATCGTCAATCCTTGTAAAGTCCACCTCGGAAAGGATCTCGGCGCGGGTTTTCTCATCACATTCTATCCAGTTGACGGTATTCCGCCAGTCAAAAACTTCATAATCCTGCAGCTTTGCCATCAGACCGGCAAATTGCCCGGTGGCATCGCCGTAATACAGGCGGGAAACCGCTTCGTTCAGCTCGTCAAATTCCACAGGCTCTGCATTCCAACCGAACGCTGCGCCGTACAGGATGCCCGGAATCGTCAGGCGCGGGTCATTGACATGACCATAATCGCCCCAGTCCGTGTTCAAAAGGCCGATGGCGTTGTACTTGTGTGCATGGTGGCACATGGTACGGATATTCAGGTAAGAATTGTACATCAGAGGCATCCAACGGTTCCAGCCACAGACGCCGGGGCAGGCGTACTGCGTAATCCCGCTGGCGGCAATATCCCGGATCTCATTTTCCCGCTGATGCGGCAGATAGCCCCAGTTCAGGCAGATGGTTTCCTTGGGCAGCTCGGCACAGCTTTCCGGGAAGCGCCACATGATGTCCCCCCAGAACTGCGGTGTTACCCCCTGCGCAACAAGATATTCGCACAGCGCCTTCACATGGCTGAGATACAGGCTGCGCTCGCTCTGCTCCTCGGCGAGTGCCTTGCTGCGCCCCTTGCCCAAATCGAACGTTTCGTCATCACAGATATTGAATTTGCTGCTGCGGAAAAGCGGGCGGTATTCGTCAATCAGCCCTTTTACAAACCCCAGCGCATCGGGATTGGATACGTTCAGGGTATGGTGATTCCCTGCATAGGTATAACTGAACGGAATCTTTTCCGAGTCAGGCAGCTCGCAGAGGTCGCAACAGGTTTTTGTGCTGAGAATACGGTACATATGCCCGAAGGTAGACAAGGAAGGAACGAGTTCAATGTGCCGGGCTGCGCAGTAATCATCCAGCTCCATGATCTCCTGCGCGGTCAGCGGCGTATCCTCACGCCATGCTTCGCTCAGGTCACGGAAAAGATAGGTGTGCTCAATATAAAGCTGCCATTGGTTGATCTTGTAGCGGCAGAGAATATCTGCCACCTGTTTCAGGTAGTCCAGCTTCGGGACACGTCCGCGGGAGCAGTCCTGATAATAGCCTCTGTTGGCAAGATCGGGCCAGTCCTCAATTTCCAGTGCGGGCAGTACGGCTCCGTGCTGTTCAATATACTGGCACAGTGTCTGCACACCGTTGCAGAGTGCTTCATCGCTGCCGGCTTTCAGCGTGATGCATTCCGGCATAATGCTCAGCGTGTAACGGTTTTGCGGCAGGGCGGTATCCACCGTAAGTACGGCGTCACCTGCCCGGGGCTTACCGCGGGTGAACGGCACTTCCAGCCCGGCGTACTCCCGCAGGCAGCCCTGCAGCATCTGTGCATAAAGCAACGCGGCGGGTTCGGTCTGCCACAGGGTGATTCGGCTCTGATTGTCCAGCATATGAACCCCTGCAGGGTGTTCGATCTTATGTGGATTCGGAATAAACTCCATCATCATTTCCTCCAAAAAAAGGCACGGGCGGCGGGCGCATTGCCAACCGCCCGTGCAGAATGTTCGGACTTTGTTATTTAACGGATACGAATTGTCTTGATTTCATACGGCTTTACCGTAAAGGTAATCTTGCCGTCTTTGACTTCAACCGGCTCGCCGTCGGGCTGTTCCAGACAGTTGCAGCTTTCTGCCGCATGGAAGGGAAGGTTCCAGTCCAGGGTGACATTTGTCAGGCTGTTCTCGCACTCATACATACGCACAATGGCACCATCGCCATCCTCGGCGCGTTTGATGGTTTCCAGCACCACATTGGGTGCATCCAGTCCGGCAAGGCTGAAGCTTTCGCCCGGCTTTCCGCCCTGCACAGCCAACGCGGGCTGGTTCAGGAAGAACGCCTGCGGCACCGTGCCGGCTGCCTGCCATTTTTCGGCGTGCGGATAAATGGCGTATGTGAAATGGTGAACTTCCTGATCCGTGGTAGGATTCGGCTCAATGCCGGACTTAATCAGGGTCAGCCCAATCACAGAATCCTTGACGGAATGACCGTACTTGCAGTCGTTCAGCATACTGACGCCGTAATGTCCTTCGCTCAGGTCCATCCACTTCTGACCGCAGCTTTCAAAGCGTGCGCGATCCCAGCTGGTGTTGGCGTGCGTCTTGCGGGTCAGGTTGCCGTACTGGATTTCAAACGTAGCTTCGTCAGTATGGACATTTACCGGGAAGTGAACCTTCAGCAGGCTCTGGTGTTCGTGCCAGTCCACGGTTGTAACAAACTCAATCCGGCGCTGCTTTGCATAGAAATGGATATCCTGCACCAGGGTGGAGTTGCTGTAATTGCGTTCGATGTGCAGTGTGGCGCGCACGGGACCGTTCTCCGTCCATGTGAAGTCCTGCAGGTCGGTGACATCCCAGAACTTTTCGGTATAGAAAATATCGATATCCCAGTTGTCATAATAGATGGGCTTATCCTCATATACGCGGAAGAGGTTGCCTGCCTGACCGGGCTTGAGCACTTCGCGGCGGTTCTCTTTGTCAAAGATGCCGGTCATCTGACCGTGTTCATCAAAGGTGACAGTATAGAACGGGGTGTCGATCTTATGTCCGTCAGCAGCAATCTCGAAGGGCGCAGCCGATGCCTGTGCCGGTACGACCGCAAACGTTTTGCTGCCCTTGGCAGGCAGGTTGTTCAGGAACGCCACGGCACCATCGGCTGTTTTTTGTACGGGATAGATATTGCCGGCTTCGTCCTGCAAAGCCTCTGCCTTGCAATCACCCAGTTCAACCACATCGCTGCGGACAAAGCCGGTAGTGTTGTACACGGTAATGCCTTCCCCGGCGGGGGTCAGTGCATCCAGGCGCTCCTCGCGCAGTGCCGTGATTTCGGCTTCCATCTCGGCATACTCTTTTTTGGTGACTTCGTATACTTCGTGGATGGAGGAACCGGGCAGAATATCATGGAACTGATTGATGAGGATTCCATGCCACAGCTTGTCGATTTCTGCCTCTGGGTATGCGACCTTGGCTTGTGCCAGCAGGCTGAGCAGTTCCAAGTCCATCATGTGCAGCTCAATCTTACGGTTGGAACGCTTGTTGCGCGCCATGGAGGTGTATGTGCCGCGGTGATACTCAAAGTAGAGTTCACCTTCCCATGTGGGCAGGCGGCGGTTGTCCTTCACACGCTCAGCCAGCTCATCAAAGTAGGTGCGTGCAAATGCCTGACGCACTTTGGGCAGTCCCTCGATGCCCTTTTCCATACGGGTGGAGGTTTCCAGCATGGCGCGGGTCGGACCGCCGCCGCCGTCACCGTAACCGTAGGAAATCAGGATATCATTGTTGATGTCCTTCTGCTGGTAGCGGTGCCAGCCGCCGATCAGCGCATCGGGATGCAGGATGCCGTTGTAAGTCGTGAAGAAGTCGTTCTCGCTCTGACCGACCCCTAGCGTTGTAACAAGGTGGGTCAGGATTTCGGTGCCGTCAATGCCGCGCCACTTAAAGGTGTCGTAAGGCATTTTGTTGAACTGGTTCCACGCCAGCTTTGTGGTCATGAAATAATCAATGCCGCACTTTGCCATGATCTGCGGCAGTGCGCCCGAATAGCCGAATACGTCCGGCAGCCAGAGGATGCGGTTGTCCACACCGAACTCTTCCTTGAAGAAACGCTTGCCGTACAGGAACTGGCGCACCAGACTTTCTCCGCTGGTCAGGTTGCAGTCTGCTTCAACCCACATACCGCCTTCGGGTTCCCAGCGTCCCTCTGTCACGCGCTGTTTGATCTGCTCATACAGCTCGGGGTAGCGCTGCTTCAGGAAGTAATACAGCTGCGGCTGGCTGGACATAAACTTGTAGTTGGGGTATTCGTCCATCAGTTTCAGCACAGTTGCAAAACTGCGGCACACTTTTTCCCGGGTCTGAGCAACAGTCCACCACCACGCCACGTCAATGTGCGTGTGACCAATGCAGCTTGCAATGACTTCCTCATGACCGGCAAGGTCGGTATAAAGTGCTTTTGCCAGATACCGGCGGGCAGCAGCAATGCTTTGATAGAAACTCTCGTTATAAGGTGTGCGCAGGTCGATCAGATTGACAGCCTCGTTCAGCACGTTTTCCAGATCGCGGCGGGCTTTGCCGTCCTCTTCCAACCGGGGAAAAGCCTCCAGCGGCACAACCATATCGTAGTAAAGACCCTCAATTTCGGGGTCGATTTCCCGCAGGTCTACAATCAGGTTGAATTCGGTATGCAGGATTCCGGTGTAGGACTGCAATTCCAGACGGTACTTTTGACCGCCCTTGGCGCAGCGGTCCAGCAGGATGTCGCGGTGGTTCATATCCACGCCCTGTGTCACCTTGCCGTCCACAAACAGCAGGAACTGCGGGTTTTTGGCATCGTCCCACTCATCAATCTGGGTGCAGACGTGCATCCACAGCGGTTTTCCGTCCATTTCCTGCGGCACAGCCACATCCGCGCGGAACCAGTAATGCTTGTCCGGTCCGTACCAATGCATGGTGCGGCTGTCAAAGGGTTCAAACGGTGCAGGGTCTGCATCGGCATCTTCCGGGCGCAGGAAGTTGCCCGGCTTTATGAGCCAGTCGCTCGTTTCAAACTTCTGTTTTACAGAAAGCTTTTTCAGCTCATTGCAGATACCTGTGACGCGCTTGTCAAGAAAATCAATGGTGCGCATAGGTCTTTCCTTTCCCTCATAACGAGGCTTCCAGCAATTCAAAGCTGGCTGTTTTTTGCATTTTTGTTTGCGTTAGTGGAACGTATCTACACCGAAATCGTGGTATCAGCAAAATGTTATCCTGTGGCATCTCTTTGCCCCTTTAACATCAGAAAGAGTTCTTCTTGATATAGTCCAATACACGATCCACCGTGGTGAACGCCAGACCGGTCACGGTATCGGCACAGCCGTAGTACATGGCAATACGACCGGTTGCGGCATCCGTCAGGGTGGCGCAGGGGAAGGTTACGTTCGGCACATCGCCCACACACTCATACAGCTCATGAGGAGCCAGCAGGTAATCCTTGCCGCGATATTTTACCTTCCACGGCTCGTCAATATCCAGCAGAGCAGCACCAATGCGGTATACATAGCCGTTGCAGGTGTTGATAACACCATGGTAAATCAGCAGCCAGCCCTCATCGGTTTCAATGGGGATGGGGCCGGGGCCAATTTTCATGCTCTGCCATGCAGATTCATCGCCTTTTACAGCACCCATCATAAAGCGGTGGCGTCCCCAGTAAATCATATCTTCGCTCTGGCTGACAAAAATATCGCCGAAGGGGGTATGCCCGGTATCGCTCGGGCGGCTCATCATCATGTAGCGCCCCTGAATCTTGCGCGGGAAAAGGACACCGTTACGGTTGTACGGCAGGAAGGCATTTTCCAGCTGGTGGAATGTCTTGAAGTCATCCGTCCACGCAATGCCGATGGTGGGTCCGTGGTAGCCGTTGCACCAGGTCACATAGTATTTGCCGTCCATATAGCATACACGGGGGTCATAGCGGTATTCACGGGTTGTGACCTCCGGGTCGTCCCCTACCAGATGAATCGGGGTATCCTCAATATCCCAGTGCAGACCGTCCTTGCTGAAGCCTGCGAAAATATCCATGCTGATGGACAGGCTGTCGCAGCGGAATACGCCGGCAAAGCCATCCTTGAAAGGCACAACGGCGCTGTTGAACACGCTGTTGGAACGGGCGTTGCCGTCACGACCGATGATGGGGTTTGCATCATAGCGCCAGAAAGGGGTGCGGGTGTTTGCAGGCGGTTCCTGCCACGGAATATTGGGCAGTGCGCTGCCGATGATTTTAGCCATACTTGATTCTCCTTGTGTACTTAAAATAAATCGGGAGCGGGAACTCAGCGTCCCGCTCCCGAAGGTTTCCCTGCCTGCAGGGATAGTATTTGGATTTTTAAAGATTACTTATTGGTAGCCATGAAAGCGTCAACCTGGCTCTGTGCCTCAGCAACGATCTTGTCAAAGCCGGCAGCGCGCAGTTCTTGCATCATCTGGGGAACCATGACTTCGGGATCAGCCGTACCGGTCAGCAGCTCGCCCTTGTAACGCTCTGCAATCTGGATGCAGTTTGCCAGTTCATCAGCGATGGAGGTGGTGTCGAGAGTGAAACCAAGCAGGACAGAAGGCTCAGCCTTTTCGTTCAGCTCTTTAACTTCGTCGAACTGGTTGAAATCGAAATCGTCGGTCGGGGTGATAGCGAAGAAGCTGCCCTGGGTGTAACCGGCCATAGACCAATCCGCGTTGTTCTTATGGACGAAGGTTTTGCTGTCATCGGTGTAATCCCAGTTGTCGCCCTGAACGCCGTAGTAGAACAGGTCACGGACGTAGGTGTCGGTGTTTACCAGCTGCAGGAATTGCAGTGCTTTTTCGGGATAGGCGCAGTTAGCGGAGATGCAGTTCATAGAGCCGCGGACAGTTTCATTGGAAACGATGGTCGGACCCCACTTCTGGGTAACGCACTCAACGCCGAGCTGCGGCCCCCAGGAAGTGATTGCCGCACCGGACCAGCCCTGTGCAATGGAGCAAGCCTTGTAGTTTGCATCTTCGGGACGGGTTGCAGCGTCAGAGTTGATGATACCTTCGTTGTACCACTCATGGAAGGTTTTCAGAATCTGCTTCATGTCATCCTGCTCAACAGTAGCAACAACCTTACCCTCGCTGTCATCATAGCGCACACCCAGGGGATACAGACCGGCGCCAAGCTGGTCATACATATAGGACTGGTAGCCGCCGCCGTTTTTGTTCAGAGGGAAGGAAGCCTCGCCGTCAGTGTCCTTGATAGCCTTCAGGGGCGCAGTCAGTTCATCCAGGTCGGTGATGCCCAGCTCCTTGGTATAGTCATAGCCGGCAGCCTCGACCTTTGCCTTATCCCAGACAACGTACTCGCTCTGAGAAGAATCCTTGTAGGTAGGCACACCATAAACACGTCCGCCCACTTCGCAGGCTTTCCAATAATCTTCCGGAACGGAAGCGTACAGTTCAGGAGCCGCTTCCTTGACCATATCGGTGATATCCAGGAAAGCACCGGTATTGACGTCGTTGTTATAGGTGTTGACGTTGGTGAACAGGATGTCGTATTCACCGCTGGTGTTCACAATAACATTGCGGCGGGTGTCCCAGTCGCCCCAGGAGATAACCTCCATGTCGATGTTGACGCCGATCTTATCTTCCAGATACGGGTTAATCTGTGCCAGCCATGCATCGTAGTTAGAAGGCATGCCAGAACCAACGGCCACCCATTTCAGGGTGACGACGTCCTTGGAGGGAGCAGCCGTAGAGGTGCTGCTGCCATCGGTGCCGGTGGAGGCAGAAGAGGAACTGCCGCCGCAGGCTGCCATGCTGAGGGCCATGGAACCGGCCATGCCCAGCGCAAGCACTTTGTTGAACTTTTTCATCTGTTTTTCTCCTTTGCTTGTGTAAAGTTGTGTATCTTCATTCCCCTTATAGGGGAACAGAACCAAATGTGGTGGGAAAATTGAATGGGCTTATTTGTTAGCATCGATGTTCTTATACAGTGTTTTTCTTTTTCAGAGTCTTTCTCTTAGCCCTTAACCGCACCAACCGTCAGATCGGAAATAAAGTACTTCTGGAAGAACGGATACGCGCACGCAATGGGAATGACGATAATGATTGCGATTGCCATACGAACGGATTCGGACGGCATCGAGTTACGGTACTGCTGCAGACTCAGACCTGCGCTGGGGTTATTGGCGATGTACTCCAGGTTCTTCATCATGTTGTTCAGCAGTGCCTGCAAGGATACCAGCTTGGAATCCGAAATATACAGGGCAGACTGGAACCAGTCATTCCAGTAGCCAAACGTCAGGAACAGTGCAATGGTGGCAAATACTGGCTTGGAGATGGGCACCACAATACGCCAGAAAATTTTCATCTGGGATGCGCCGTCAATCTTTGCCGACTCAATGATGGAATCCGGTACCGTTGTTCGGAAGAAGGTCTTGCAGATAATAACATTGAAGCTGCTCATCGCCAGCGGCAGAATCAGACACCAGATGGTGTTGTTCAAACGCAGCATATTGGCAACAACCACATAGTTTGCAACCATGCCGCCATTGAAAATCATCGGGATGAACACCATCCAAGTGAAGAAGCCTTTGAGTTTATAGTTCGGGCGGGAAAGCACATAGCCAATCATTGTGGTCAGCAGCACACCCAGCACCGTACCCATAACCGTGACCACCACGGAAATTATGAGTGAATTAAAAATCGTTCCGCGTTCATTCCAAAGGAACGTGTACGCCGCCGTGGAATATGTATCCGGGAAAAGCCTGTACCCGTACTTTGTGATAGAATCCGTGGAGGAAACGGAAATCATAAAGACGTAGAACACCGGAAACAGACAGACGAAGGAAAGCAGTACAAACAGAATGTTAAAGCAGGCATTCGTTGTTGGCTTAATCTGGTTTAAGCGGAACTTCGCACGAGCTTCCTCTTTTTCCAGCTTTTTTTCTTCGGCCTTTATCTTATGCTTTTCTGCCAGAGTCATTTGTGTGTTCTCCCTTCATCAAATAATCGCGCTTTCTTCATCAATCTTGGAAACGATGAAGTTGGCAACCAGAACGGTCGCGCAGCAGCATGCAGCCTGGAACAAACCTGCGGCAGCAGTTCTGCCGATTGTCACATTGCTCTGCAAAGCCTGGTAGACATAGGTGTCAAATGTGCTGGCAACGTTGTACAGTGAGTTGGGAACACCCTGCGTAACCTGATAGAACAAGCCGAAATCGGAATAGAAGATGTGGCCGACATTCAGAATGAACATCATAACGATGATGGGTTTCAGTGCCGGCAGTGTAATATATTTGGTCTGCTGCCACTTGGTCGCGCCGTCCAGCGTTGCCGCCTCGTACAGCGTACTGTCAATGCCGGTAATACTTGCAAGGTAGACAACCATATTATAGCCCATGGATTTCCAGACCTGCATGAAAGTCAAAATCAGCGGCCACCATTTTGGCTGAGAATACCACATGATTTTATCGCCGCCAAGAGCCTGAATAATGGTGTTCATCAGACCTTTGTCAGGGTTCAGAAAAGCGTAGACAAAGTAGCTGACAACAACCCACGAAAGGAAGTGCGGGAAGAACATCATCGTCTGGTATGCTTTAGAAGCAATGCGGCTGTAAATCTGATTGATAAGCACAGCCAATGTAACCGGAATTACAATGTTCAATACGATAAATAAGATGTTATATAACAGCGTATTGCGCAGCAGCATGGCAAAGGTGTTGCTGGTAAGGAAAAATTTGAAGTTGTCAAACCCTGCCCAGTCGCTGTGGAACAAGCTGTAAAGGAAGCTCTTTCCCGGAGTGATCTTGAAGTTTTTGAATGCGATAATCAGACCGAACATGGGCAGGTAGCAAAAGACTGCGTACCAGATGGCTGCCGGAAGCCCCAGCAATGTCAGCTCCGTGTCATCACGCGTCCAACGTTTGCGGCGTGGCTTCGTTGAAGCTGAAACTGCCGACTTATCCTTTTTCATAGAATGTGCCCCTTTCTTTCGGCGAACCAATTGTTAACAACTGTCAACAGTTCATGTTAACTCACCGTTAGCTTTACAGTCAACTTTTGTTGTCATTTATTAACCCAATATTAACATTTGCTTTTGTGTCTGTCAATCGTCGTTTTGCACAAATTGCGCATCGTTTTATTGTATTCGTGTATTTTAACGGATTTTACCCTATCTTTCTGTGCATAATAGCCAACATTTTCAACATTGAGCATTAGCAAAAGTTAACATTTAGTGTTGCCTTTCTCTTGTGATTGTGCTATACTTTCTATAAACTAAAAAAATGGAGGGTTTCTTTCATGAGCAAACCAACCATGCAGGATATTGCCGATGCTCTTTCTGTTTCCAGAATCACCGTATGGAAAGCGTTAAGCAACCGTCCCGGCGTTTCGGATTCTATGCGTGCCCAAATCCATCAAAAAGCCACCGAGATGGGCTATTTCCACACTCCCTCTCAGGATACCACTGCGACCGTCTCTGCTCAACTGCCTCCCCACTCACGCACTGTGGCGGTAGCCGTGTGCCGACCGGAGTCCTCTCTATTCTGGATGCAAATCATCCATCAGATTGCCAAGGATCTTTCCAAGCATAATGTCAACCTCATGTACACCTATCTCCCCACAAATTACAAAGCGGGCTATGTGTTGCCGGAGCCTTTGACAAACGGTACAGTAGATGGTGTCATTGTACTGAACACGTATTCTGCGCCCTTGCTGCGGCTGTTATCCTCTTTACCTATACCAAAGGTTTTTCTGGACACGGTTCCCTCTGTCCCCTATAACCAGTTACATGGGGATCTGCTCATTATTGAGGGTCGTGATCTTATCCGGCAGATTACAAACAGTCTGCTTCTTCATGGATGCCGAAAGCTCAGCTTCATAGGCGATGTGGAATACGCCCAGACAAACAAAGACCGTTACGAGGGATTTCTGGATGCACTGCATGAGCATGGGATCATTCCAAACCCCAGTCTTTACCTTACCGGGTCATTGGGTCTTCGCACCCATTATGAGGAAATCAGTCGCTTTCTGGACTTCCTGCCAACCATGCCGGACGGTATCGTCTGTGCCAGCGACTATATTGCTCATTTCATCCAGCGTTATCTTGAAGAAAAAGGGATAGACCCTGAAGGACGTATCGTACTGACGGGCTTTGACAACAACAGCGAATATTTGAACGTTGCCGACCGTATTACAACAGTCGATGTAAAGCCGAAAACCATCGGTTCTCGCTTGGCCGCCAAGATTCTTTTTGTGATAGAACACCCGAAAGCGGCGCCCGAAGTCAGTTACGTTTCTTCCGAAGTGCTTTACCGCGGCGTGCTGGCATCCGATTCAAAAGCTTCAAAGCCTGCCGAGTCTATTCTATAAAGCAATCAGCTACATGGTTTTTTCGCCAAATAAATAGCAGGACATCCGCGGTTTTGAGGTGATCCCAAAAAGTCAGGGTCATATTTTGAAGTAAAAATTGTTCAAGCAGCCGAAAGGGTTTGTTGTCTGTGAATTGCAGGCGGCAAGCCCTTTTGTTTTGCCCTGATTCTGCGGTTGTTGTAGTAATCCAGATATTCGACGAGTTCCTATTTGAAGTGCTCCATGGACTGAAATTTTTCCAGATATATAAGCAGATTGATATATGCCTACCGGCTGGCAGCTCTTGTCAGCCCCTGCATAGTCCGCAGAGAAGTATCCTGTGTAATATATAAAGTAATCTTCTTGTTTGTACAAAGTTTTTCCAACGGGTGCAGAAATAATGCCGCGCTTGCCATAATCTGTCCCCCCATGCAGAGCGTGTCCGGACAGAATGCTTCGATCTGCGGCTGCAATGCATCGCACAGCTGTTCACCAAAGCACCGGAAACAGGCTTTGGCCCGTTCGTCCCCGGCGGCGATGCGTTCAGCAAGCGCACGACCATCCAGCGGCACACCCAGCATCTCGCCGGACAGCTTTTCCAGCCCCCGCCGGGAAATATAGTCGTCTACGCAGCTGTCCCGAAACGGTGCATTATAAAAATATCCGTTTGGCGGCACACCGGGTGTACCTTCTTCAGCCAGAAATCCGTTCACCCCAAATGCACTGCCGCAGCCGGTTCCCACTGCTACAAACAGAGCTCGCCCGGCTTGCGTCGCCTGACCAAAGGTCATTTCCCCCAACGCAAAGGCCGCTGCATCATTGATAAATTGAATCCTTTGCTCCGGCAAGCCGCTGATTTCGGAGAATGCTCGGCGCAGATTGCAGCCGTACAGTGCATCGTATTTGTCCAGTCCTTGTAAAAGGCAGATGCCGTTTTTATAGTCAAACGGTCCCGGAAACGCAAGATCAATTTCAATGGGAACAGCATTTTCCGGGCAGATACTGCTAAAAATCCAACCAAAGTTTTCAAGCAACGTTTGCCTGTCCGCGCCGGCCATTGCCGGGAAATGGCGGACAGGCGCCAGAAAATTTCCTCTTTTATCCAGAGGCGCAGCCTTGATTTCCGTACCGCCCACATCCAGACACAGATATACTTCCTGCATTTTATCGCCCCCGGTTGATTTCAATATTAAAGCTGCTCCGGCTTGCCGGATAATAACTTTCGCTGTATTCCACCGCAGTGCCGTTCTGACCGTAGCCGGTCGAAACAATATAGACTGTCGGTTCAAAAGGCGACAGTTTAAGCTCTGCCGCGACCTCTGCCGGGGGCATGCGCACATCCAGTCGCTGAGAGGTTCGCATGACGGTCAGCCCACGGCTGTCCAGCATTTCGTAAAAGGATGCATCCGTAAAGTTTTGTTCATCCATTTCCGGGAAAAGGCGTACCGGCACATACACCGTTGTATACACAATGGGGCAACCGTTATACATACCTTCCAGCCAGCGCAGCCGAACCATCCGGGTCACGCGTTCCCCCTCGGCAAGACCCAGTGCTTTGGCGGCAAGCTTGCCCGGTTTTTCTTTTTGCAGTGCCAGCACGCTGGTGTGCAGGTGGTTGTGCCGTTCCCGGCTTTCTTCCTGATAGCCGATCACGAACCGCGTGGATTCGTGCTGTATTTTTGGTTCTGTCACATAGGTGCCGCTTCCCTTGACCCTTGTCAGGCGTCCTTCCTGTTCAAGCAGGTTCAGCGCCTGACGAACCGTGGGGCGGCTTACCCCCATAGAAACAGACAGCTCGTTTTCTGTGGGAATGCGGGTGTTCGGCGGGTATTCCCCATTCTGTATCCGATCCCTTAACTGCTGTACAATCTGAAGATATCGCGGCTGCGGCATACTATATCTAACCTCCCTGCTGATGTGCTGTTTCCGGCGTTCTCCGCGCAAAAATATTGTCACAGCGCAGATTTATACCACACAGAACTTCTGAATCAAGTATACCATGCAGACGGCAACTTGTAAAGATGTAATTACTAATTTTAATTTTATTCAGAAATGTATTGACATTTGTCCCGCTTCCGTGTATGTTGATTATATCGTACAAAATATCCGAAAGCAGGTGCCTTTTATGCCGAATCCCTCTACTTACCCTTACCGGCGCTTCCCCACCATACAGGTCGGTGCCGCCGACCATGCTGCACGGGGAACCGATGCCGTAAAACAGGAACTGCACGCCCTGTGTGCAGGCAGCAGCAAAACCGTTGTGACGGTTGAATGCTACCCCGGTACCGATCAAGCGGAGATCCTTGCACTGTTCCCGCATGCCGAGCTTGTCATCCATGCAGATGATCTGGCAATCCTGCCCGCTGAGCTGGATGCAAAAATCGAACACGAACTGACGGACGACCCTGTGTTCGGCATCATGACCACCTGGCAGATGAAAAATTTTTACCCGGAAGAAGCACTGTGTGCCGCCCGGGGAAAAATTGATGCCGTAACGGATGGTCTGGTACTGGTTTACGGTGTCGGTGCCTCTCTTGTGGAACGTGCAGACATCACCATCTATGCGGACATTACGCGGTGGGAAATTCAGCTCCGTTTCCGCAAAGGGCAGGACAACTGGCATACAGCCATGCATGACCTGCCGCAGCGCGCAAAATATAAGCGCGGCTATTTTGCCGAATGGCGCTGGGGCGACCGGATCAAGGACAAACTGCTGCCGGTTTTTGACTATTATCTCGATACCACATCAGCCGGCAACCCTGCCATTGTGCCGGGTACCGCTTACCGTGATGCACTATCCAAAGCTGCGGCACAGCCGTTCCGCATGGTGCCTTACTTTGACCCGGGCGTTTGGGGCGGCGACTGGATGAAAACGCATTTTGACCTGCCCGAAAACGGCAGCAACTATGCTTGGAGCTTTGACGGCGTTCCGGAGGAAAACAGCCTGCTGCTGGATTTCGGTTCCTGTGTTGTGGAAACGCCGGCGCTCAACCTTGTCTATGCGCACCCGCGTGAGCTTCTGGGTGACCGTGTTCATGCACGCTTCGGCAAGGAATTTCCCATTCGTTTTGATATGCTGGACACCATGCACGGGCAGAACCTTTCGCTTCAGGTTCACCCCCTGACCGAATACATCCAGAGCCATTTCCATATGCACTATACACAGGATGAGAGCTACTATCTTCTGGATGCTGCCGGCGAAGCCCCTTGCGTCTATCTGGGCATTAAAGCCGGTACAAAGCCGGAAGAAATGATCGACGCCCTGCAGACGGCCCAGAACGGCGGCAAGCCTTTCCCGGCAGAAAAATTTGTCAACAAGATTCCCGTCAAGAAGCATGACCATGTGCTGATTCCGGCCGGCACTGTGCATTGTTCCGGTGCAGATACCATGGTGCTGGAAATCAGCGCTACACCCTATATTTTCACATTCAAGCTGTGGGACTGGGGTCGTGTTGACCTTGACGGCAAACCGCGCCCCATCCACCTTGAACATGGTGCAGCCAACATCCAATGGTACCGTAATACCGAATGGGTTCACAGAAACCTTGTCAACGCAGTGGCAGAAGTTTATACCGGCGAAAACGGAACGGTTGTGCGCACCGGTCTGCATGAACGGGAGTTTCTGGACACATTCCGCTTTACAACATCTTCTGCCCTGCCGGTACATCGCAACGGCAGTGTGCATATGCTGAACCTGGTTGATGGTACGCGGGCGGTTCTGCGCAGCAAAAGCGATGCGTTCCCTCCTCTGGAGCTGCACTATGCCGAAACCTGCATTGTTCCTCAGGCAGCCGGCGATTATGAAATTTACAGCCCGGACGGCAGCGAGGTCAAGGTCATTCTTGCCTGTGTTCGCAACTGAGTTATCCTATATGCTGCTGGCTGCCAATCAGGACAGCGGCTGCATCACCTGCTTCCGCAGGGATGAAAAGACGGGACGCCTGGAACCGGAAAAAGCGGGAATCTCCTGCCCTGTACCGGTATGCATTGTGGCACATCCGGTGTAGAATCGCCGACATTTTATCAATCTCAAAAGTCTGTGGCTTTGTATAATCACCGTCTCCCTGCGTAGAAGTGCTTTCTCGCAGCATGGTTCGGCTTTTCTCCTTGGCCTCCGCCCACGCCTTTTTCAGCGCAGCTTTCGGGATTTCCCCGGTTGCATTGCTTCTCGGCATATGCGCGGTTGGCTTTTCTTTAATATCTTTCATGGCATCACCCCACGTCATAAATTATTCAAATTGAATTTCAAAATCGTTCAAACAGCTTTTAAATTCTACACACAAGTCGCCGCTATAATAAGTCTTGTAATCAAAACAAACGCGGGAAGCATCCCGCACACCACTGCGCCTTAGACCATGCCAGAGCAATCGCTCGGTCAAGGCCAGACAACAAATTGGGCTAAAGGGCCATTACATATAAAAAAGCAATGCTGTATCTTCCGATTCTGGACGATACAGCATTTTCTTTGCAATTATGAAAAGATGTTGCTATAATAGAATCATCTCTTTGAAACGCGAGGTTTCTCCCATGAATTTATATATCAGTGCCGCCGAGTATGACTACCACACCCTGCTGAAAGTGGCCGAGATGGCAGGGCTTGCCGGAATCATCGGCTTTCATGAAGCTGGGGACGGCTATCTGGTGACCTTCCCGCAGGGGGAAAATGTTCAGGCTCTGATAGATGACTATAAGGGACGGCTGCGGGATTTGGAAAACAATATTTGGCAGCATTAAAATAGGTCTATAAATTTGAAAAATGAAAGGGGCGAACAAACTCCGTAATGAAAAAATATCCATGTCCTTGTTGTGGATTTCTTACCTACAATGTCCCGGCAGATGAAGATTGTGGGTATATTTGTCCCGTTTGCTTTTGGGAGAATGACCCGTTCATCACTTCTGATAACGAGCCAAGCGACTCCAATCATGGAATAACACTAAAAGAAGCAAAATCCAATTTCTTGCAATTCGGTGCTTGTGTAAAAGAAATGCTACGCTATGTTCGACCACCGAGAGATGACGAAAAGGAAATATCATAGCGTCGAATTCAAGTTTGTAGCACCCCTTCGGACCGCTTCGGCGGTCCTCTATTTTTATAATGCAAAGATTTACTCCTTTTTCTCGGACGGGTTGGTCGACATCAGTTTATAGAGCTTTGTATCCTTCGGGAAGGAATTTGTGAAAGGTACGATATTGCCCGCGCAGCGAATCAGCCCGCAGCCCGCGGGAACATTGGTGACGTAGCCAAGCTGGTTGTCGGAGATGTTCAGCAGCTTCGCCAGTTCCGCGCGGTCGGTGGCGCTCTGGTTCAGCATTACCAAAAATTCCGAGTTTGCCAGCATCAGGCGGGCGGTGTCGGAGCGCAGCAGTTCGTCCACATTCTGCGTCAGCCCGGTCACAAGTCCGTTGTACTTGCGGATGCGCTTCCACAGCTTGTAGAAGAAATTGGCGCTGTACTCGTAGCGGAACAAAAATACCGATAGGTCAGACTCTTTCGAGCCTTTCGCCCCGGTCCACACCGTGCAAGCAGCTTTCACTGCACACGGCGTTCCATGGGATAAGTTTTTCATTGTTAATGCAGTCACTTTCAAAGTAAGGATTATATATATTTTTTATTGCTGCGGGACAACTTTGAACACTATGCTGGCAGACAGGAATGATAGCTGAACACGCATACGGATTTTTTGATATAGGAATCAGTTTCAATTCTTCAATACAGATTTCATACATCACGGGTTGCTATGCGGCATAGAAAGTAGAATCATCACGCAACAAAATGTTGCTAAAATGCGCATTGCCTTGTATAATATGGATATAACTTATTTGAAAGGTGGGCTGGACATATGAAGTATATTTTGATGCACCGTGAAACTGTCGTTGCCGTGCTGAGCGTCAATGACATCAGCGGCACGGTATACCGTGTAGACGATGTGCTGCAACCTGCTCACCTGCCGATTGGACTATACGCCCCCGACCACAAGGAGCTTGCCAAGAATCTGAATCTTTGGTTGGCCGGACGTACCATCCCTGCCAGCCGTTCGGGATTTCACCGTGCGCTGGAGGATTTGCAGGTTCAGAAGAAGTTACAGCTGTCCGCCAGCACTTTGATGATGAAGTGCTTTGCACTAAGCCTGTCCGATCAATACTGGCTCAATCCTGCAGAACAGCCACTGGAATGGAGCAAGGTCAATTTCTATAATAATGATTTTTCGGAAGATGTCGGCAACATTCTGTTTGGGCAGATTCCGCAGCAGGACAGCATTGACCTTGCCTCCCCCTGCAACACCTCGGACGGCTGGCTGAAAAAGAAATGGAAGATTCTGAACTGCCAGCGTGTGTTGGTAAAGGGCGGTAGCGGCATGGCCCAGCAGGAGCCGTTCAACGAGGTTGTCGCTTCCCTGCTCTGCCGCAAGCTGGGCATCCCGCATGTGGAATACAGCCTGCTGTTTGAGGGGGACAAGCCCTATTCCGTTTGCCCGAATATGACAACCGACCGGCAGGACTTTGTCAGCGCCTACTATATCTTTTCGGCTTTCCCCCGCGCGGACGGTGTGAGCGCCTACGACCATTTCCTCGCTTGCTGTGAAAAGCTGGGTATCCCGGATGTGCCCGAGCGGTTGCAACAGATGATGATTCTGGATTATCTGATTTGTAATCAGGATCGTCACTTCGGCAATTTTGGCGCTATCCGTGACGCAGTAACGCTGGAATGGGTCGGTTTCGCACCGATTTTTGACAGCGGCACGAGCCTTTGGTTCGACCAGTACGCCTCCAAAATCGACGCACTGGCCGATGCCCCCGCCAAACCGTTCGCTGCCACACAGCAGGCACAGCTTGCCCTTGCAAGAGATGGATTGCCAGCGCTGAATCTTGCTGCGCTGGATGATTGTAAAGATGAGGTTCTTGCAATTTTTGAACAAGCGCATTTCGGTGAGCCAAACCGTGCCAACATCTTGGTTGATGCTCTGGCAGTGCGCTGTAAAATCTTGCAAGCGAAGCAATAACTTTGAAATAAAAACAGCCTTTCCCTATGCTTTCTTGGAAGCACGCGGGAAAGGCTGTTTTTGTTATGGCGCTCACACAGTCTGCAAGATTTTCTCTAAGGCATTTTTATAGGCCATGTTCTGCTCCTTCGTTCGTTTGGAAGCCCCTTTAGGGTGCTTTCCGGCACGAAGGAGCTTTTTGTTTTCGTGGCGGCGGAACAACAGACTATCAATATTTTCGGATGTGTACTCTAAGCCGTTCTGGTTCAGCACACGGGCGCAGCGCGCCAGACACATACTTGCCAGCCCGTAATCCTGCGTAATTACAAGGTCGCCGGGGTGTACGCGGTTCACCAGTGCAAAATCTACGCTGTCGGCACCCTTGTCAAAGGTCAAGGTTTGCGCTCCGTCGCGTTGGATTTGGTGGGCTGTATCACATAGAATCAGCACAGGTACTTTGTATTTTGCGGCTGTCTGTATAGTCAGATCCACCACCGGGCAGCCATCAGCATCTATTAAAATCGTCACTTTATTGTTTTCCTTCCATAACCCAGGCAAATGCCTTCGCTGTCCGTAGGTCGGCATCCTTGAAGTGGCCGCCTGCGTTCCATTCCAGTTTGCAGTCTTTTCCGCGCTGGGTCAGGGCGCTGTGCAGGGCGCGGATGTTGTCACCTACTGATGCCATAGTCTGGTTTTTGGTGTGCTCCTCGCGATCGCCAAGGCTGAGATAAACGCGCCGGGTCTGAATAGGGTGCGCCGCTTCGTATTCCAGCCAGCCGGGAAACCACACGGACGGCGAAGCCGCCGCCGTGCCATACAGCGCGTTCGTTTGTGTTGCCGCCCACAGAGCAAACAGTCCAGCCAGTGAGTAGCCGCCTAAAATAACCTTACAATCTTCCTTTATAGAATACTGTTGGCTAATGCCCGGCACAGCCTGCTCCAGCCATGCAAGCGTATCCTCCGCCCTGCCGCCAAAACCTTGCTTGCCCCACACGGGCGGTGCAGGCCACGGAGATAAGTCATCGTTCCAGTTCTCTACTTGGACAGCGGCCAGCAAAAATAGATGCGCGGTTTGCCGACGTATAGCTTCAACTTCCCGCTCCATCCCTGCAAGGTCATGTTCATCCACCATTTGCAGCAGCAGGTATTCGGCGCTGGCAGTGCCGTAGATGCGGCAGGTTCTGTTTTGTATCTGCAATAATTGGTTATCCATAAAATCGATGATTCCTTTTCTTTGCTTTCTTTTGCATTATAATGCCTATACGCCAAAGAATCAAGATTGCGCCAGATGCACTGCCTTGAAAGTTTTTTGCCGCACTCGCATTACATCTGCACAACATCCGCACAGTGATTGTATATACGTGTATAATCTCGTATGTTACAATTAGTATGTTCAAAATAGGGTTCAGCCAAAAAGGTTGGACATTTTCACACAGAGTCGTACCTGACTTTTTCAGGCACGGCTCTTTTTGTTTTGGGCATTTTCTGATTTTGGGAGGTTTTGCAGATGACCGTAATACGTCCGCCTTGACGCAATGATTACGCAATAAAAAGTCGAATACGCAAAAGGACGTAATGATTGCGTATTAGTTGCCTGTGGCTATGCTGTTGGCAGTGCTTAATACGTCTTTATGCGTTCCTTATGCGCAATAAGGATGGTGATTGTATTGAAAAACCGCGCAGCGATTTATCAGCGGGAAGCCGCTGAAATGCTGCATAACATTTCGCTGTATCCCGGTCTGACCGAAGAACAGCTTTGCCGGTTCTTTCCCGAAAAAGAGGCAACGGCAAAGACCTTACTCGCCCACATGCTGAAAGAGGGGCGCGTTTACCGTGCCGAAAATTGCCGCTACTACGCAAATCAAGAAGCACGAAACAATGCAGACAAGGACTTATCCCGCTGCGTCTGGGTTCTGCTCGACTTCATCGATCAGGTGGAATACCACACAGTTGCAGAATTTCCGGCAGCTATTCTCTGTTTTGCAAATGGAGAGCTGTATGAAATCGTGCCTATCCCGCAGGGCAAAGAGACTATGATTTGCCAGCTGCTGCACAAGCCACAGAAAGATGCCGGCAAGCGCATCGTGGTCGTAGAGGATACCTCCCAGATTGAGTTGCTGGACATTCCGCAAGTGGCCGGGTTCTGCACCGTGGCCGAAGACGGCACTGTCAGCTACTACAAAAAGGAGGCTGCGCTTGAATCCTGACGTACTTTTGAATCGTATCCGCTTGGAACAGCGCGGGCTCATCGACATTCACAAAAAGCTGTACGAAATGGAGCATCTGCTGCCTGCGCCTGACCCGATGCAGTTTGCCAAAACCGCCGAGAGTGCAGCGCTTCTCAGCGAGAAAAGCACGGCACATCTGCGCAATATGTTCTTTTCCGTGTCCAACGAACCGCCCATTTACTACTATCCCAAGGCGGCCGAAGTACAGGGCATCCGTGTATGGGCGGCTGACAACTATTTGCGTGTGCTGCTCCCCGCGCTGCTGCCGGACAAAAAGAAGCGGGACGGCTGCAAGTTTCTTTTGCTGCCGCTTCAGGCTGCACTGGTGCAAAGCGGACCGCTTCCCCGCTTCTCTGACTGTGTGATTTGCGTGGAGCATATCTACGACCACAATCTTCCAATCACATCCGTGCGGGATTATGACAATCTTGAACTCAAGGCAGTTATAGATGTCATTGCTACATTCTGCCTGGCGGACGATACCGGGGCGCTGTGCGATTCTTTCCAGACGACCCGGTTTGGATATTCGTCCTCTACCGTGATTACCGTAATGCCGAAAAACTGCTTTTCGGCATGGCTGAGCACCCCAAAATCGGCTGAGACCCGACCTCCACTTTTTCCGAAAAATTCATAAAAATCAGATACCTGTGCCTGAAAATGACTTTTCCGCGTTGTTGTAAGCTGTTTCACACACAAG
The DNA here is from genome assembly GCA_025758045.1 of Oscillospiraceae bacterium. Taxonomy (NCBI): domain Bacteria; kingdom Bacillati; phylum Bacillota; class Clostridia; order Eubacteriales; family Oscillospiraceae; species Oscillospiraceae bacterium. The sequence continues at coordinate 2,431,947 of CP107208.1, read as the reverse complement.
ACGGCGGCAACTTTCGCCGGAGTCAAAGAAGGCACGGTTAAATTCCGAGGTGATTTCTATTTCTTCTGCCTTTCCTGTCCTGCCCGCGCAAGACAGCCTCTATTATGAACTTTTGGCGCTCACAGCCATCTGCGGCGAGGTTCCTTGTGCGTGTGCTGACCGCCTTACCTCCAGCAAAAGTTATCGCAAAAAAGTCGTGACGAGCCTGACACACGACAAGCTCCTGCGCATCTTCTCCAAAGATCATCTTCGCGGCTACCGGCTCGGCATCCGTGGCAAACGTCTTTTGCGGGAACGAGCGCCGGAGCGATTTCAGTTCTATCTGTCAGGCCGCACCGACACCAACTCCATCAAATCATCCCCTGCCCGCCGTCTGCGGCTGCATCGTATCGCGCAAACCTATGTCACGATGCTGAATGCAGGCACGATGATTTATCGAGATGAAAAGCCGCCTGTATTTGTGCCGGGTGGCAGCAGTCCTTGCCGCATTGAAGCCCCTGTTTTTTATGATTCCCGCGAGATGAAAGAACTGGGCCTTGAAATGGTAAAGGTTCACGGCTCCCGTATGGCAGGCTCGCTGCTGACCCCATCCCGCACCTTTGCTGTGTTCAACGGCATGGATGCTGTTCCGGTCTTTGACACGCAAATCGAACAGCGGGGAAAAATCATGCTGCAAAATATCCGCTATACGCGGAATGGTGTGAGCCACACGCCGGACGGCATCCTGCTGTCTGACCAGTGGGCAGTTATGACTACCCTGCTGGAAGATGCAAAGACCTACAAGAAAGAACACTTCCTTTTTGGCGAGGGCTACGAACATTTCTACTTTCTCACCAATGACTACCACGGCGAGACGCTGCTGTGGCTGCTCTGTCATCCAGATATAATCGGACAACTAAACGCCATGCTGCTGCGAGAGCTTCAGCCGCCTTGCCGTAACGCTTACATCGAGAACGACGCTCGTACAGATGCAGGCGCGCCGATTTTATTCTGCTATCTGCCGGATCTGCCGCGCTTGTTCCGATTCCTGTCTGCCTTGGAACTGCTGCAAATGAAAGGTGCCATCCTCTGCTTTGATTTTCAGGCAGACGCGCTGCGGCCACTTTGCGGTGATAGGGTCGAGTTGCAGACCATCGACTTTGCCGCGTTCGAGAGGAGGTTTCTGACTTTGCCATGAAACGTTCCTCAAAAAGATTGCAGATTTTGTTGGCAGTCACGCTGCTGCTCTATGCCTGCGGCTACTTGACGCAGTTCATCGGCAACTATGCCGTCTGGCAGAAAAACGGCGGTATGCCGGGCGGTACTTCTCCGCCGTTCCCCTCTTTGTCGCCGCCGGACTGTCTTAAAGGCATTTTATGGTTCCCCTACAACCTTTACTGCATAGCAGGCTGCGCAGCCACAGTCGCCGCGATTTTCCTGTATCGAAAGCTGTTCAGTCAAGATGCCTTAACGGATTCCGAGCGTAACTTCGATTTTTCCGCAAAAGGCACTTACGGCACATCCGGCTGGATGCAGCCGCGAGAAATTCCTGCTGTGCTGGATATGGTTTCCGACCTATCCCAGCATACAGGCACCGTGTTGGGGATGCTCGACGGAAAGTTTCTCTGCATCCCGGAGAAAACCCGTATGAACGGCAACCTCGCCGTCTACGGTGCCAGTGGCTCGATGAAAACCCGCTCGTTCTGCATGAATCGTATCCTGCAAAGCGCCGTCCGCGGAGAGTCGCTGATTATCTGTGACCCCAAATCAGAACTTTACGAAAAATCCAGCGAATATATGCGAGATTTAGGGTATACCGTGCGCGTATTCAACCTCGTCAGCCCCGAAAACTCCGACTCGTGGAACTGTCTGAAAGAAATTGAGGGTCAGGAACTGATGGCGCAGCTTTTCGTGGATGTCATCATCAAGAACACCAACGGCACCGGCAAAAGTGACCGCTTCTGGGATTCGGGAGAGATGAACTTGCTGAAAGCGCTGGTCTTGTACGTTGACCTCACCTACCCGCCGGAGCAGCGGACCATCGGTGAGGTGTACAACCTTATCACGCAATGCAGCGAAAGTCAGTTGGACAGCCTGTTTGATGTTCTGCCGCTGACGCATCCTGCCAAAGCACCGTACAGCCTGTATCAACGGGCATCGGACTCTGTACGCAGCGGGGTCATCAGCGGTTTGGGCAGCCGATTACAGGTATTTCAGTCTGACTTAATTAAGAAAATCACTGCGTATGACGAAATCAGCCTTGAACTGCCGGGGCAGCAGCCCTGCGCGTACTATCTCGTCACCAGCGATCAGGACAGTACCTTTGATTTTCTTGCATCGTTGTTCCTGTCTTTTGCCTTTATCAAACTTGTCCGCTATGCCGATGCCAACTGCCCCGGCGGGCGGCTCCCCGTGCCGGTCCATGTGCTGGGCGAGGAGCTGACCGCCTGCGGTACGATCTCCGAGTTATCCCGGCGCATCAGCGTCATTCGCTCCCGCAATATCTCTATGTCCTGCGTGTTCCAGAATCTTGCCGGACTGCAAAACCGCTACCCACAGAACCAGTGGCAGGAAATTCTCGGCAACTGCGATGTGCAGCTTTTTCTCGGCTGTACGGATCAGCTGACCGCCGAGTACGTCTCTCAGCGCACCGGCATTGCCAGTGTAGCGGTGTCCAGTACTTCCAAGGCACTAAACACCCTGCGCGTTTCCGACTATACGCCGCAGTACCGCGAAAGCAGTGGTGTCGGCAAACGGCCGGTGCTGACCCCGGACGAAGTGCTGCGTCTGCCGGTTGATGAAGCGCTGGTAATTCTGCGTGGCCACAAAGTTCTGAAAGTCCACAAGATGGACTACTCTCTGCACCCCGCTTACAAGCAGCTGCGGGAGTGTAAGGCATCCGCCCATATCCCGGAGTGGCGGAAAGCCTTACCGGAAACATCCGAAGTTCCTCCGGCGGAAACATCTAAGTCATCCCCCAAGGCACCGCCTAAACGCCGTGGCCGTCCTGCCAAATCAAAAGCAGTGGTTGCCATCGACAAAGAATCCATCATAACAAAACCTGAAAACGAAAAGGAGATTTCTCATGGAAATGAACAATGATATTTTTACCCCCGATCTGCCGATTCCCGAACCTGTTGGTTTTGAGGATGCACCTATCCCTGCCCCCGCTGAAGAAGAAAAGCCCGTCGAGACTCCCCCGCCCCGCCGCAGACGCAAAGCAGATGCCTCGGTGCTGACCATTGAAAGCGGTGACGAAATCGAAACCGAGGATGCCCGCGAAGCCGCCGCATGGCATGAGATCCACAACGCCTACCGCACACGGCGCATCCTCTCCGCACCGTTGGGCGGCATTGAGCAGACCGACAGCGGCAAAACGATTGCCGTTGTGGACTACAACGGTTTCCGCATTGCCATTCCGCTGAAGGAAATGATGGTCGCCCCCACCGCTGCCAACAGCACCGACAGCATGGCCGTCCGCCAGATGAAGCTGCTGGGCAATATGCTGGGCGCGGAAATCGATTTTGTCATCCTCGGCATTGACTCCAAAAGCCGCAGTGTGGTCGCCAGCCGTCGCGAAGCCATGATGCGCAAACGCCAGCTTTTCTATTTCAGCCCCGATGCCAACGGTGAGTACCGCGTCCGGGAGGGGCGCGTGGTACAGGCCCGCGTCATTGCTGTTGCCGACAAGTCTATCCGTGTCGAGATTTTCGGTGTGGAGTGTTCTATCATGGCGCGGGATCTTGCATGGGATTGGATTGGTGATGCCCATGACCGTTTTGCTGTAGGCGACCAAATTCTTGTCCGCGTGACCGAGGTGAACAAAACCTCGCAGGAGGAATTGTCCGTCCATGCCGATGTAAAGAGCGTCACAGAGAACACCAGCCGCGAGGCCCTGAAGCGCTGCCGCGTGCAGAGTAAATACGCTGGCCGCGTCACCGATGTACATAAGGGCATACCGCTTACCGCAGTTGCTACTCGCATGAGCGCCCCGCCCAACCACGTTTCGGCGTGGATCAGCCGTGCTGTCCACAAATTGCGAAACGATGAATCTTTTCTCTCATCTCTACACGAAAATTAAAATTTGGAGGTTCCCTTATGAAAATGCTTTACACTGCCAATGGCCGTTATATCCGCTGCTGCACCGAAGAAGGCACCCGCCCGGTCATCATCGTCTGCGAAAAAGAGTACGAGGTCGATGTGCAAGAGTTTATGCTCTGGTCCATCCTCAACTGGCGCATCCTGCGGGAAGAGGAAATCAGCAGCTTCTACGAGAAGATGGCGAGCAGTTCCAATGTCACCATCCACCGCAGCTGGCAGGACTGTGTGCAGCGCCTGCTAGTTCGCGGGCTCATTGTGGTTGGCACCGGGGATACCGAGTATCGACAATATCGACATTGCCGGTGTGACGCTGCCGATTCTCGGCGGTCTGCCTGACATCCGCTTTGAAAGCTGCCAAATCACCGAAAGCCGTATGTACATCAAGGCCGTGAATCCCCGCTTGCAGGCTGAGGTATCCCCCGGCGATATTGTGCAGGCCGGAGTTATCATCAGCAACAGCGAGGTCGGACTCGGTTCCGTCAGCATCCAGCCGCTGATTTATCGGCTGGTGTGCAGCAACGGTATGGTCGTGAATGAGGCAGCCGCCCGCCGCAACCATGTGGGGCGCGTTACCGACAGCGAAGAGAACTTCAGCGTCTACTCCCAAGCAACCTTGGACGCGGAGGACAAAGCCTTTGTTATGAAAATTCAGGACACCGTGCGCGCCGCTGTGGAAGAAGCGCGATTTTCGCAGATCGTCGGCAAAATGCAGGTGGCAAAAGCCGCACAGATGGACACCCATGATGTGCCGGCTGTCGTCAAACTTGCCAGCAAAGAGTTTCACATTACCGACAGCGAAAGCACCGGCGTGTTGCAGCGACTGATCGAGTCCAACGATCTGACGCTGTACGGTTTATCCAACGCCGTGACCCGTCACAGCCAGGATGTGGAGAGTTATGACCGCGCCAGTGAACTGGAAAGCATTGGTTACAGTATTTTGACCATGCCCGCCCGGCAGTGGTCGAGAATCAACCGGGCAGCCGCCTAACACTGCCCCACACACAGGAGGATTTTTTATGTCTATGATGAACGCTAACGCCGCCGCTACCACTACCATGACCGCCAACGAACCTCTGGACTTTGAGCTGCCCGAAATTGGAGAGGCTGAGTTCAGCAACGAAGAACTGGCCGAGGACATGGACGGCCTGACAATGTCTTTCCCCCGCATCAAGATTCCCGCTGGCGGAGTGTTGCAGTTCGAGATTCCCAACGGCGATCCGCAGCATCCGGATTACCGTCCCACACTCACCGGGGTGATTTTGTACAACCATGCAAGCTGCGCCTACTGGCCGGAGGGTGACGAGTACAACGACGATGTACCGCCGCTTTGCTCCTCGGTTGACGGCAAACAGGGCTACGGTGAACCCGGTGGCACCTGTGCGACCTGTACGTTGAGCCAGTTTGGCAGCGCCAGCAACGGCCGCGGCAAAGCCTGCAAGAATATGCGTGTGCTGTATCTGCTGCGCAGTGGGGAGTTTATGCCGCTGGCAATCAATCTCTCGCCCACCAGCATCAGCCCGTTCCGCGAGTTTTTGAATCAGGGCTTTGTTTTCCGAAACCGCGCCACCTACGGCAGCCTTGTGGAGATTGGCTTGAAACGCCAGACGAACCCGGAGGGCAAGGATTACAGCGTTGCCACGTTCAAGCGGCTTGGTGACTTCCACGGCGACCAGCTTGCTGCTGTGCGCAAGTACGCCTTGAGCTTCCGTGAGCAGATTCGCGGCATGAACCGCCAGCGCATCGAGGCAAAACGTGAACAGGATGATGGTCTTTGCGAGGTGGAGAGTTACACCGCCGCCCCTGCGGGTGCTGATGACAGCTTCTGCATCGGTGCTACGGTGAACGGCGACACGCAGCCCCTGCCCGCGTGACAGTTTATGAAGGAGGTGCTTTATGCACGATATTCCGTTGAATGATTGTTTCATAGGGGAGAAGTCTACTCATACCGGCTCACCCCCATTTCTTCGCGTAGCCGCTGCAAGGCAAGCTGGATATGCCGCCCCGCTGTGCTGCGTGACCGGCCAATACACGCGCCGATCACGCGCTGCGGCTGGCGCAGAAAGTAATAGCGCAGGATTTCTTCCCGCGTCTGCTCCGGCAAAACAGAGATCGCGTCGGCAAGGGCGGCGTTGCAGAGCAGGACGGTCTGACCGCAGACGGTAAATGGGTATTCCTCGTCCGGCTCCGACGCGGCAAACTGGACAAACTTCTCGTTCATCAGATAGTCAAGGGAAACTTGCCGTTCCCATTGCCGTTTAAGCTTCAAAATCTTGTCCAAGGCGGCACAGCGGATAACAGTCTTGCAAAAGGCGTTGTACCTGCGCTGGATATATTCTTGATAGGCTATCTGGTCGGTCATGGAAATTCCCCTTTCTGAATAATAGTGCGGGGCGGTGGCACTTCTTGCTGTCGCCCCTTGATTGCCTACCAGCAAAGGCGGGCGGGGCTGTCAACGGCTGCGCATATGCGCCGTTCATCTTGACCGTTGACTGGCTCGGCTGGGTTTGCTATTTACCCGACAAACTTGAATTTATTTTAAGCTATCACGTTTTACCTTCTTAAGCCTTACTATCATTACCATAGGAATTTCTTTGTTGGTTTTAAAACATTCTTCATAAAATCCATCAATGACAAATCCAGCTCTAAAACAAAGGTTAAAAATATCTTGTATGGAACGATGATAATAAATCTGCTCTTTCGGTTGCCCTTCAATCGCTATATCATAGTAACTGTGCGGTGTCATATATTTTTCAGTCAACGTGACAAAACAAGGGTGTTGCGTTGCAAAGACAAAAATTCCGCTTTCCTGCAACAGTTCATAAACAGCCATAAGAAGTGGTTCAATATCCGTAATATCCATAATTGCCATATTAGAAACTGCTTTCGTAAAGGCTCGATTTCTTTTTAATTCTAATATACTTTTTCTATCGGTCGCATCCGCCACACAAAATTCAATTTGTTTTGCATATTGTGATTGCCGTCTTTTAGCCAATTCTATCATTTTTTTGCTGTAATCAAAAGCGACAACCGAAGCGCCTCTTTGTGCAAGATACGAAGAATAATTTCCATTGCCACACGCAATATCCAAAATGTAATCCGCAGGATTAGGAGATAGAAGTTCCGTTACTTTGGGACGCACTACCTCTCTGTGAAATTCATTAGATTCGTCACCCATTGCATTATCCCAAAATTGTGCGTTCTCCTCCCAGATTTTTTTACTTTCCTCTGTTCCCATGTTCTCTCCCACTCCCCAAATTTGCTTTTTTGCTTCCATTAAATCTTCCTTACTATATTCCATTGTTACCCTCCATAACTTCTGATTGTTGCCGTCTTGACGATTATGTATCTTTACATTACCTTCTGAAACATATGGCGCACCTTGTCCAGGCGGCTGTTTGGACGGCGGGGCTGGATGACCGGCTGACCGACAGCGGCCTGATATCCTTTCAGCTCTGTAAGGCATACGCTCCGCCCGTTGGTGTAAAAGGCCAGATCAGTACGGTATGCCTGTATACAGCGGGCGGGAATCTCGCCAGTAAAGACAACTTCATCCTTTTTTACCTGGGCCGTTTCGATGGTGGCACAGTATTTCGGTGCATCATGATAAGCCCTGGAAAGGTATTCCTGGGGCGCATAGAGGATGAAGGAGAGATAAGGTTCCAGCAGCTGCGTCCCCGATTCCTTCAATGCCTGTTCCAATACAATCGGGGCCAATGAGCGGAAGTCCGCCGGCGTGCTGACCGGACTGTAATAAAGCCCGTATTCAAAGCAAATCTTACAGTCCGTTACGTTCCAGCCGAACAAGCCCTGCTCCAGCCCGTAACGGATACCATCCCTGACAGCGTTTTGAAAACTCTGGTTCAAGTATCCCAGCGAAACCCGGCTCTCGTATTGTACACCGGAGCCAAGCGAGAGTGGTGTAACAGACAGTCCTATGGATGCCCAAAACGGGTTGGGCGGCACCTCGATATGGATGGTGTGGCTGGCTGCTTTGAGCGGCCGCTCCATATAAATGACGGAGGGTTCCTTTACCACTGTTTCAAGCTTGTATTTTTCCGACAGCAAAGCGGAAACAACCTCCAACTGCACCCGGCCCAAAAAAGAAAGAATGATCTCATGGGTGATGGAATCCACTTCGCAACGCAAAAGCGGGTCAGTATCCGCAAGTTGCGTAAGAGCGTCCAGCAGCCGTTCTCTTTGCGCTGCCGTTTTCGGCGCAATCGTCGTCCGCAGCATGGGGAGGGGGTCCTCGCGCCACCTTTTACGAGGGAGCCGGGTTTGGTCCCCTAATACATCGTTTAACCTCACGCTGTCGCTGGGAAGGATAACAATTTCACCCTGATAAGCGGTGTCTGTCCGAACAATTTCCCCTTTGGATGGAATACGCATCTCTGTGATTTTCAGCTTTTCTCTCCCGGCCAGGGCCACCGTATCCCGCAGGCGCAGCGTTCCGCTGTATAACCGTAGATAGACACGCCGCTGGCCGCAATCGGTGTACTCAACCTTGAAAACGCTGCCGCATAGGGCGGCGCCCCCCTGTTCCCCAATCGGTTGGAACAGCCCTGTCACCGCATCCATCAACGGTTGAATGCCAAGGCCATTTTTGGCGCTGCCATGATAGACTGGGAACAGGGAGGCGTCTTGAACCCGCTGCTGTTCCTCCCGCGCAAGTTTTTCCCGGCTGATTGGTTCTCCTGCGATATACTTTTCCAATAATTCATCGTTATTTTCGATGACCGCATCCCATGCTTCTATGTCGGTATTTTCCTCCAGGACTATTTCCGGGGACAGCGACACCGTCTGCTTGATGATAATATCGGCGGAGAGCTTATCCCGAACAGACTGAACCACGCTCTGCAAATCAACGCCAGCCTGGTCGATCTTGTTGATAAAGATAACGGTGGGAATGTTCATTTTCCGCAGGGCATGGAACAGAATACGGGTCTGGGCCTGCACGCCATCTTTAGCGGAGATCACCAAGATGGCCCCATCTAAAACAGCCAAAGAGCGGTACACCTCCGCCAAAAAATCCATGTGGCCGGGCGTATCCACAATGTTAACTTTACATCTGTGCCACTGGAAGGAAGTGACTGCCGCTTGAATGGTAATCCCACGCTGCCGCTCCAAAAACATGGTGTCCGTCCTCGTTGTCCCTTTTTCGACGCTCCCCGGTTCTGAAATGGCTCCGCTGGCATATAGCAGGCTCTCCGTCAAGGTCGTCTTTCCAGCGTCTACATGGGCAAGAATTCCAATATTGATTATTTTCATGTGATTGTCCTCCCTTTACAGCCCCAAAGGGCATAAAAATCCCCAGCAGTAAAATACTTTTACCACTGGGGATTATAAGTTGCGGACATACACATATACAGCATACACCTGTTTGTGATTGCTGTTTTTGGGGATATGTCAAAATTGATAAGGCAAAAGTATTCTTAAATTGGGTACAAAAAACTAAGCCCCTACAAAAGGAGCTATCATAATCCTTTGTTCCCACTATTTGATTATAGTTTTATTTAAGAATACCTTGCCGCATATTTTTTACTCCTTTTCTGGATTAAATCATTGTATCACATCAGTTTTAGGAAAGCAAGTACCTAAAAGAAATTTTTCTTCCCCTTATATGTAACAATCATACCGGCTTCCTAGCGTTCAGAATGTTTTCTGCTGTCTGCTGTGGTGTTTGGTTGGAATTGTCCAACCAAAAGCCGATCCGTGGTGTTGTCTGCATTTTACTAAATACAAATTCAATGTATACAGAAAGATATAAGGAGTGGGAGGGATTCCGCCGTAGTTGGCATTGTAGGAAAATCCAAAAGTTTAGATTTTCCCACAATGCTTATCTTTTGGTCTTTGGTTCGGAATAGTGTAGTGCTGGCGGTCTATCTCTTGTTTTCGGTTGCTTGCTTCCTTACCGTACATGAGCATTGGAGCCCGGGTTATCCGAGCCGTAGCCCTCCAGCAGATTAACCACGCCCCACACGCCAAGGCCAGCGCCGAGCGCGATAACGAGGGTCTGTAAAGTGTCGATTGCAGATGAGAAAAATGCCATATAAGCCTCCATTTCTCCGGGGTTTTCCCGGTAACAAAAAAGCCGCCCATGCAGGCGGCAGGTTACAAACTTCGGGACACTTTGTCTCGAAGCCTTTATGCAAAGGCGTCTGGATCGTCGATGTCATCATAGTTGAGGATGTCCTCGTCCTCTTCCGTGAGCGCATCGTCCGGCACAGCTACCTCATACATCGTACACGCCTCGTTCAACCCGGGCCGCCTGCGGCGGTTAATGAGCCTGTCGAGGTCAAAAGCGTTTTTCTGTTTATCGGCCTCCGCCGTATAGCGGTAGTTCGGATGCCGTTTCAGATCATACTTGGGTGAGAAGAACGGGGGCAGGCCCCGAAGCTGTAAAATACATTTATCTCCCGGCATGGTTGCAAGTTCGGCTGGAGTCATCAGTTCCCGGCCCAGCCGCTGGGTATTTTGACTGTAGCTTTCCGACTGGCCACGGGAGCGGCTGTCGGTCTGCATACTGATCGTGGCTTTCCCCAACCAGTTCTCGGATATTTCCTTGATGGTGCTGGCTTCGCGGCCACCGAGGAACACCACGCTGTCCATGTTGCCGAGGATTGTCTCGGCGTGTTTATCATAAATGGCCTTGCACTGTGCCAACTGCTGATACAGCAGGCAAAGACTCACCTCGCGGGAGCGGATAACCGCGACCAGCTTTTCGAGCTGGGGCACCTGTCCCGTGTTGGCTGCCTCATCCCACAACACCCGTACATGGTGCGGCAGGCGACCACCGTGAACATTGTCCGCCCGTTCACACAGGAGGTTGAACATCTGCGAAAAAGCAAGCGCCACTAAAAAGTTGTAGGTCTGCGTGGTATCGGAAATGATGAAGAATACCGCCGTTTTCCGATCTCCGATGCGGTCAAGCTCCAATTCGTCATAGGCCATGACTTCACGAAGCTGCGGGATGTCAAAGGGAGCCAGTCGCGCACCACAGGAAATCAAAATGCTTTTTGCCGTCTTGCCAGAGACAAAAAGTCAAGGACTTTTTCATCAAATTCAAAAAGAAGTCACATTTTGCGGACTTCTTCACGGAGCAGACGCTTGATTTTGTCCTCCATCGTTTCTTTTGCGGTCTGGCTGAAATGCACACGGACGATATAGGTGGTCTTGCCGATCTGCTTTCTGACAGTCGGGCAAGTGGCGGTGTTGGTTGCGGTATTGTTCATTCAAAATCCTCCTGTAAATGAAAAATGCCCGGTGACTGTTCATCATCGGGCGGCGTCGGTATGAGGGAACAAGGCAAGGCGGCAACATTAAGGTATCTATAAAAACCTTGCCGTCTTTGCCACGCTTGCCGTGTTCCTGTTGTCAGTTGCGGAGATAGCAGACCCATGCTGTGCCATCTTTCTCGGTCACAAGCCTGTCCCCGATACGGCTCTTCGCCGTTCTCATGGTGCGTGAAGAAATCCCACGTTCATTGACTGCCTTTTCCAGCTCTGCGCTCGGCATACGCTTTCCATCTGCCAGCAGTTCCAGAATGAGCATTTGTGCTTGTGCGGTCTTGCTCTCGGTCTTGGCGGTGTCTGCCCCGGCAAGAAGCTCGTCAGCGGTAATGTCATAAGCTCCTATCCATTCAAAGCCTTTCTCGTCTCCCAGAGAAAAGGCAAGGGACTGTCCGGGCGGCGCAAGGGAGCTTTTCTCATGGATAAGCACCCTCGTTGTCGGACTGTCCTTCAGCTTGCCAATAAACAGCAGACTGCGGACTGCCGCCGTAATGTCGATAGACCCCAATCCCCGGTAGGTGCTTTGCGTTCCTGCGGCTTTGTTGAGGTGTCCGATCAGCACGATAGCGCACCCGGTAGCCTGTGCAATGTCTCCCAGACTGCGGAATATCGGGCGCACCTCGTTTGCCCTGTTCATGTCAACATCTGCGCCCAGAAAAGCCTGTACCGGGTCAATGATAACCAGCCTTGCGCTGTTTTCCCGGATTGCCCTTGCTATGCGTTCATCGGCAAGGGTCAGCGGCGTGTCTCTATCGTCAATGACAAGCACTCGTTCAAGGTCTGCGTCTGCTTCTATCAGTCGGGGCTTGACGGTATCACCCAGACCGTCCTCGGCGGTCTGATAGATGATATTGAAAGGTTCAAGTGTCTCCATACCGGGCAAAGGCTTTCGATTGGTGCAAGCCGCCGCAAGGCGCATGGCAAAGTAGGTCTTGCCCTCGCCGGGATTGCCCTGGATAATTGTCAGCTTTCCAAATGGGATATAGGGAAACCATAGCCATTCCACGCTCGTCAGCTCCACATCAGCCATACGGAGCATTGGGACAGGCTGGGCGGTGGGCAGCTCTCGCAGCGTGATTGTCTCGGCTATGAATTTGCGGCTGGGAATGTCCCCTTGCTGACGGAGAACATCGTTCCAGTCTTTCCTTGCCGGGACAAGGCGAATGACGGCGATCTCGCTGGGAATGTCCTGCGCCAGTCTGGAGCAGGCTTCACTTCCTGCGGTGTCGCTGTCAAGGCAGAGAAACACTTTTCGGGTGTCCTTGCGTTCAGAAAGAAAACGGTCAAGGGCTTTGCCCGAAACGCCGCCCAGGGCAAGATAATTTCTTGTCTGCCAATCCTGCGGATAAAGGCAGATAAAGGACAAAAGGTCAATCGGCGCTTCAAAGACAAAGAGCTGGTTGCCGTTGCCCTCATAGCGGAACGGATAGGACTTGTCAGACCCGGCAATGTCCTGCCTGAATGGGTCTGCCGTTCCTCGCACATGGGCGTATCTCGGCGTACCGCTTCGGTCTCTGCCGACAAACACAACATTGTGCCGCTTTGCGTCCTCGTAAATATCCCCGGAAAGAAGAAAAGCCTCAACAAGCGTTTTGTTGAGACCTCGGCTTTCTGTGAGATATTGGATTGCTCTGTCGGCTGTCCTGTTGTGCAATGGCAAGTGAAACGCTGTGGGCGGTGCTGTGCTGGCTTCGGTCTGCCCCTCGCCGCTTTCGCCGGTCAGGAGCTGGACGGCTTCGGGAAAGGACTTCCCATAAAACTCCATGACAAAATCAATGGGATAGCCGCCCTTGCTCTGGCTGTGGCGAAACCACTTGCTTCCCCGGACGGTCAAGCTGTCATGTTCTTTCCAGCGGTATTCCCGTCCGCTTTTGATAAGCGTCTCTCCCTGTGTGCGGAGAAAATCTTCCAGACTGACGGCGTTTGCCCGGTCGATCTGTGCTTGGGTGTACTGCATGGGCGTCCTCCTTACTTCTTGAAAACAGCGCATCGTCTGCAAATGCCATGCTCACGCTCGTCCAGCGTGTAGGGGCAGTTCGCACATTCCTCGCCGTACTGTCTCATGATAACAGGCAGATAGCCCAGCTCCTGCAACATATCAATCTGGCGGTCGGTGAGGGTGGCTTCAAAGGCAAGGCATTTCCGGGTGTGTTCGTCCAGCTCGATCAGGTCGGAAAGCGGTCTGCCATCGGTCAAAGCTTCTCCGCTCAAAAGGCGTTTTGCCGTTCTGCGGATGGGGTTGTACTCGTTCTTCCAGTCGTATTTTTTCATCGTGTCATATCCTCCTTTTTGTGTCGTGTTTGGGGTCGATTTTGGAGCATTTGTTCCTCTGTACGCTCGTTAAATCGGGCGGCAGTATCTACACATGACTTGACCTTCCAAAGACGGTGTAAATCGTCTCTGACGGTCTTAAACTCGACATAGGTGGTGTTGTGCGCCTGTTCCAGCTCGTCATACTCGTCGGACAGCTTTTTCATATCCACCTTGCCGTCTGGGAACTCCCCGGTCAGCTTTCGTCTGGCGGCGTAGAACTGTTTCAGTTCCGCTTCATGCTCTGCCTTGTACTTGGCTCTGGGCTTCTCAAACTTGATTTTCTGCAAGCCGTCATAGACAGGCTTCAAGCTCTGGAAAGCAGCGGAGCTGTCATAGAGCTGCTTAATTGCTTTCATTCGGGCAGTCTGTTCGTCCAGCGTTTTCTTCAAGCTCTCTGTGGCAGCACTGTGTTCGCTGACACGGCTTTCCAAATCTTCAAGGGTGTAAATGCCGTTTGCCCGGAGATAATTGAAAGTCTCGTTCATCTCCTTTAGGTTGCTGATTTTGCCTTTCTGGGAATAAGCCCCGGCTTTGCGCTGGGTGTAGTAGGCGTTCAGCAGAGAAACAAGGTCGGGGGCCTGCGGCTTGGCAAGCTCTGCTTTTGCTTCGGCAATCCAATCAAACAGGAGAGTGATTTTCTTCTTGATGTCCCGGATAACGGCATTGGTGGCTTTGATCCAGCGGTTGAACTCGCCCTTTTCGGTGCGTATGCCTTTCTTCTCCATTGCCCGGACGGTTGCGCCTTCATGGATAGTGGGAAGTAAATCCACGCCTTGCCGTTCATAGCTGCGGTGGTCGATACGAACATCAATACCTTTTTCCGCAAACTTGGCATTGCACATCTCCGCCCATGCTTCACGCCAATGTTCCAGCGTTTCGGGACTGCCCCAGTCGGTAGTGGGAACGGCGTTGAAAACAAACTCTCCGTTCTGGTCTCGGATACGGTTGCCGTCCTCGTCCAGTTCGTACACCCGGCGTTGCTTTAGTCCCCATTTGCCGTTCTGCTCGATGGGACGGATGGGGCAAAGCACATGAAAATGTGGATTGGGTATGCCGCCGTCCTCACGGTCTGGCTGGTGTACGGCGAAGTCAACCACCATGCCCCGGCTCACAAAGTTCTCCAACAAAAATTGCCTTGCAAGAGCGATGTTTTCCTCAAGGGAAAATTCATTCTGCAAGGCAATGTCAAAGCTGTATGCAAGCTGGGCGTTCTTTCCACGCTCGGCTTTTTCCACGGCATTCCACAAGGTCTGACGGTCTGCAAATTCCGGGGGAGCATGGGACGGCAGGAGAATGTCGGAGCAGATCACGCCGCCCTTTCTGGTGTAGTCGCTGTACTCGCCGTAATACTCGCTATACAATCGCTCCCCGGCTCGGTAGGCGGCAGAAGCGATAGCGGACTGTCCTGTGCTTCGCTTAGTCTGCGTGACGCTCAGATGAAATAGTGCCATCGGCTTTCAACTCCTTTTCTCTGTTTGCTTGGCTGATGTGGGTAATCGCCATGTGACGGACGGCTTGCTGAACTTCGGACAGAGAAAAGATTTGTTCCATCAGCTCTGTCATTTCGGTGCGTGTGAGATCTTTGACCTCCGGGGCAAGGCTCTCAATCGTGCCGCCCAGATTGCAAAGACGATGGGTGCGCTTTTGTCTCTCGCCTTTCTCCAGATACTTCTTTCTGTTCTCCAGACGCTCCAGCTTGTGCTGTTCCTGTGCAAGCTGTGTCTCGACCTGTTCCTTTTCGGCTCGGAGCTGTTCAAGGTTTTTCGGTTTTGCCATTTTTCGTGACCTCCTTTTTTGAAAATGGGGATAAAAAAAGACCGTCAACTTTTCGCAGATTGCGACCAGTCAACGGTCAGTTTTTCGGTATTCAGTTGTTGTGTTCAGTTCGGTAAATTGAAGTTGGTCAAAGTTGTTGGCGAAGATATTCCACAACATTTCCATTCGTATCATAGAAACAGATGTTTCCTACATTGAGGGGCAGGACAATGGCGAAAGGCTTGCCACTATCAATATCAATCACCTGAATGCCGTTGCCATCATCTACTTCAAGTCGAACAATATTTTGGGTATTCATTGAGATAAATGCCCTTTCGTTATTTCCCTCAACAACAAACTCTGCAATGTAATCATCAACC
Organism: Oscillospiraceae bacterium; assembly: GCA_025758045.1. Lineage (NCBI taxonomy): Bacteria > Bacillati > Bacillota > Clostridia > Eubacteriales > Oscillospiraceae > Oscillospiraceae bacterium. The sequence goes on along the minus strand of CP107208.1, from coordinate 2,416,130 downwards.
TCAACTATATCTCCACCACCACGGAAGAAATATCCAAAAGACAAGCCAGGGCGATTTACATAGACAGAAAAAGTGTGGTCTGTCTTGTCCTGTGGGTAAGAAATAAATGCAGCCATTGTGTCGGAAATGCTTCCATCAACAATCCAATCATCCAAAATTTTTTGAGATTGGCGAATGTCTGCTTCTAAACTGTTTGCGGTTTTACCAATGTCATTGTTTGCATAAAGGAAACCGAAAACCAACACACAAGCCAAAATAACACCCAAGAGGATTATGGGTAATTTCTTTTTCATAGAATCACACTCCTTTATCAAATTAAGATTCTTGATTTTCAAACTTGCTGGCGGCGAACGGTTTGTCAAAACCGTTTGCGGACGGCAAGTCCACAGGGGATAGCCGCTTTAGCGGCGCAAGGGGGTGTAGCCACCTTGACGGAACGAAGTGACGCAACATTCTCGGTCATGCAGTTTTCTTCTGCTGACGGAGAATGAAGCTCCGCAGGACGCACTACTCTCGACAGAGAGTATAGAAGTGCGCCCTTTAGTTCCTAAAGGGGTTTGCTCCGGCTTAATTTCTCGACAAACTGCAATTAGTCATTTCAGTAAGTATTTTCCGAGTCCTATCTGAATCAAATATAGGACAAGGATATGTGCTGGATAAAAAACATAGAAGAAGTATTTTAGCTTCAGTTTACCACGCTTTCCGTTGTATAGCAGAATAAGCAAGCAGGCAAGAAGCGTACATAAAGGCGGTTGATTCCCCGTTGTCCCCATGTAAGCCAAAAGGAACAGCAACACTTGATAGATTCGGTGATTACGGCAAATATAAAATGCTGATATGAATAAGATCCCCTGCATACCGTAGTCACAATGGATTCCTTCCGCAATGCCGGAAAAAAGCACTACACTGAGAACTTGCAGGACTGCTGATTTTATTCTATCCACCGGTAGGTCTGATTTACACGAAAATCTTTCAAGGCATACCAATGTCAATAAGCCTAAAAACAAGGTGAAAAATACATTTTGATACTTCAAGTAAAACGGAAATGTATCTTCCATTCGTGAATACGCACTAAAGAAACCTATGTCAAATGGAACTTCCGAAATAAGGGCAAATGCAAGCATCAACCCAATATAGCGTTTTTTACTTCTTGTGTGTTGGAATCCTTCTGCCAGCAAAAAACAGAATAGCGGAAAAGCAATCGTCCCAATGCTTTGCAAATCAAACCGTATGAAATAATCTATCTCTCGGAATCTCTCCCACGACATTTGCCCGTTATCTGCCATAGCCCCCCAGTAGTTTGATAGCAGCCATTGCAGCACAATTTTACATAGATGGTCAATAAGCATTGTCAGTACAGCAATAACCTTTAGCGAATTTCCTGAGAGAAATTGAATGCGATTTATTTTCCTATCAAGGCTCATAAAGCAACCTCCTACCAACTTCCAATTCTACGATTTTTCGCATTCAAATTATACCATAAAACTCGTGAACAATTCTATCGCAACTTTGGACTATATGAGAAAAGTCCGAACAGTTTTCTGCCCGGACTTCCTCGCTCAATCATAAATCAATTCCGCTTTCACAACTTCCTCTGCCTGTGCCTTGCAAGCGTTCATCTGCCGCACCCATTCCATTTGGTTTTCGGCTTTCAGTTGCTCGGTCACGCCGTTTTGCTCTGCCAGTGACCGCACGATCAGCTCCATGCGGTTTCGTGCCGCTTCGCCAATCTCGGCGCAATGCTCAAAGAGCTTGTCGGATAGTACCAGTTCATTGAACAGTATCGGGCGGTGCATTTCCAGATACGCCTTGCGAAGTCTGCCGTAGTGTCCGAGGGGCTTGGTCTTGCGGATAACGATGTTCGGGATAAGATAATCTCCGTTCTGTGTGTAAGTGATATTCATGCTGTTTGTACTCCTTTCATCGGCTCTCTCTGCGGTAAACTGCTGACAGGGACGAACACGCCCTTTGCAATGTCCTCCGCACGAATGGCGGCTTTCTTGGCTTCGATTTCTGCTTTTTTTCTCCCCTTGATTTTGTCCTCGTATCGCTTCTGCGCTCCGCTGGCTTTCCGCTTCAAGTAGTTCTGATGAAGCCTGTCCTTGCGTTCCTCACGCTTGCGGATTTCCTCTAATTCCTCCGGGGTAAGCTCCACTTCACCAAACGCCGGGGGAACAAATCGACCGACAAAATTGAAGTAAATCTCGACCTCCTGTGTGGTCTGTATACTGCCTTTGCGGTCACGCTCATGCACAAGGATTTTCTCGATAAACTCGTTGAGCATAGCAATGGTCAGCTTGTCGAAGTTCTCATACTTGTCAATCAGAGCGATAAAACGATCAGCGTCCTTTTCGTGCTTTTCATAACTCCTGATAGCCTTTTCCAGAGCAGAGATTTCAGCGGTAAGCTCGGACTGTTCCTTTTCGTATTGAGCGTCCAGAGTGGCGTATCTGCTGTCGGACAGCTTTCCTAAAATGTTGTCCTCATAGATTTTACAGAGCAGGACTTCCAGTTCGGACACTCTCTGCTTTGCGGTGGCAAGGCGTATCCGCTGTTTCTTAACCTCTGCTGTCTGCTGGCTGGACTGCGCTTCCTGTACCACTCGGACAAACTCGGCTCGGTCATGCTTCGCATACTCGGCAATGGCTTTGAGCATTTCGGAAACAAGGGACAGTACCACATCTTCATTGATACGGTGCTGGGTCTTGCAGAGCTTTCCAACTGGGACTTTGCTGTATTGGGAACAGGTATATTGAGAAATACGCTTGCCGTTGTTGGTACGGTGGACATACATCTTGCCGCCGCAATCGGCACAATAAAGCAAGCCTGTGAGGGGAGCTGCTTCGCCCCAGCCGTCCGGGTAGCGTCTGACATTCCCACGGATTTTCTGCACAAGGTCAAAGGTCTGCTGGTCAATGATAGGCTCATGGGTATTCTCGAAAATTGTCCATTCGTCCTCCGGGACATAATGGCTTTTCTTGTCCTTGAAGTGCTTTCGGGTCTTGAAATTGATGGTGTGTCCCAGATATTCACGCTTTTCAAGAATGTTGCAGATGGTGGAAGAACCCCAGCCGTACATATCTTTGAAAGTCTTGTTTTTGTTCACGCCCTCGCCGTGCTGGGCAAGGTAAGCAGACGGAATAAGCACCTTTTCCGATTTCAGTTTGCTGGCGATCTGATACGGACCGTAGCCCTCAATCGTCATGGCAAAGATGCGCTTGACCACATCAGCGGCTTCGGGGTCAACCAACCATTGGTCTCTGGCTTCGTTCCAGAGATAGCCGTAAATGACCGTGCCTGTGAGGTGCTTGCCGGACTTGCCTTTGGACTGGAAAGTGGAACGGATTTTACGGCTGGTGTCTCTGGCGTAATACTCGTTCATAATGTTGCGGAAAGGGGTAAAATCATCGTCCCCTCTGGCACTGTCCACGCCGTCATTGATGGCGATAAGGCGAACGCCACGCTGACGCAGAATTTCCATAATCTGACCGACTTTCAGATAGTCACGACCCATGCGGCTCATGTCCTTGATACACAGGTACTCCACATTCCCGGCTTCCACTTCTTTCATCATTGCCAAAAATCCGGGACGGTCAAAGCAAGTACCACTAATGCCATCGTCCGTGAAATGGACAATGTTCGTAAACCCCTGCCGTGCGGCGAACTCCTCCAACATAGCCTTTTGATTGGAAATGGAATTGCTCTCACGCTGCTGGTCATCATCTTTGCCAAAGTCATCACGGCTCAATCGTTCATACAGAGCAGTGATTTTCTCGTTTTTTCTCATAACTTGCGCTCCTTTCTTCGGTTTTAGGTTGTGTGTTCTAAGAGACTTCCCAACCGCTTGATTAAGAAGTCTTTTAGAGCATACAACACCGCTGGCCAATTTGTACTTTTTATACTGTTTGACCGCGAAGCAATCCGGCTTGCGCTTTTCGAGCCCGGCAAACATATAGTCCACCGCGTTCATAAAATCCTCGTCATCCTCCTTGACCTCCATGCCGGAAATCATATCCACAAGGGTATTCATGTTCCGATCCTCGGCAGGCCCCTCGAAAATGATGTAGGCAATCAGGGCGCAGTACAAAAGCGTTTCCGATTTTGTCCAGAATGGATCGCCTTCCTTGCCTTCGCCCTTGGTGTTGGAAATCAGAGCATCCACGAATTTCAGAATATCGGCCTCGTTGCGGATATACGCCAGCGGGTTATAGTGCATGGATTTTGAAAAATCTATGCTGTTGAATACCTTGATTTTGTACCCGCGTTTTTGCAGGAACCCCCCGACCTGTCCCAGCACACCGCCTTTCGGATCGACCACCACATAAGAGGAATGAGCCTGTAAAAGCTGGGGCGTAAGCCAGAAGCGGGTTTTGCCGGAGCCGGACGAGCCGATGATGCAGCAATTCAGGTTTCTGGCATTTGCGGGGATTTTCGGGCGGGTGTTCATCGTGAGAAACTCTGTCCCGGTCAAAATCACGTTGTTTTCAAACCTTGGATCAACAAACGGTTTGATGTCTTTTTCCGTTCCCCATGAAGCGTTTTGTCAAGTGCTTTTTTGAGTTATTGACGCAAATTATCGTGAAAGTGCGAAAGTGCAAAGTGCAAAGGGTCTGCGTTTTGCACTTTCAGCTTGCGGGTTCGGGTGGTTGCTTCTTCTTGATGAAGTTGTACCATTGACCGCCGACACGCCTTGCGCCTAAAATGCCGCCCATGTTGCGCTTGGCGTTCTGTACCGTCCTCTCGGATATTCCGGCTTCGGCTGCGGCTTTTACAATGTCCTCGCTGGCAAGCTCTTTCCCGTCTGCAAGCAGGTCAAGTATCAGCCTTTCGGCTTGCTCGGTTTTGGTGGCGTTGTTGCCGCCCGCGCCGGACAGCAGTTCGTCGGCGGTGATGTCGTATTCGCCTATCCACGAAAAGCCCGTTTCCGGGTCAAGGCAAAAGGCAACGGGCTTGCCCTCCGGCGCAAGGGAAGATTTGTCATGGACGATAACGCGCACATTCGGCTCTCGCTTCACGCGCCCGATCAGCAGGACGCTCCTTGCTGCGGCGCGGAAGTCGATAGAACCTAAGCCCCGGTATGCGCTCTGCCCTCCGGCAGCTTTGTTGAGATGTCCGATAAGGATAACGGCGCACCCGGTACGCTCGGCAACATCGGCAAGGCGGCGGAACATGGGGCGCACTTCGTTTGCCCGGTTCATGTCGGTCTTTTCGCCCATGTACGCCTGTATGGGGTCAAGGATAATCAGCCGCGCCCCGTTCTGCGTGATTGCCTTTTCTATGCGCTCGTCGGAGAGGGTAAGCTCCCGCTTGGCTTCATCAATCACAAGTACCCGGTCAAGGTCTGCGGCGGCTTCTATCAAGCGTGGCTTGACGGTATCGCCCAGCCCGTCCTCGGCGGTCTGGTAAATTACTTGGAATGGCGGCAAGGGCTTCATTCCCGGCAGCGTTCCCCCGGTGGTGCAGGCGGCGGCAAGGCGTAGGGCAAAAGTGGTCTTGCCCTCGCCGGGATTGCCCTGCACAATGGTTACTTTCCCAAAGGGAATATACGGCTCCCATAGCCATTCAACGGTCTGTGTGTCAACCTCGCTCATGCGGATAATCTCAACGGTTTCTTCCTGCGGCGGCTCTTTCAAGCCGTAGATTGCTTCCCGCAAATACTTCCCGTCTGTGATTTCTGCCCGGTGCTGCAATACCTCGTTCCAGTCCTTGAAAAGAGGGATAAGCCGATGGACGGTCAAGCCCTCCGGCACAAGCTCTGCAAGGCGGCTGCAAGCGTCGTTTCCGGCTTGATCGCTGTCAAGGCAGAGGTACACGGTCTTGATGTTCGGACGGTCAGAGAGAAAGCGCAACAGGGCTTTTTCTCCCACGCCGCCCAACGCCAGATAGCTTTGCTTCTGCCAGTCCTTTTTGAACAGGCAGAGGAAAGATAAGAGGTCTATCGGGGCTTCAAAGACAAACAACCTTTCGTCCTCGCCACGGTAGCAGAAGTTAAAGGCTTTGTCGCTGCCTTTCACATCAAGCCGAAAACTCCCGGCTGTGCCGCGCTGATGGGCGTATCGCGGTATGCCGCTTTCATCTCTGCCGACAAATACGGCGTTATGGTGGGCGGCTTCCTCGTAAATATCCCCGGTGGAAAAGAAAAAGCCCGTCACATCTTCATCAATGCGGCGGGCTGCTGTGAGGTAGTTCCTCGCTATGCGGTTGTCGGTGCTGCGGGGTGGCAGTCGGAAGTCGGATAGGGGCGCGGGGCTTGGTCTGTCCGGCGGCGGGGCGGCTCCTTTTTCGCCTGTCAGCAGTTCAACGGCTTCGGTGAAGCTCTTGCCGAAAAACTCCATGACAAAATCAACGGGGCCGCCGCCTTTGCTTTGGCTGTGCCTGTACCATTTGTTTCCCCGGATAGTCAAGCTGTCGTGCCGCTTCCAGCGGTATTCATTTCCGGCACGGGTAAGCTGCTCGCCCTGTGATTGCAGGAAAGAAACAAGGTCGGCTTGGTTGGCGCGGTCTATCTGTTCTTGGGTGTAATACATAAAAGTTCAACTCCTTTCAGCGGTCTATATCATGCCGTTTGGTGCGGCTCTGCGTCTGCTCCGGTTGGTCGGCGCGGAGTGCAATATCCACGCATTTGCGGATTTTTTGAAGCTCTGAAACATTGGTGCGGGTATCTTTCAGTTTGGTATAATCGCTGTCCCTCTGTGTTTTGAGGTCAGCATATTCCTGTTCCCATTCCGCAATAGGCAAGGTCTTTGTTCCTTTCGGCAGATTTGCATGGAGATAGCGACTTGCTGCGTTCCATAGGGTCAGCTCGGCGCGGTGGGCTTCCTCGTACTTATCGCGCTTGTTTGTCCAGCCGTTTTGCAGCTTTTTCAGTTCATCGTGAATGGGCTTGTACTCTGTGTAGTTCTTCCCGTATTCAATTAGCTTTTGCAGCTTCTTCATGCGTTCCTCGGCGGTTTTCATTCCCTCCCGGATTGAATAGGCTCTATCACTGACAGAGGAAAGAGAAGCGTCCAGCTCGTCAAGATTAGAGATACCATGCTCGGAAAGATAGTTGACCGCTGCCGCTATGGTTTTCAGTTCGTCGGCTGCGTGTTGGTGCTGCCAACTTTGCGAATACTTCCGGCTCTTTTCTCTCTGAACGCTCAAATACTTCATCAACAGATTTGCAAGGTTGGGAGATTGCGGCGGCTGCTTCGGGGCGGTTTCCCACACTTTGAACAGGTCGGCAATCCATTCTTTGAGCTTCCCAATCTGCACCCGGATTTCCCGTATAAGGCGGTTTGCTTTTTGGATATTTCGGTTCAGTTCGCCTTTCTCGGTGGCTACACCTTTCTTCTCCATCTGGCAAGCCGCCACGCCCATGTGGACGGTGGGTATCTCGTCAATGCCGCGCTCGGCGTTGCTGCGGTGGTCGATACGCTCCGGGCTTCCGTTTCTCTCCAAAAAGTCGTTGGTATAGTCAGCCCACGCCTTGCGCCACAAAAGGGTGTTGTCCTTGTCGTTCCAGCCTGTAAGGTCAATTTTGTGCGTCTTGTATCTGCCGCTTGGCAAGCGGATACGCTCACCGTTTTCATCAAGGTCATATTCCTTTTTGGATTTCGCCGCCCACGCGCCGCGCCCGTCAAGGGGGCGCATAGTCAGCATGATATGACAATGGGGATTGCCGCTGTTGGTGTCGTGGATAGCAAAATCCACACACATTCCTCTGGAAACAAATTGAGAGGAACAGTATTCCCGGACAAGCCGGATCTGTTCCTCTCTGGATAATTCTATGGGGAGCGCCGCGTCAATCTCTCTGGCAAGCTGGGCGTTCCCGGCTTTCTCGTAAAGCTCCACGCTGTTCCACAAGGTTGAACGGTCAGAGAATGAGGGTGGCGCGTGGGGCGGCAGCATGATTTCTGTATGGACAACGCCGCCTTTGCGGGTGTAGTCATGGGTCATTCCGTCCCATTCGTTTGTCAGCTTTTCGCCGCTTCGGTAGGCGGCTGCGGCAACGGCTGATTTGCCTTTTCCTCGGCTCACAATGCCGATGTTCCAATGGTAAATGGCTATGGGTATCACCTCCCGGATAGGATAATAAAACCCGCAAAAAAGGTACAGACGCCAACGGCGGGTGTACTGTTTTTGTGGGTGTGCAGGGATAGCCGCAAAGCGGCGCAAGGGGTGCAGCCCCTTGTTGCGGCAAAGCCGCCATATCGGAGCGCGGGGAAATCTCCCTGTGCGGAGATAAGCCCTCGGCAGAGCGCACACGCCCGCAAGGGTGTATAAGTGCGCCCTTAGTTCCTAAGGGATTTTCAGCTTGTCGCTCCCTCGGCTCGTTTTTTCAGATATTCCCGCGCTGGTTCACTCGTCAAGGCAAGCCGGAGAAGTGCTGTGGCTTCCTCGTCGGTCATGTTCTTTGCTTCCGGCACAATGCTTTCAAAGACTGCGCCCCGGACGATAAGGCGGTGGCTGCGCGTTCTGCGTTCCTCTTTGGATAACTTCTGACGCAACATTTTTTCCCGGTTCTCAAACTGCCGAATTTTCTTCTTTCCGTCCTCAATCTCGGCGGTCAGTTCTTCAAAGGTTTTTGTTCTCGGTTTCGTCATGGGTGGTCGCTCCTTTCTGCCTGTCGGCATAGAAAAAGGACAGTCGATTTTCTCGGCTGCCCTTGTGGGTGGCTATTCAATTTCAGTCTGCTGTTTTCAAATATATAAAATAGCTTGCTGTTCCGCCATAGCCATTTTCAGTATTCCATTCAGCTGTTACTTCATAAATATATCCGCCCAGTTTAAGAGTGAGTACGTTTCCAACAATAGTTACATCTTCGCTGTTTGTAGCAGGCTCTCCCCAATGTTCGTCACTCCAGCACTGCACACTTAAAATTGTATCTGGGTCTTCTGTAAATCTTAATGTAGCTGTTGTTTCTGTTGTTTCAAATGGCGGGGACAACAGATCCTTGCACTCTAACGGGTGTGGGCTATCAGCTATTGTGCTTTCAGCAGTTCCGTCAATATTTGTTTTTTGCCACGAATAAGTTCCTAATACTGCGCCGATAGCGGTTTCGTCACTCACAACGCTTAATGTGGGCGGTTCTTCCAAAATTATATTGGCAGTCCCAGAGTTTAGTAATTCATTTGCATAGCTGTTGAGTGCTTCACATGGCTCATATTTTGTCTTATAACCGATACCGTCAATGACAATAAATGGGTTATACGCCATAATATCTGTTTGTGTACCGTCTACCATAGTCAAGGTAAAAACAACGCCTTGTCCATCATACTCTGTGTAAGAATTATCCTCATTATAGACAACAACATCATTCAAATATTCAACTAATTCTTGGATATTTTCAATCTCAATCGTTTTGTCTGGCGGTGTTAATAACACTTTAGCGGAAACAATCTGCGCTGCGTCCAAATCCTTATACGGTTTTTTCCCCTGTTGTGAAAAAAATACGATTACCGCGATACCTACTAAAATGATACAAGCTATTGCAATCATCAATCTCTTTTTTCTCATGGAACAAGCCTCCTGTTCTTCTCTGTTACTTGTATAGACGAAAAAATTGAAAGGAAGTTTCACTATCTATAAATATCATAGCACATGGTTATGAATAAATCCACCTCATTTCAGCCTGTCAGTGGCCTTGTTTTCTCTGGCAGACCGCCGCGCAGCTTCCCGCCGTTCCTCGTTGTATGGGGCGGTCAGACGGAAAGAGAAACGCCCCTTTGCAATATCAAACTCCATGCAGTCCGTTTCGGGGTCTGCGTCGGTCTGGCGGCACTGGTCGGGGTGCTGTCCGGCGTAGGCGGCAAGCCGCTTCTTTAAGTCGGTGTTGTGGGTGCGGATATGGATAAGGGGGTCTTTCTCGTCAAACCAAATATCGGTGGTCTTTTCCTGCTTCGTAAGCCCTGTTCTCATAAACTCTCCTTTCTGCGCCCCTGTTACGCAATAGGGGCATTTTTCGGGTGTTTTTCCCGGCTCTTGACTTGGGGAAAATGAGGATTTTCAAATAGAAACCGCCCAGACGGGGAGTGTATCGTCGGGGCGGCTGTTATCGCAAGATTTCCGTTTTTTCCGGTTCTTGACCGTCAAACGCGGATAAACGCGAACTGTCGGCAAGCACCAGTTTGAGCAGCTTGTCGCGGAATGTTTCTGTGCTGCTGTGATTGAAAAATAACTCCGCAACAATGGTCTGCCCGTTCCTCTGGGTCGTGATGATACTGTCGGGGGTCTGTTTTGCCATAGGCGGCTCCTTTCTTTGGGCGCAAAAGAGGGATTTCCCGTAGTTCGGAAAATCCCTCTTGGTTGACGGTTATTCTGTTTTACTGTGCGGGCTGTGCGGCGGCTGCCTGTGCCTTTCTCTTTGCCCGGTATTCCCGCGCTTTCATGCGGTCATACTCCCGCTGCTTTTCAAGATTTCTCGCCCGGTATTCCCTTGAATAGTTGCGGTGGTAGGCGCGGCTCTTTTCCTTTTTGGCTTCTTCGATTTCCTCCCGCATTTGCCGGATTTCCTGCTCGGTCGGCTCTGCAAGCTGTGTCACTTCGTTCTCAAACTTGCCGATATAATTGAAATATATGCTGATGTGCTGGATTGCGTATCTCGCCCTTTTCTGGTCGCGCTCATGCACTTCAATCCGGCTGATAAACTCGTTGAGAATGGCGGGGGTAAGCTCGGTAAAGGCGGCATGGCGTTCCGTCAGCTTCAAAAACTTCTGCGCCCGTCCTCCCGCGTTCTCATAAGCGGATAGCTGTTTTTGGAGCGTGGCAAGCTCCGCTTTCAGCGTGTAGTATTCTTCCGAATACTTCTGCGACATCTGCTCATAACGGTCTTGCGGGATCGTGCCGAGGGCGTTGTCCTCATAGAGCTTGTTCAGCACCTTGTCAATCTGTTCAAGGCGCGTCGTGATTTGCGGAATACGCTTCTGCTGCTTTTTGGTCTGGTCGGTCTGCTGCATGGCAAGGTTCTTTTTCACTAATGCTTCAAACTCCGCCCGGTTGCTGATAGAATAGTCCTCGATTTTCTTCAGCACTTCCGCGATGGTCTGCATGAGCAAGTCCGCGTCCATGATGTGCGGGGAATGGCATTTGGGGTTCTTGGCTTTTCCCTTGTGGTACTCGCTGCAAAAAGCAACGTGCCGCTTGCCGCCGTTCCGGTAATCTATACGAATGTGCATTTTTGCGCCGCAGTCCTTACAGAAAAGCAAGCCGGATAAAGGGTGGATTTCCCCGTCCCCGTTGGGGCGTCTGACGGGTGCGTTTTCCAAAATCCGCTGTACGGTTTCAAAATCGCTGCGGCTGATAATCGGCTCATGCACATTTTCTGTGATGTGCCACTGGCTCCGGTCTACATAGTGGTTATGTTTATCCCGGAAATGCTTTGTGGTCTTGAAGTTGACCACATCGCCGCAATACTCCTGCCGTGTGAGGATATTGGTCAAGGTGACTTTGTTCCACTTGCAGCGGTTATCCTCGTTGAGCGTCTTATTTTTACAGGTTCCCCGCCCGCGGTCTTTCATGTAGAAAGTGGGGGTTGGGATTTGCTCCTGTGTCAGATGTACGGCGATTTGGTTGCGGTTTTTCCCGCCGATAAACAGACGGAAAATCAAACGGACAACCTCGGCGGCTTCTTCGTCGATTATCCAAAAATCCTTGTTGTCCGGGTCTTTGACATAGCCGTAAGGGGCTTCGGTGACAATCGGCTTTCCACTCATACCTTTGGTCTTAATGCCCGTTTTCACTTTCTTGCTGATGTCCTTTGCGTACCACTCCGACATGATATTGATAAAGGGCGCAAACTCCAATGTGTCGGGCTTCTCGCTGTCTATCCCGTTGTTGACCGCGATAAAGCGCACATTGTTCCGTCTGAATATCTCCATCGCGTTGCCGACTTGGAGATAGTCACGCCCCCAGCGGGTGAGGTCTTTCATAATGCAGACACCGATTTTCCCGTTTTCCACATCGTCCATCATGCGGGAGTAGGCGGAACGGTCAAAAAATCTGCCGCTTTCGTCATCGTCGATGTAGTGCCGGATATTGGTTAGGTGCTGCCCTCTGGCATAGTTCTCCAAAAATATTCTTTGGTTCTGTATGCTGTTGCTCTCGCCGCCGTCCCTGTCCTCGTCGCCCACGGAAAGGCGGGAGTAAAGGGCTGTAATTTTGCTATAATCAGTCATGTGCATAACCTCCTGTGCGTCCATGTATGTGTCATTTACACTTAAAATTATGCACTCCACCGGGCGCTGCCATATTCTGCATCCCGCCGAAACTTCTTAGCGTTCTTGCTTTTGAAATAGATCAGCAGCCGGAAACCAACGGCTCCTACAATACCGACAAGCCAATCCAGCGGAGCAAGACCGGGCGCAAAGTCAGCAAAGGCCGGGCCAATCGTCTGGCCCAGCCCGATGAGCTTATGTGCAAAATCGTTACCCGCCGCCAGCCGGTAGGCCGTTCCCAGCTTGAGGAACGCCCACAGGATGAACAGATAGGGAATGTTTGGAATGAGATATTTTCTAATCTTATCTGTCCTCATGGGCCACCTCCTTTGCACGTTCTTTCTGTTTCGGCTTTTCTTTGGAAAGCTGATCTGCCGCCTGTTGCAGTTGTTCCCGGATGGGAACACGGTTCGATTTTGCTTTGCTTAACACCTTACGGGAATACTCAGAAAAGCAGGCGGTCATTGCGTCTGCCTGTCCAGCCTTGAAAAACAGCAGGTATTTGTCCGGCCCGGTTTTATAGAACGCATAGTCTACATTCCATTTCCGGGCCACGCGGTCAAAGGACTTGGCATCCCCGGATAGCTCAATGCTGTTGGTGGCTGTACCGTGGGCCATGAGCTTTCGCACACTTTGTTTTCCGTGCGGTACTTGCCGCCCACGGTATGCCTTGCGGATCTTCCGGCCCACCATGCCCAGCACATACGCCAGTCCCCGCGCCGTCAGCTTGGTTGTTTTTACGGATATGGCTATCGTGCGCCGGGAAATATCTTCATCAATCAGTTACACCGCCTCCTTCCTTGGGACAATTTGTCTCGAAGTGCCATCACCGATCCCCACGGTCTTTTTTCTGCATTTGACGGTAGCCCTCCAAAGAAGAACCGTCTATGATTTCCTGATAAGCGGCCATTTGCTCCCGGATAGAGAGCTTCGGGAAAGAGAATACCTTATGCTCCTTGGGAATATCCTGCAAGCCGTGATACACTTCCACGAAATGATCGCTTTCTTTGACAACATAGCCGCCCGGGGCAAAATGGCCGTTTTCGTGGATGCAGGTGTCCCGGCCATACGCCTCATAATCGAAATACGGTTTTACCTGATCCGGCACATCCAACATTTCCAGATCGTCCACATAAATACGCCCCAGCGTTTCCTCATCGGATACGCCGGGGTAAAAGCCGTAACAGTCCAGATTTTGTGTCAGATTGATGATGTCCCGCACCGAGGAACAGTGATCGCCGCTGTCGAGGACGGCCTCCAGTGTTTCCAGCTCCGATGAGGTAAGCTCGGAAAGCAGGCAGGCCAGATGATTAAGCTCGTCCAGATTTTCATACTCGCTCAAATGATCATAGAGCCCCAGCACATCCCCATCGAAAGAGGTAATAAAAATTTCCTGATAGCGGACGCCATCCACGCCGATCCGTTTCAAGAGAGCCTCCACCTCCTGGGCGGTTGTGGGAAATTTCAGTGTTTCACCCACAAGCTGGCCCTCGCTGTACTTTCCGGCGTTGGTAACGTAGGCTTCAAACAGGGTTGCCATTAGCGGCGGCCCTGTCCCTTGACGGTCAGGATGCCCTCAAGGGTTGTTGCCGTAATTCCCAGCCGCTGGGCCACGGCAATATCATTTTTCATGGATTCGGTCATACTGTGCCCGCAGACAACCAGCACATGAGAACGGCGGAGCAGGTCACGGCTCATGTCGATGCCGCTTTTATGCTCCTCGGGAACAGCATCATTGAGAAACAGGGGCAAGTACAAAGGCGGACAAATAGGAGAAAAGCCTGCCTCATACACGGTGCGGCAATACTGCGCCGCCAGTTCTGCGTTTTCGCTATCGCCGCAGAGCCATGCAGCGGTGATATAAGCAAGGGGTCGTTTCATCGTTCATACCTCCGATATTTTAATAAGAAAGTTCAACCCAAACCCCACGCCCTTTCCCAGTCTTGGGAAAGGGGCGGCTCTGGAGGATATATCCCCGCCGCTTGCCGGGGAAATAGCACAGCCGGGGCAGACCGTCAAGGGCGAGCCGCCGAAAACGGCGGTGCGCTGCACCCTTGACGGCCCACTCCCGGCTGTACTAAAAAACAGGCGGCGACGGGGGATATATACCACCAGAGCCTCTGCGCGAGGGCGGGGCCCTCGGGACAAAGTGTCTCGAAGTTGTTACTTGTCAAGTTCCTGCTTTTTCGGGGCTTTTGCCAGCTCCGGCGGCTGTTTTTCTTTCCAGTCATCCAGCAGGGACATAATCTGTTCTTTCATTTTGGCGGGAGTGACCTCCTTGCCAAAATACTTTTCCAGTTCCGCAGTAGAAATAATCACGCCTCGATCCTCCTTTTTCTGTTCTGATAAGATACCGTCAATGACATCGCCGTTGAGCTTGCCTTCCTTATCCAGCTCCCGGAGCCGTTTAGCCTGGGCCAGAGAGGGCGAAGCCTGCTCCCCGTCAATGGAAACAGCAATAAGCCTCTGATTTTTCGGTTTGATGTAGGAAAGCTCCACGGCAGGCATGAAGCCCATCTTTTTATCGTCTACCTTATCCAGAAGCTCCGGCACAAGGGAGTTGAGCCGCAAGTAGCGCATGACCTTTTTATAGTTCATTTCATGCGCCTCGCCTACAATCTCAACCGAGCGTTTCCCGACATCGCCTTCCGCAACACCTTTCAGCCGCCCGCCCTGATGCTTGATGTCCTCAACCTCGAGTTCCAGCAGCGCGGCCAATTCGCTGGGGAGCATCCCGTCACGCTGCTTGTTGCTGTCCTTCATGGCCTGTACCGCTTCGTGGTCGGTCATTTCACGGACGATAAAGGGCATTTCCTCCAGTCCAGCCAGCTCACTGCCGTGGGTACGGCGATGGCCCGCTACAATTTCATAGCCGTTTCCATCTTTCTCCGGGCGGGCAAGACCGGGAACCATTACACCGTTTACGCGGATAGAAGCAACGATTTCCTGCATCTTCGCATCGTCCCGTACCTTAAAGGGGTGCGGACGGAATGTGTGAAACGGATGAACCTCGGAAAGTTTCAGATAAACCAGCTTGCCTTCCTCAACCGGGCGGGGCGGTGTAGTCGGCTCGGGAGCCGTCTGTTCCACAGCGGCAGTTTCCTTCAGTGCCGTATCCTGTGCGGGCTTAATGGGCTCCTTGGCATCCGGGGCCTTTCCATCGCTTCGGGACACTTTGTCTCGTTTGGACGGCTTGGGCTTGTCAGGGGCCGCCTTATCCGCCTTGGGTGGGCGGCCCTTGCGGGCCCCAGCCGATTTCTCCGCTTTCTGATTTTCAGTCGCAGCCTTTTCCGCTTTCGGCGGACGGCCACGGCGCGGCTTTTTCGGTTCCTCCGTATTGGCGGGCTGCGGTGTTTCTCCGGGGGCTGCCGCCTCTGGCGTTTCGGGGGTTTCCGCCTTTTCGACTTCGGCGCGGGCGTTCTGCCTCTTTTCCGCCATAAGTTCATTGATTTTGTCAAAGGACACAACCACATCGCCGGACTCAGGTATGGCAGGCCCGGTCTGTTCCTGCTGGGGCTCAGACGCTGCGGCCTGTTCGGGTGTAATGATAGGCTCGGCGGCCTCCGGGGAAATATTCTCCGCAGGGCCAGTATTCAATTTTTCATCGGCCATTTACGATCCTCCTTTTCGTTAAAGTTGCACAAATTTGAACGCTAAAATTTTGTAGTTATTTTTGCGCCTCCTTTCCGTCTATCCACGCAAAAAAGCCGCCCGTTTTTCATGCCGGACGGCTTTTTGCGTAATGTGATAGATCAAATATTATTTTTTCTGGTTTGTAGGCTCCGAAAAGCCTTGTATTTACAGTGTTCCTAATAGGAAGTAATCATAGGCAGATGCCACTCCTTTTTCTTTGAGTCCTGTTTCTTGAGCAATTTCCTTAAAGGGCTTTCCTTTTAGGACATACTCTGTGACAACAAACCTCTCTTTGAGACTTAA